>JBCDGJ010000130.1:0-14068 GCA_038757945.1 Pseudomonadota bacterium
CACCGGATTGCTCACCGGCATCGATCAGGTTGCAGAACAGGTCGTCGAAGTGCTCGGGGTGCTTGCGGATCGCGGAGGCGAAGCTATTACCGCTTGCCACGTCGTCCCGGATGGTACGCACCAGTGCGGCCACTTTCGCTTTGTCGAGACCGTCGGCCACGATTTCGAAGGCCTGCACCAGCGGTACGCCGGCTTTCATCATGGTCGCCATCTGGCGGGTAAAGAGGGCGATGTCGGCGGGCTTGACGCTGCCGCCGCCGCCGAGGCTCATGCCGGCGGACTTCTTGCGGACCTTGTTGGCCTTAATACCCTGGCGACGCAGCTCAGCTTTTGCGATCGCGGGGTTGATGCTCGAAATTTCGCCTTTGGTCTTGCGGCCCTGTTTATCGGTGCCTTCCCAGACGAATACTGCGCTTTCGGCCATAGCTTGTGTGTTCCGACGTTAGCTCAGTGACCAGAGGTCACGCGATTGACTTCGGTCAGGCTCGTGAGCCCCTGCTTCACCTTGAGCAGTCCGGAACGACGGAGATCGTTGAAGCCGTGTACGCGTGCCTGGTCCGCAAGCTGAATGCTGTTCCCGTCTTCCATGATAATCCGTGCAAGTTCATCCGTGATTTTAACTACTTCATAGATTCCTACACGGCCTTTGTAGCCCGATTTGCACTTGTCGCAGCCGTTTTCGCTCGCGTCGTAGATTTCAATCCCTTCTTCGAGGTCTGCTTCCGTAAAGCCTTCTGACAGAAGGGTTTCTCGGGGTACATCGATAACCTGTTTGCAGTGGTTGCACAGGCGCCGGGCCAGGCGCTGGGCGATGATCAGGTTTACCGAAGTGGCCAGGTTGAACGCCGGTACTCCCATGTTGCGCAGGCGGGTCAGCGTCTCCGGGGCCGAGTTGGTATGCAGAGTCGAGAGCACCATGTGTCCGGTCTGCGCCGCCTTGATGGCGATTTCCGCCTTTTCCATATCGCGTATTTCGCCAACCATGACGATGTCGGGGTCCTGGCGCAGAAACGATCGCAGCGCCGAGGCGAAGTCGAGCCCAACCTTGTTGTTCACGTTGACCTGATTGATCCCCTCGAGGTTGATCTCGACGGGATCCTCCGCGGTCGCGATGTTTCGCTCCGACGTGTTGAGTATGTTGAGGCCGGTGTAGAGGGTAACAGTCTTGCCGCTACCGGTGGGCCCGGTGACCAGAATCATGCCCTGAGGTCGGTGCAGGGCGTCCATCAGCATGTCGCGCTGCACGTCTTCGAAGCCGAGCATCTCGATGCCCATCTTGGCGCTCGATGGATCGAGGATCCGCAGCACGAGCTTTTCGCCCCACAGCGTCGGGAGCGTATTCACCCGGAAGTCGATGGCTTTGGTCTTCGACAGCTTCATCTTGATCCGGCCATCCTGAGGGATGCGCCGTTCCGAGATGTCCATCTCCGACATGACTTTCAGCCGCGCGGCGAGCCGGGTCGCGAGATTCTGCGGCGGGCGGGACACCTCGTGGAGAACCCCGTCAGTCCGAAACCGGATCCGGTAGCTCTTCTCGTAAGGCTCAAAATGGATGTCCGAGGAACCGCCTTTGATCGCGTCGAGCAACATCTTATTGACGAAG
Organism: Pseudomonadota bacterium; assembly: GCA_038757945.1. Lineage (GTDB taxonomy): Bacteria > Pseudomonadota > Gammaproteobacteria > Pseudomonadales > Azotimanducaceae > CALHVX01. Next base: position 1,604 of record JBCDGJ010000130.1, read on the forward strand.
CGGACGATGGGCGTCTCGTCGGCGGCGGAGGTTTCGTCCTCCTCCTCGTTGCCCTCGTAGGCCGCCATGTCGAGGTCTTCGAGGTCGTCGTCGCCGAGATCCCCCAGACCGTCATCTTCTTTGCTCTCGAGAAAGCGCTCGATGATGGCCGAGAGCTTGTCTTCTTCGACCAGCACTGCTTCCGTGGTGACGCCGGTCTGGAACTTGATCTCGTCCAGGGCCTGCAGATTGGTCGGATCGGACACGGCAACGAAGAGCCGCACCCCACGGCGTACCAGTGGCAGCGCACTGTGCTGCCGGATCAGCTTGTCGTTGACCAGGTCCTTGGGGATCAGGCTCAGGTCGAAGCTCGACAGGTCCATGAGCGGCACGCCGAACTCTTCGGCAGCCTGCGTGGCGATCGTCCGCGCTTCGGCGATACCGTTCTGGACAAGATAGGTGACGAACGCCATGCCCTGCTGACGGGCTTCGGCACCAGCCTTGGCTGCGATGTCGGCCGGAACGACGCTCTGGTCAACCAGTCGTCGTGCCAGTCCGCTTAGAGGAATCGGTTCCGATGCCATGTACTACAGAAATCCTTGTCGAACACCTGAGGTTCTTGCTGTTGTGCCGAAGGCCATCTGTGACTGTCCGCTGGTGCCTGAGTCATGAGGCTCGACGTTGGTTGTTCGTCCGGCATATGCCGTGTCACGTTCCTGTTCCGGGTTCTTTTCCGGTCTCTCCTGTCCGGTCTCTTTTCTCCGGTCTTTCTTTTCCGGACTTTCTCTGTCCGGCCTCTGCATATCCCGGCGCTCAAGTTCCAGGCTTGTTCGCTCAGCGCCTTCTTGCTTCGGGCAGTCTCGTTCGAAGTCTTGTCGCTACTGGCCTGGGTGCAGGCAATCGTCATCCTCTGTCCGTGGCTGCGCCAGCTACTGCGTCACTTAATGTGTCATTTAACGTGTCATCAGCAGTTAATGTGCCATTAGCGGCGCAGGCTGCTGTGCAGCGATTGGTGCGCAGTGACCGCACCCACCACTGATCACGAGCGTTGGCGGAGTGCGCAAGTCGCCGCCGGGGCCGTGCGTGGTATCTGCCGCCCGGTGGCGGTGTGTTGCAGTAGTGTGCCTTCCCAAACGCCGAAAACGCCGAATCTCGTCACCGCCGGATCTCGTCGCTGCCAATCAGGGTAGTTCGCCCGGACGACGCTCACAATCGCACGATTCCGACGGCTTAATAGTCGAAATCCACGATACCCACGGTAGGCGGCTGGAGTCTAATCCTGTGTCACCTTACTGTCGATAAAGCGGTCACAGTTCGATTCGGCAGTCGGTTACGACGCACCAACTGCACATCAGCGCTGTCTGGCGCGGTGCCTCGCCACTGCATCGCCGCCTGCAGAATCAACACCGCTTGCTATGGTTCGGGGGTCGGTACGGCTGCAGCAGCGGCAGTTGACAGGTTACCCGACGAGGCTTCGACCGCGACCGGTGCAACCCGTCTGTGACGTGCTCTGAGATGCCTTGTGACCGAGCCGAGCCGAACCCTGAGACCGGGTTCACAAAGGTGTCCGCAGACGTCACACTCGGAGCTGACAGGATTCGTCACCTCCTGACCCTGCGAGGCCGCAAACTCGGGATACGGACCCTTCCGGCGTGAGCGCCGGAACTCATCCCGAGCGCCCTCGGCAGACCCTATAGTCAGGAAAAACAGTCGGTTAGGGGGGTACGTCGAGAGCTCTGAGCAAATCTGGCACAGCCGTTGCACCTCCACGTGCGAGTACGGCGAGATTCGATACCCAGGGCGTAACCTCTGACTGCGTCTCTCGGGCGAATTAGGACTGACCGGATTCAATTTTGACCAACACACTGGAGCTAACAGTCAATGATTAAGTCAATCCAAAAAGGTTTTACCTTGATCGAACTGATGATCGTCGTAGCCATCATCGGCATTCTTGCCGCTGTGGCGCTGCCGGCGTATCAGGATTACATCGAAACGACCAACACCGCGAAGATGAACACGCACTACGAGCAGGCTATCCGCTTCGTTCGTAACGAGTACCAGCGTCTGCGCACCGAACTCTCACTGGGCACCGATACCGTCGTCAACATCAGCGGCGCTCATGACGCAACTGACGAGTGGCTTAACAAGATTGCTGGTGAAGTCGGTAATGCAACGGCACCGGAAGGTGGCGCGCCGTATGTTGCTGGCTTGGGAGTAAACACCACCGGCGCGGTTGGTGTTGCGCTGACCTCAGGTACGATCGCCGACGCCAACCTGATCCTGACGATTCAGCGTCCGGATTACGGCAGCTTCACGTCCGTTGATAGCACGCTGGTGTGCTGGTCTCCGGACCTCAACCCAGACTGCTGAGGTCTGCCTGTGTAGATGCGACGGGGTCCTCAGGGACCCCGTTTTTGTTTCTGCTACAGTACTAACCGAGTCACTCTTGGACAGGCCGGGAGGCAACGACATGACCCGAAATTACCCCCTCTGGCAGGGGCGGCAGTTTCCCAAGACTCGCCCTGCTGCCGGTCACCAGCTGGGTCGCCGCGCTCAGCGGGGCTTCACCCTCACGGAGCTGATGATCAGCGTCGGCATCATCTCTATTCTCGGCGCCTTCGCGCTGCCCGCGTATAGGGACTACGTGGCGACGTCCGAACGCGGTGTTCTGATTTCCAACATGGCTACGATCGAGGTCTTCCAGGAAGACTTTCGCCTGCGCACCGGTGCTTATGCTGTCGATCTGGCCGACAAAGCAGGGATCACTGCCGTGATTGGCTGGGATCCGCAGGACGACGGCACCATCACCTACGCCATCGCTGCGGGTGACGGCACCACCTACCGGTTCTCGGCCACTTCGGACGGTGAAACCGTGTGTCTGATTTTTCCGGCAAAGACGCCCTGCCCGTAGGTACAGGAGCGCAAGGCGCGTGGCCGCCGCTTCTTTTGGCGCTCTAAACGGGCTATCCTGCGCGCCGCCCGACACGGCAGCGGCCGGAATAGCTCAGTTGGTAGAGCGACTGATTCGTAATCAGTAGGTCCGCGGTTCGATTCCGCGTTCCGGCACCACCAGGACTTCAGTTGCCTCCCCGTTCCTCATCCGTGGCTCATAGCGCTCCCGTGAACCAGCAGCTTCGCGCCGCCGAAGGTCCGCCGTGCAGCACGGCTTACCGCGCGGCTGCCGAACCACGCCGGGCACCGCAGTGCTGCCGCAGTTCTGATCTCTGCACCACTCCGGATACCCGATCCTGATGGCTGCTGGCGTCGCGTCGAAGCGCTGGATGGCGCTGGTCACGCTGGCGGGTACCCCCGTTCTGTTGCTGCTCGCGGCGCTTGGCTTTGCCTTCTTCTACGGCCCGTCCTACAACCTTGCGTTTCTGTTCGCAGGGATTGCGGCGCTGTTAGCGCTGATCGGCCTCTGTGGACCTGCCGCTGCGGCCCAGGCGGCTGCAGGTAGTCCCTTTGCCTCCAGTGCGGCGTTGCTCACGCTGGTCTGTCTCACCGGCCAGCACGCGCTGGCTTCTACTAGCCCCGAAACCAGTATTGCCGGTGCCTGGCTGCTGGCAGCTGGCCCTATCAGTTATCTCGCCTTCGCGAGCCTTGGCGAACGGCTGCGCGTGCTCGACCGCAGGATCGAGTGGGGTCTGGCGCTGCCCTGGGCGTTGGTCTGGCTGGCCTGTGGTATTGCTGCCCATCGGCTGCTGACAACCGGCCAGCGGCCCTATGACCCGCTGTCCGATGCATCGGCCCTGGCTTGCCTGCTGTATCTCGCCTGGGTGCCGTGGATGCATGATGTGCTGCGCGAAGGTGCCCGCGGTCAACCCCGGTTTCTGGCAGTAATGGCGGCCAGCCTGCTGCTGCTGCTGGTGCTGTTCGCGACCGGCAGCCGGGCCGGTACCGGGCTCGCGGTCATCGCCCTGGTCTGCTGGCTGGGGCTGGCCTGCGCTGGGCGCCTGCCGCTGCGTCGTGTGCTCGTGCTAATCAGCGCCGCCGCCGTGGCGGCGCTGATCGCGTATCAGGCCTCGACGTCGCTGCAGAAATCGCTGGCGGAGTCGGTGGTTACGGATCCGTCCACCAGCGAGCGGCTGCTGCTCCTGACGGCCGCGCTCGATGCTTATGCGCAGGGTTCGATCCACGGAACCGGGCCCTTGACCTTTAGCCTATTCTACGGCGCGCTTCGCTCGACGGAGGATCAAACCTCCGGTGGTTCCTTCGTGCATAACGATTACCTGCAGCTGCTCGTGGAAGGGGGGCCCTGGCTGCTCTGGCCGCTGCTGCTGCTTGGGTTCGTCTGCGGGGTGCAGCTGCTGCTCGGGCTGCTGCGGCCACAATCGTCCTGGCGGCTCGGCCGCCTTGGTGGCTGGCTCGCCCTGACGTTGGCCTGTGCGCATGCATTGGTGAACTTCATCGTCTACACCCCAACGCTTGCCTTCGCCATGGGCGGCATTCTGGCCTGGACCCTGTATCCCCCCGGCAATACTACGGTATCCGCTCCGCCGTCGCGCCGCGCGCGGGTGTCATGGTCGCTGCTGCTGTTCATCGGGCTGGTCCTGCTGGCTGGATTTCTGGTCGAGGTAATGGCGCTGGCCGTGTTTGCGGGCCAGCAGGACCTGTTCGGCAGCGCCCGCTACCGAAGCTCGCCGCAGGCCCAGCTCGCCTTCGCGCGGGCAACGACTGCAGTACTGCCGGAACGCGGCCTACCGTGGCTGATGCTGGCGCTGAGTGCCGAGCGCGACGGCCGGTTGGCCGCGCAGCGCGGCGCGATCGGGGATATGGTCAACCACTTCAACGACGCCCTGGCGGAGTTCCGCAAGGCACGCATCGCCGACCCCTGGAATACCGATGCCCTGGAACGGTACGCGCGATTCCTTGCGCTGCGGCAGAGCGAAGCCGTGCAGCGGCTGCTGCCGGCGCCGCCGATGCCGTCCGGGCTCGTCGCGCTACAGGAGAACGAAGATCCGGAATCCCTGCTGCTCGACGCGTTGCGGCGTAACCCGCGCGCGCTGTCGACGCTCGCGGCCCTCGTTGGGCTCTACGATCAGCAGGGGCGCAGCGTGGAGTCTTACGAACGGATCAAGGCGCACTTCGGCCGCTGGATGCGCAACCATGTGGATCGACAGCCGCAGCTGGCGCGGCAGTGGTTCGCAGAGTTTGAGCGGCGTGCGCTCGAGGCCGGTGATACCGACTGGGTGGAGCGGGCGCGGGTGCAGCAGGGGCGCCTCGGCGGCGTTGGCGAAACACCGCCGCCGCGGGTCTGGTTCAAGCGCTGGCGGCAGAGCCGCCAGCCCAAGGGCGCAGGCGGTTGAACGCCGGGGTCATTGCGGTGCTGGGGTTTCCAGCAGGCCGACGAATTCGCTGGTGCTGCGATCGAACGCCAGGTACATGTAGTTGAAACGGCCAGCGTGCGGGTAAAATCGCAGCGCCTCCGCCTCGTAGCCCTGCTGGGCGAGGAAAGAACCCAGGGCGTTGCTGTACTTGTCGTCCTGCTTCTCGAGTTCTGCGAGCGGCTCCTCGTCGTCCGCGACCAGCGGATGCGCCGCATCGAAGGGGCGGTAGAAGTCAGAGAGAAACGCGGTGCTGCGTCCGGCAGCCAGCGCTTCGCGCCGGATGATCGTCTGCGCGCTGGGATCTTTCGGTAACGCAACCATAAGCCACTTCGGCTCGCGCCCTGGAAACTGATCCAGCACCGCCGGATTGACGTCGTTGGCGAGAAGCTCGGCTCGCGTCATGCTGTTGAACTGGCCGTCGGAGTAAACCAGTGCGATCGGCCGCTCCTCGTAGACCACGTAGGTGCCGGCGATCAGGCAGATCGCCTGGAACAGGCCGATCAGCGTCAGATCGAGCTTCAGCCCCGGCTTGCCGGCTCGGAACACGATCAGCGTCAGCAGCGGTCCGAGCACCAGGTCGACGAGCACGATGATGCGCACGCCTGGCCAGCCGCCGTCGGTAACGAAGAAGAACTGCGGGTACCAGACCAGGATGACCAGCCCCATCAGGGCCACAAAGATGGCGAGGCTGATCGCCAGGTGAATGCCGAAGGCTTGCCAGCGCGTCATGCTGTCCCTGCAGTTGCGTTTGCTATTACGGTGGAGCGGCTGTCCAACCGGATCAGCCCGCGCGCTCCTCGAAGCGCATCGACAGATCCAGCGGCACGATCTGTTTTGTCAGGTTGCCACTCGAAATATAGTCCACGCCCGTTTCGGCAATTGCCGTGATGGTTTTCTCATCCACATTGCCGGACGCCTCGAGCAGCACGCGGCCGGCGGCGAGCGCCACGGCCTCGCGGGTTTCCGCGAGCGAGAAGTTGTCGAGCATGACGATATCAGCACCGGCGGCCATTGCGGCTTCGAGCTGCTCGCGCCGTTCCACTTCCACTTCCACCGGTCGCCCGGGATGGTTGCGCTGTGCCATCGACACCGCGGCCGCGATGCTGCCCGCCGCGAAGATATGGTTTTCTTTGATCAGGTACGCGTCGAACAGGCCGATACGGTGGTTGTAGCCACCGCCGCAGGTCACGGCGTACTTCTGCGCCAGGCGTAAGCCGGGCAGGGTTTTGCGCGTATCGAGAACCCGGGCGCGGGTCCCGGCAACGAGGGCGACGTAGCGCGCGGTTTGAGTTGCGGTGCCGGACAGCAGCTGAACGAAGTTCAGCATCGTGCGTTCCGCCGTCAGAATCGAGCGGGCGCGGCCGGAGATTTCGAAGAGCTTCTGTCCGGCGCTGAGCCGATCGCCATCGGCGACCAGCCACCGTACCTCGAGCTCCGGATCGATCACTTTTGCGGTCCGCTCGGCCCAGGGAATACCGGCCATGATTCCGGTCTCGCGGGTGATAACCCTGCCATCCGCCAGGCGCTCTTTGGGAATCAGCTGCGCGGTGATGTCACCGCTGCCCAGATCCTCGGCCAGCGCCGCCCGCACGTTGTTGACGATGGCCGCCCGCAGCCACGGGTCTTCGAGATCCCAGCTGCGGTTGTGAATCGAATTGCTCTGTGTCTCTGTGCTGCTCATTCAAAATCCGATCTGTCAGCTTTCGATCTGTCCCCCGATTGATCGGTCACGTTCCGATCTGTCGGCTTCGGACCTGCCACCGTTCGTCCTGCTGCTTCTGGGGCGGCCAGGTGACGGCCGGTTGGCGCCGGCCCCGGCGGATGCCGAGCTGCGGATCGCCGTGATCGTGGGCTGTCGTAGGTGTGTACTGGTCCGCCAGGTTGGGGTTCGGGTTCGCCAAGCGGTTCCGCCGTTGCAAAAAACGAATCGGGTAGAATGGTCTCATGATTACCGCTGGCCGGCAGCAAAGGGATAGGCGTCAGGTGTCGTGCAGGTGACCGCAGATCACTGGCTGCGCGGCGTCCGCCGGCTGCCGTCGCCGAACGCCGATGCGCGACCACCGGGCGCGACGATCGACCTCGTAGTGCTGCACAATATCTCGCTGCCGCCCGGGCGCTTCGGTGGCGGCGAGGTCGAGGCACTGTTCTGCAATGAGCTCGATTGCTCGATCGCGCCGGAGCTCGAAGACCTCAGGTCGTTGAAGGTGTCGGCGCACCTGCTGGTCAGCCGTCGCGGGCGTATCACCCAGTTTGTTCCCTTCGACCAGCGCGCCTGGCATGCGGGGGTGTCAGGCTGGGACGGCCGGCCAGGGTGCAACGACTATGCAATCGGGATCGAGCTGGAAGGAACCGATGAGCGCAGCTATACCCAAAGTCAGTACCGGCAACTGGATCGCATACTCGATACGCTGCTGCGGACCTACCCTCGGCTCAGCGCCGAGCGGATCGTCGGCCACCAGCAGATTGCGCCAGGGCGCAAGACCGATCCGGGGCCGAGCTTCGACTGGGCGCGGGTTCTGAACCGGCAGCTGCGCAGGGCGGCTGGGCGGGCAGATCCGGTTTGAGCGATGCTTGCGGAGCGACCAGCCGCGCGGGCCCACAGGTTGATGCCCGGAAAGTAATTGCTCGCGCAGCGGACCCGACACATACCTGACGGACTGATACCGGACAGACAAAACCAGAGACGGGAGAGTTCTGTGGCGATAGCACGAACGCACGATGCCAACAGCGATGAGACCCAGGAATGGCTCGATGCGCTGGAAAACGTGCTCCAGCAGGAGGGGATCGAGCGGGCAAACTTTCTGCTGACGCGCCTGTCGGCGCGCATGACCAAGCTGGGCGCGCAGCTGCCGTACACGATCACGACGCCGTACCGGAACACGATACCGGTCGATCAGGAAGCGCTGATGCCCGGCGACCTGTTCATGGAGCGACGAATCCGCTCGCTGATCCGCTGGAACGCGTTGGCCATGGTCGTGCGCGCCAACCAGCGGCCGGGTGATCTCGGCGGTCACATCTCTAGCTTTGCCTCGTCGGCGACGCTCTACGACGTCGGGTTCAACTATTTCTTCCGGGCGCCGACGGACGAACACGGCGGCGACCTTATTTACTACCAGGGGCACGCCAGCCCCGGGGTCTACGCGCGGTCTTATCTGGAGGGGCGCCTGAACGAAGCGCAGCTCGATAACTTCCGCCGCGAGGTCGACGGTGATGGCCTGTCGTCCTATCCGCACCCGTATCTGATGCCGGACTACTGGCAGTTTCCCACCGTGTCCATGGGGCTCGGGCCGCTGCAGGCGATCTACCAGGCACACATCATGAAGTACCTGGACCGGCGCGGGCTGGTGCCGCAGTCCGATCGCAAGGTCTGGGCGTTCCTCGGCGACGGTGAAATGGACGAGCCGGAGTCAATGGGCGCGCTGTCCATGGCCGGCCGCGAGAAGCTGGACAACCTGATTTTTGTCGTCAACTGCAACCTGCAGCGCCTCGATGGTCCGGTGCGCGGGAACGGTAAGATCATTCAGGAGCTGGAAGGCCTGTTCCGCGGCGCGGGTTGGAACGTGATCAAGGTCGTCTGGGGCCGGCTCTGGGATCCGCTGTTCGCCAAGGACAAGCTCGGCCTCATGCAGCAGGTCATGGATGAAGCGGTCGACGGCGAGTATCAGAACTTCAAGGCCAAGGGTGGTGCTTACGTGCGGGAGCACCTGTTCGGCCGTGACCCGGAGCTTGCGAAGATGGTCGAGCATCTGAGCGATGCAGACATCAATAAGCTGAACCGCGGCGGGCACGATCCGTTCAAGCTCTACGCGGCTTACCATGCAGCGGTGAACCATACCGGCCAGCCCACGGTGATCCTGGCGAAGACCGTTAAGGGCTACGGCATGGGAGATGCCGGCGAGTCGGAAAACGATACGCACCAGGTGAAGAAGCTTGATCTCGACGGGTTGAAGCACTTCCGCGACCGCTTCGGGCTGCCTCTGTCGGACTCGGATCTGGAGCAGGTGCCCTACTACCGGCCGGCGGAAGACTCGCCGGAGATCACCTACCTGAAACAGCGGCGTGCGCAGCTCGGCGGTTACCTGCCGCAGCGGCGGGTGAATGAGGAGCGGCTGCCGGTGCCGGAGCTATCGGCCTTCGAAACCGTGCTGAAAGGTTCCGGGGAGCGGACCAACTCGACCACCATGGTGTTCGTCCGGATCCTGAGTACGCTGCTGCGCGACAAAGGCCTGCGGGACCGGATCGTGCCGATCGTGCCTGACGAGGCCCGGACCTTCGGCATGGAAGGCCTGTTCCGACAGCTCGGCATCTACTCGTCCAGCGGCCAGCTGTACGAGCCGGAGGACAGCGGCGAGATTGCAGCCTACCGGGAGTCCGCAGACGGGCAGGTGCTGGAGGAGGGGATCAACGAAGCTGGAGCCTTCGCCGCCTGGATGGCCGCCGCAACCTCTTACAGCACGCATCAATACACGCTCATCCCGTTCTACATCTACTACTCGATGTTCGGCTTCCAGCGGGTCGGGGATCTGGCCTGGGCGGCCGGCGACATGCGGGCCCGGGGTTTCCTCCTCGGCGGGACTGCAGGGCGTACCACGCTGAACGGGGAAGGACTGCAGCACCAGGACGGCCATAGTCACGTGCTGGCCAATACCATTCCCAACTGTGTCTGCTACGACCCGTGCTACGGCTATGAGCTCGCGGTTATCGTGCAGGACGGGCTGCGGCGTATGTACGGTGACGGCGAGCGCGTGTTCTTTTACCTGACGGTGATGAACGAAGCCTACGTGCAGCCGCCCATGCCGGGTTCGGAAGGTGCGGAACGGGACGCTCTGGCCGCGGATATCCTCAAGGGCCTGTACCGCCTGCGCACCGTCGGTAAGAGCAGCGGCAAACGTGTGCGGCTGCTCGGTGCAGGCACGGTGCTGCGCGAAGTGGAGGCGGCCGCCGAGCAGCTGGCGCAGGACTACGAGGTTGAGGTCGACGTCTACAGCGTGACCAGCTTCACCGAGCTGGCCCGGGATGGTCAGGACGTCGCGCGCTGGAACCTGCTGCACCCGGACGAGCCGCCGCGCCAGAGCCACGCGGCACGCCTGCTCGAGGGCGATGATCCCATCATCGTCTCCAGCGACTACGTGCGTGCGCTGGTCGAACCGCTGCGGGGGCAGGTTGACGCCCCGTTGCACGTGCTGGGCACCGATGGTTTTGGTCGCAGCGATACCCGGGAGCAGCTGCGCCACTTCTTCGAGGTCGACCGGAAGTTTGTGACGCTGGCGGCCCTGGCCCAGCTCGCGGCGCAGCAGAAAGTGTCGAGCGATGTGGTACTGCGTGCCCGCGACGAGCTCAACATCGAGCCGGACAAACCAAATCCCCGGACGGTATGAGTACCGTCTGAACCGAGCGCCCCTGCCCGAGCAGCAACTGGAAGGTCCCATGCCGACAGAAATTCGAATCCCTGACATCGGTGACGTCGATAGCGTCGAAGTCATCGAGCTCTGCGTCGCTGAAGGCGCTGCGGTTGCCGCCGATGATCCGCTGATCGTTGTCGAGTCAGACAAAGCGTCCATGGAGGTGCCGGCAACGACCGATGGAACGGTGGTCCGGTTCACCGTCGCCGTCGGTGACGAGGTCGCCGAAGGTGATGTGATTGCCGAGCTCGAGGCCGGCGGTAGCGGCGCTACCGACGCTGCGGGGGAGGCCACTGTTGAAGCCGCGCCGGCTGAGGTTGCAGCAACGGAGGCTCAGGTCGACGCGCCGGCGGCAGATGCAGGCACGGCGGCCGCCGCACCAGCCGCCGACACCGGTGCCGGGGCTCTCGCCGCAACCCCCGCTGCGGCTCCGGCCGGGGCCAGCGAGCCGGCGCCCCAGCCGGCAGCCGGAACCGCCGTTTACGCCAGTCCCTCGATACGGCGGCTGGCCCGGGCATTCGGCGTCGACCTAACGGCGGTCGGCGGCACTGGCGATAAGGGCCGCATCCTCCGCGAAGACGTTCAGAACTTTGTTAAGCAGCGGCTCGAAAGCCCCGCCGCCGCCACAGCTGGTGGTGGAATCCCACCGGTACCGGCGATCGACTTCTCGAAGTTCGGCGAGACCGAGCTCAAGCCGCTCGGGCGAACGCGGGCGGCTGGGGCGGAGAACCTGCACCGGTCCTGGCTGAACCTGCCACACGTGACCAACCACGATGAAGCAGACCTTACCGATCTTGAAGACTTTCGGAAGTCCCTGAAGGCGCAGGCGGAGCAGAAGGGGATCAAGGTCACCCCGCTGGCGTTCATTATCAAAGCCTGCACGGTGCTGCTGAAAGAGTTTCCTACCGTCAACGCATCGCTCGATGCCGAGGTCAGGAACTTCATTCTGAAGCGCTACGTCAATGTCGGTATCGCCGTGGATACCCCCCACGGGCTGGTTGTACCGGTCATAGCGAACGCTGATGAGAAAGGTATCTGGGAGCTCTCGAGCGAGATCCTGGAGCTGGCCGAACGAGCGCGGGAGCGCAAGCTCAAGCCGAGCGAGATGCAGGGCGGTACCTTCAGCGTCTCGAGCCTGGGCGCCATCGGCGGCACCGGGTTTACGCCGATCATCAATGCGCCGGAAGTGGCGATACTCGGTGTCGGGCGCATGGCGGTGCGCCCGCAGTGGGATGGCGCCGCCTTTCAACCCCGCAAGATGCTGCCGCTATCGCTGAGCTACGATCATCGCGCCATCAATGGCGCGGAAGCCGGCGCGTTTCTGGCGCGCCTGCGGGAGCTGCTTGGCGACTTCCGGCAGGTTGCCCTGTGAACGGACGGTAACCCTTGGCGATCAGCCGGTGGCCTGCCAGGTCTCGGCTGCGTAGGTCCCGTTCATCAGTGATTCGCCGGGCATCACCCGCAGCCGCCAGGGCGTTAGCCGTAGAGGATTGAAGCTCGGTGAGTCGGCACTATCCCAGCCGGGAATCATGGCCGGATCATAGGCCACCGGTGCCGGGCCATTGACGTAGTAGTCCCAGATCCGGTGCTTGCTGGCAGCGTCCTCGACCCACTCGGCCGCGCACTCCGCGACGCAGTTGTCCTGGTTCGGTGTCCAGTAGTTGCAGGACAGGTAAGCGCTGGCAGTGAGATGAGCGTCCTTGATCGGTGTTCGCGCTGTTGCGATCCAGCCAACGAGCTCACCATCGATGATTTCC
>JBCDGJ010000131.1:0-14012 GCA_038757945.1 Pseudomonadota bacterium
CAGTGGCTGCCGCTGCTGGCAGAGCATGGGCCGGTGCCAATCGAGATGGTGCCTTCAGGCCCCAAGGTGGCTGGCATTGCGGCCAGGTACGCGGACCGGATCTCTTTCGCCATCGGCAGAAACCCTGATTACATCCGCCACTTCGTGCACGACACCCGGCAGCAGATCGAAGCTGCGGGACGGGATCCGGCAGCGGTCAAACTCGGGGCCTGGGTTAACGTGGTGTTGAACGATGATCGACAGACCGCGCTGAACGCCGTGCGCGGAACGACGGGCATCTGGGCGCGGTTTTCTCTCATGCGACCAGACCGGTCCAGCTTGCCCGAACCGCTCAAGGAGGCACTCGGCCTGCTGAGCGGCTACGAAATGGAGTCGTTCGGTCAGGGCGAAGCGGTGAGCGAGGCCGACATGCCAGACGCGTTTGTCGACTGGTTTTCCATCGCTGGAGACACCGAGCATGTCTTTGAGCGATTGTCTCAGCTGCTCGACCTCGGCCTCGACTACCTGTGTCTGGTACCCGGCCAGCTCGGCTTTCAGGATCAGGTGGGCAGCGCATCAATCGCGCGGGTCGCCAGAGAAATTCTGCCCCGCCTCAGAGGGATCAACGGGTCGAAAGACCAGCAAGCACTGAGCGCGATGCGGTGACGCAGGCACTGCGCGGGACGAGTGGACGTCTCAGCTGAAGCGGTCGGCAGGGAGAGTTGGTCCTGCACCGAGGCACGCTCTGCTCAGCGGCTGGACCACATCAGTCGAAGCCGCTGAACGTTGCCACATCAGAGACCGACCGGCGCCGGGACACCACAGCGTTCGCAGGGAAAGCCTCATCAGGATATCCCATGGCAATGCTGATCATGATCACCTGATCGTCCGGCACCTTCAGATGTTCCCGCACAACCGGCGAATGCATGATCCCCTGACTGTTGATCACCGAGCCAACGCCCCGCGACCAGGCGGCATTCACCAGCGAGGTCGCCAGGGCCCCACAATCGAAGGGCGCCACGTCGCCCCCTTTGAGCTGCTGATCGTAGGTCACGACGATCAACAGCGGCGCATCGAAAATCCGAAACCCCCGCATCGTCCAATCCGCTCGCCCCTGCTTATCGTCGCGGGCGATACCCATGGCCTCGAAGAGCTGCACCGCCACCTCGATCTGCCGCTTGCGATGATCACCTTCGTAGGCCCCCGATTCCTGCCGTTCAAACGAAGGCGCAACGCCGGAAGCCGTACGTTCCGTGCTGTCCCGTCGGATACGATCAAGCACTTCCCCCGTGGCGATGTGCAGATGCCAGGGCTGCGAGTTGTACGACGAAGGTGCCCGCACCGCAAGGGAGACGATTTCCTGAACGACTTTCAGGGGGACGGGCTCCGGTTTGTACCCGCGAATGCTCCGGCGCCCCATGATCACATCGTCGTAGGCCATGGCTTCCTGACCGTTTCTCACGTCAACCTCTCTGCTACCTGAAGTAAATCGGCCAGCACCATAGCATGGGCCCGTGCCAACGAGCTGACGCGTCGCTGGGCCCGCATCGACGATGACTACTTCGCTGTGCGCTCACGCCCAGGTACGCTCTGGCAGGACTATTCCGAACGGAGAGCCGCATGTCCAAATTTAAGAACCTCATCTACGAGCGCCCCGAGCCCGGGATCGCACGCATCTGGCTGAACCGGGCCGACACGCGCAACGCACAGGATTCCGTCCTCCTCTACGAGCTGAACGACGCGTTCGACGAGGCTATCGGTGACGATGACGTCCGGGCGATCATCCTGGCCGCCAAAGGCCCGCACTTCTCGTCAGGTCATGATCTGCGGGAAGCAACGGCGGCGGCAGCCGATTCTGATCATCAGCGCGTCAGCACCTGGGCGAGCGGCGATGCGGCCGGTGCCGAGAGCTACTACTGTCGGGAGAAGGAAATCTATGAGGGGCTCTGCCTGCGCTGGCGGGACCTCAGCAAGCCAACGATCGCGTCGGTCCACGGTAAGGCCATCGCCGGCGGCCTGATGCTGATCTGGCCGTGCGACTTCGTCATTGCCAGTGAAGAGGCCACCTTTCAGGACAACACCCTGTCCATGGGCATACCGGGCGTCGAGTACTTCGCTCATGTGTGGGAACTCGGCATCCGCAAGGCGAAGGAGTTTCTGCTGACCGGGCAGCCAATCACCGCTGACGAGGCGCTGCAGGCCGGGATGGTCAACCGCGTTGTTCCACGCGAAGAGCTCGAGGAAGCGTCACTGCACATGGCACGGTTGCTGGCCGAGCAGCCCGCATTCGGCATGAAGCTGGGCAAGCAGCTCATCAATGCCGTGTTCAGTGCCCAGGGCTTCGACAACGTGCAGAAGGCCGCTTTCAATGCGCATCACCTGGCGCATACCCACTATCGCCTGGCGCAGGATGGCTCGATGATTGATCGAGGATTTCTCGAGCGCTTCAAAACCAGGGGCAAGGCGCCGTAGAACAAGGCGCCACAGCACCAGGCGTCAATGCACCAGGCGTCAATGCACCAGGGATCGGATCGGCCGGCAAAGCCATGGGTGATACCCGCGGAAACGCCAATTGGTTCGCATCCGCTGTCCGGTAGAGTCGGCCCGGGTAATCAATCATCCAGGTCGATAACGATCAGATAGGCATCGAGCCATTCTGGCAGCCATTTCGGGACATCCGGGCGCAGGCGCTCGAACACCGACCGGGTGTATTCCGGATCGTCCAGCACTGTGCGCGCCCGCCCGGCGAGCACTTCGCCTTTGATCAACACCCTGACCGGCACGCCACCGTCCCGGAAAGCGCGCCACCAGCGGCCATCCGCCCCGGCGAACACCTGGTTGCCGTCCTTAAGGTAGTTGACCGGCAGCTCTCGACCGTCGGGAAAGGTCAGCAACATGACACGAGCTGCACGCTCGCCGCCAGGGTCTTCGCGCAGCTCTCGGGCGACCTCAGCGTTGACGCTGGTGGCGTAATAGATCCGTACCCCAAGCATCAACAGGACCAGCAGTCCGACGACCGCAACCGGGACAATCAGCAACCATTTGCCCATAGGCACTCCTCCAACTGATCAGGCGGCCTGGGTTCCGCTCGCTACACGGAATCGCTAAGCGACAGCGAGCGCTGCAACTGCATCGACAGCGAGCTTCCAGTCTACGCTTGATTTGTCCGCGCCAGGCAATGGAGACTGGCCCGTTCGTCGTCCCGTCCCGGTTGGAATCGGTCTGGACCGCCCGCGAACCCTCGGCACCGGATCGTCCGAGAGGTTCTGCCGTCTGAATTTTTCCGCCATCCCGCCAGCTGGAGCGAAGCATCATGTCGATTCCTCGATTTTCCGCCGCCACACCGCCGGACGTCATCTGCGAAGCCCTGGATGAGGTGGGCTGCGTCGTGGTTACGGAGGTCATGGATGCGGAGCTCCGGCAGTCCATCAGAGCAGAGCTTGCACCGCACATGGAACGGGCACGAGTCATCGAGGACGATGATCCAACGCAGTTCTATCCGGGCCACACCCGGCGGATATCAGCTCTCGTTGCGCGATCTGCGAACGTAACCGACCACCTGATTGCCCACCCGTTGAGCCGGCAGGTCTGCGATAAGCATCTGCTGCCCAACAGTGAATTCGGCTACCAGCTGCACGTGTCAGCGGCTCTCGAGGTCGGGCCCGGGGCGCGCGAGCAGGTACTGCATCGAGAAGAAAACTCGTTCACCTTCTTCCCCCTGCCCCGCCCCAACATCATCGTCGCCAGCATGTGGGCCGTATCGGATTTTCGGGCTGATAACGGCGCTACCCTGCTGGTACCCGGCAGCCACAAATGGGACGCTGACCGAACCGCGCAACCCCATGAGATTGTCCGCGGTGAAATGCCCGCCGGATCGGTGCTGTACTGGATGGGCGGACTGCTGCACGGTGCGGGTGCCAACATCGCCCGGGACTGGCGCTACGGCGTCATCCTGACCTACTCGCTGGGCTGGGTGCGGCAGGAAGAAAATCAGTACCTGGACGTCCCCAAGGATCGGCTGGCGGAGCTGTCGCCGGAACTGCGGCAGCTCATTGGCTTCGACATGTACTCCGCGCTCGGATTTTACGATCCCAGCCTGTCGTGATCCGGGCCCGTCCTGATCCAGGCTCCGGCTGTGTCCACCCGGAGGGCGCGAGGTGCCGGAGGACTGACTCCTGCGAGGTGCGCCTGCACCGCGCATGAATTGAAGAACGTCAGGGGGAAGTGTTCCTTGCAACCCAAGGCGAGTTGGCTGCCGATTCAGCGATGCAAAACAATTGGTCGACACCGGTCTGGCACGAGATCGCCCTACAGACGCTCATTGCCAGAGAAAGTCCTCGGAGCCCGCCGATTTCCTGGACGAAGCCCAGGAACTCCTGAACGATCTGCTCGCCATCCAGGCGCCCTCAGCCGACGGACCAGAGCGCTGCTTGCAGCGGGTCCGCGCACTCCCGACGGTGTCAACGACGACGCGGCAGGCGATGACGCTGCGGCCCGGAGCCCAACCCGGCTTGGCGCTCAGGCTGATATGTTGTAACTTTTGGTTTTGGTTGACCCGGTCACTAGACTCGCAGCCGAAGCACTTACAATCACGACTATCTGCCTACCAGCCGGTACTTCTGCGATGCCAGGTCCGTTTCCCGAAACCTATGACGAATGGCGCCACTGCATAACGGTTGAGTGCGGCATTCCTCTGACGCAAGCCTTCATCACAGAACGGCTGGCAACCTGGCGCAATGAGCGATCGGAAGAGACCACGCGCTTCCGGAAGCTCTACGGCGACGGGCACTGGCGCAGCGTGGTCAGCTGGTTCGAACGGGCTGAGGCTGAAGTCGGCAGCGCGCAGCAAGCCTGAACCTCACAGTAAGGTCTACCGCGGCAACGCGCCTTCTTTTGCCTGACTATCTGACTATCTGACTAGCTATCTCTATCAGCTGGCAGCACCGGCAACTCCTGCGCACCTGTCGCTGGTGCACGCGCTCAGTGCAACTCGGACTGCGATTCGATCGCCTGCGCCAACGCTCGCAAGTGAGCGGCGATATGTGCTGCCGATTCATCCTGCTGAGCGAAGTCGATGAGCTCGAGTGCCAGGGCCTCAGCAATGAGCTGCGCCTCAATCCAGTTGTCCTGAGCCGCACGAACACCGTCCGCAATGGCTTGTCGAGCCCTCTCCCGATCTTCTGCGACCACTTCAGCAATCAGCTCTTTGGCTCGCAGATCGTTTAGCTTGGGCTTCATGGCCTGCCAAACTACGCGAGCGCGGTCTTAAACAGCTCCTCGTAGACCTCCGCAGAAGCGGGCCTCGGATTCGTGAAGTTGCAGACATCCTTTGCTGCGTGGGCAGCGAGCTGTGGCACGTCGCCGTCCTTGACGCCCATCTCGGCGAGACTCGCGGGCAACTTCAGTTCGGCATTCAGGTTTCTGATGAAGTCAGCAGGATCAGCGTCTGCGTCCTGTCCCAGCGCGGCGTTGAGACGCTTGAATTTCTCGCCTACATGATCCCGGTTAAAGTCGAGAATCGTCGGCAACAGTACCGCGTTCAGCGTCCCGTGATGGAGCTTAAGAGTCTGATCGGCGCCACAGGCGTGGCTCATCGCGTGCACGGCACCAAGGCCTTTGCTGAACGCCATAGCCCCTTCCGTTGCGGCCATCATCATGTGCCAACGGGCGTCCTCGTCCTTCCCGTCACGAACCGCTTTCAGCAGGTGACCGTCGCGGATGCCGCGCTCAATCCCATCACAGGCCACCGCTTCCGCAGGCGGGTTGATCTGCGGCGACAGCAGGGCCTCGACGCAGTGGGTCATGGCATCCATGCCGGTTGCCGCAGTCAGCAGCGGCGGCAGGCCGAGGGTCAGCGAGGGGTCGCAGATCGCCGTGCGCGGCACGAGATGCTGGCTGGCGAGAATCAGCTTCTCGCCGTTATCCATAATGATCACGGCGCCGTTGGAGACTTCGCTCCCAGTACCGGAAGTCGTTGGGATGGCGACCAGCGGGGCGATGGGCCCGATCTTGCCGACGCCACCGAGACCCGCGGTAAACCCGAGCAGGTCCCCTTCATGGGTAACGGCAAGCGCAACCGCTTTGGCCAGATCCATTGATGAGCCACCACCAAACGCAACGACACCATCGCAGCCGGACTTGCGATACAACTCGACGGCGTCTTCGACCGCAGGCTGAGTCGGGTTCGGAGGCGTACCATCAAAGATCGTAAGCGCCGTATCGTTGCCGAGGCGCCCGGCCAACTCGTTGACCATGCCGAGGTCGACCAGGCCTTTATCGGTACATAGCAGCGGCTTTTCGATCCCATGCATGCTGAGCACCTGTGCCAGCTGCTGGCTCGCGCCGTGGTCGAAAATCGTGTGGGTCAGGAAAGTAAGCGTTGCCATCGATGCTCCTTCAGCGGCGCCAGACGTAACAACATATCATCACCCCGAAGGCCGACGAAAGTCCCGTGCGGCAACTGGCGCGAACGTCGATCGAGCCGGCACGATCCTTAGGCGAGCGCTGCGGGACCGGTCGGCGCACCGTCGATCCCACGGGTGCGCCCGGGCTGGTGCTACGCCAACGTCACCGGCCCATGGTTGTCACAATGGCCATCATGAGGATGATGCAGGTGGCCATCAACCAGGTAGTCGACGTGATCCCCATGTGGCACGGCGGGATGACCGCAGTCCGGCCCATGCACATGGTCAGCATCATGACCCGTGCAGTCGTGGGTCACGCAGCCTATCGGGTTGGTGTCGGAGACCTCAATCACATGCTCATCGTAGTGGTCTTCGTGAGCACAGTGCAGGTGGCCGTCGTGCAGATAGCCGGTGTGATCGCCGTGCTTGATGGCAACATGCCCACAGTTCGGGCCGTGCTCGTGCGTGTGGTTCTCGTGAATAACGTGCGCCATTGATCAGTCTTCCTCGTGTTCGTGCAGGGGTGTATCGGGATCAGCGTGATCGATCACGTTCCGAATCAGGGTCTTCACGTGCCCATCAGCCAACCGGTAATAGATGTCTCGACCCTCCCGCCGGCGCGCTACCAGTTCCTCTCCAAGAAGAATGCGCAGGCGCTGCGAGGTCGTCGACATTTCTGAAGCGGTGAGCTCTGAGATCTCTGAAACCTGGCGTTCCCCGGACAGCAACAGCTCGAGTATCCGCAGACGGGCAGGATCACCGCCGGCGCGCAACATGCCCGCAGCGCGATCGATGACCGCTTGTGACCGGGGCGCCGGGCGCCCGGCCAGTTTCAGATCAGCCGGCTTGCCCATGGCCTTTGGCTCGCAGGTGACATCGTTGGTGGCGTTTCTGAAGGCATCGCTGGTGGCGTTTCTGAAGGCATCGCTGGCGTCGTAGGTGGTGCTTTGCGCTCACCATTTTTTGGTCCCAGTTTTCGGTGTCCCAGATTTCAGTTTCAGTTCATAGCTTCAATAATTCATCATATCTGCAACTATTGAATAAAGCAAGCGCTGCAGCCGCGTATCGCCAACCCGGTCAGCACAAAGGGAAACTGCATGACGCCCCCGAGCCGGGGGCGCAACCAATGCTCGGCTGCCCGCTACCAGGCGAGGCCGTAGTCCTCGCCGAAGTTGCTAGCGCCCCCCATCATGGTGCCCTGTTCCTGGTCGAACTCGATTGCCGTGATGGGCCCTGAGGTGCGCGATCGGGTTTCCACTTTGTAGCCGCGGCGCTTCAACTCGTCCTGTACCCACGGGGCCGTTCCAGAATTGATGAGAATCCTGCCCGGCTGCGCCCGGTGGTCATCGAAGGAGTTGCGCAGCTGGTAGCTCCAGAAGTGCGGTGCCTCGACCGCCTGCTGCACGGTCATGTCGAACTCGACCATGGCGAGAAAGAACTGCAGCAGCACCTGATCCTGAATGTCACCGCCCTGTACCGCAAAGGAGAGGTAGGGCTTGCCATCCTTCAGCGCCATGCCCGGCGTCAGGGTCGCCCGGGGCCGCTTGCCCGGCTCGAGCACGTTGTAGGGATTTTCCGAAGCGTCCAGCACAAAGCTCTGCATGCGCTGGCTCATTCCGATACCGGTGTCACCGGCAACGGCAGCCGGAACCCACCCCCCGGACGGCGTGACAGATACAACCCAGCCCTGGTCGTCCGCAGCCTGAATCGACGTGGTTCCGGCAAGGAACCGCTCGTCGTGGCGGCGCTGCATCGCCGGATCAAGCGAGGCCTGCTGCCAGGGCGGCATTACGCCACGGCGCTCGTCGGCCGCGTTAGTCCACCGTTCCAGAAGCTCCTGGTACGGGTTGCTGCCCGACTGGAACCGGTAGGGATCGCCAGGGCGGATGAGTGGATCGTTCCGCTCCGCGTTGATCAGCTTGCGCCGCTCGGCCGCGTAGCGCTTGGACAACAAGCCCGCCATCGGTTCCTCCGGCGGAAAGTAGGGGTCGCCGTAGTAGAAGTCCCGGTCAGCGAATGCGAGGCTCATGGCCTGATAGACCGTATGCATGTAGGGCGCGCTGTTGTAGCCGAGACGGCCAAGCTCCATCGGCTCCAGGATGTTCAGCGCCTGGAGCATGACCGGGCCCTGCACCCAGCTGGTCAGCTTGTAGACATCGATTCCCTTGTAGTCGGTGACCACCGGCTCCTCGATGTGGACCTCCCAGTTGGCCAGGTCCTCCATCGTATGCAGCCCACCGAGCGCCTGGGAGCCCGCCACGAACTCGGCGGCAATATCGCCCCGATAAAACCGGTCATAGGCCGCGTAAATGGCAGCCCGGCGATCCTTGCCCGCAGCAAGTGCGTCCTGCTCAGCAGCAATGAGCTTTTCCAGCGTGCGGGCAAGATCGGGCTGGCGGAACAGCTCGCCCGGGCGCGGCGCTTCCCGCTCTTCCCCCAGGTGCGGCAGGAACACCTTCGTCGAGCTGGGCCACTGCTTGATGATGTCCTTCTGCCGCTCGATGGCGTTCGCCGTCTGCGCTTCGATCGGGTATCCCTCGGCCAGCCGCAATGCGGGTGCCAGCACCTCGCGCAACGACTTGGTCCCGTACTCGGCGAGCATCACCAACAGCCCCCCGGGGGTTCCCGGCGTGACCGCCGCCAGCGGCCCGTATTCGGGCGGCTGCTCGTAGCCCCGGCTCTTGAAGTACTCGGGTGTTGCGCCGGTCGGCGCCACACCCAGGGCGTTGATGCCGATGACCTTGCGCTGCCCGGGATGATAGATCAACGCCTGGGTCTCCCCGCCCCAGCTCAGCACATCCCACATGGTGCTCGTCGCAGCGAGCATGGCGCAGGCGGCGTCGACC
This sequence comes from Pseudomonadota bacterium, assembly GCA_038757945.1. GTDB lineage: Bacteria > Pseudomonadota > Gammaproteobacteria > Pseudomonadales > Azotimanducaceae > CALHVX01. The sequence continues at coordinate 9,230 of JBCDGJ010000131.1, forward strand.
GCATTCCCACCCTCATGGAACAGCTTCGCACCGGCCGTCGCAGCCAGCGGCTTGCCGGTGATGGCCATCCAGTGCTGACCATGCAGCATCGGCTTCTGGGTTTGCGCAACTGCCGTGGTCGCTATCCATAGCAGGACAGCCAGAATACAAGGTAGCGAGCGTCTCATGATCGTTCTCCGGCGCGGGGTATCGGGAAGGTATCGCAAAATCCCGGCGAGTGTATCGGCTTTCCGCGACCAGCGCGGTCAACGCAGAACGGGATACGGTTCCGGTCAGGGTCGCGGGCGGTTTGACCGCCCTCCGCACTCGCTGCCCAGAGCAAAGCTGGCCGCTCCCACGGCAGAGTTTGTAGACTGCGCGCCCTGATACCTGCTTGGCCGGTCCACCGTTGAACATCCCGCGCGCCAGCATCCCACAGTGGGTTCCGATCGACCCGGGCCACAAACCAATCGGGCGCCGCGGCAACCTGGGCGCGCTGCCGCCCGCATTGCTCATGCTGCTTGGGCTGCTCATAGCGTCCGGGCAGCCAGCCATAGCCGCCGAGCGCAGCGAAGACGCCGGTTTCGACACGGAATCCTTTGCAGCCGTGGCAGAACAGCTGCGCCAGGATACCGGCGCGCCCGGCATGGCAGTGGCGGTGCTGGAGGGTGGACAGACACTGCACATCCGCGGCTACGGCATTGCCGGACCCGATGGTCAGCTGGTGACGGCCCGAACCGCCTTTCAGATCGGATCGATCACCAAATCAATGGTCGCCGTCGTCATCCTGCAGCTGGCAGCCGAAGGCAAACTGGGGCTCGATGACCCGGTAGTCGCCCATCTCCCGACCTTCCGCACGGCACATCGAGCAAAGTCGGATCGCATCACGATCGACCACCTGCTCACCCACCACAGCGGGTTGACGACTTTGCACGGCAACAGTATCAACACGACAGGTTCAGGGTTGACCGGTCCCGCAGCAGCCGTGGCCAGCCTGGCCAGCGTGCAGCTGTTTGCTGATCCGGGCACGACCTTCCAGTACTCGAACGCCAACTACGTGCTGCTCTCTCATCTCATCGAGCTGCTGGATGGGCAGCCTTTCGAGCAGGCGCTGAAAACGCGCCTGTTCGACCGGCTGGGTATGACCAGCAGCTTCGTGCACGTTGCCCCCTCGGCAGACATCGCAGTGGCAACGGGGTACCGGCTATGGTTTGGTGTTCCGCGCCCCTGGCAACCAAAGGCCGAAGCCAGCGCAGACCGGAGCATGATCGGCGCCGGCGGTGTCTGGGCGAGCATTGAAGATATGGCCCGTTATCTTGAAGCGGTTCGGTCCCGCGACCCCCGCGTCATCCCGGACGACGCGGATCGGCTGTTCGCCATCAAGTTCTTCTACGAGCAGTGGGGCTATGCCTACGGCTGGTACGCCAGCAGTGGCGGTAGCACCACAGTCTTCGAACACTCCGGCTTTACCCCAGGGTTCCTCACGCTTGCCACGTTCCTGCCCGAGGACGGCAAAGGCGTGGTTGTTTTGACGAACCTGTCTGGCCTGGGTCAAGGCGATCTGCCCAGAGCAGTCACCCATGCGGCGTTCGGATGGGAACCGGTGGCAGCAGCGCCACAGCTTGGGGCCAGGCTCGCGATCTGGTCGGCCGCCGCTGCACCGCTGGGACTGCTGCTGGCGCTGTACCGAACGGCAGAACGTTTGTTCAGGCGGCACCAACCCATGCGCGCCTGGGTGCGCGTAGTCAACGCCCTGGGCGCTGCCGCCCTTGTGGCTGGCATCTACGCTATCTATATCGGCTTCCAGAGCCTGACGGCCGTCAGCTTCCCGGCGGGCTTCGCTTTCTTCCCCGACCTCACTGCCACCACGGTAGCGGCGCTGTCACTCATGTTGATCCTGGCCGCAGGGCGATTGGCGCTGGCCATCCGCGGGCGGTAACCCAGTGCCACACTGTGCGGCGACCCATTTGCCCGTCAGGTCTGAGCCTGCATCAGCCAGGCTCCAACCGGCTCGACCAGCTCAATGTTGAGCTGCCCGGCGAGACCTGCGGCGCGGTGAACGGCGGAAGCCTGGTAGTCCGGTGAGCTCATCATCTCCATCATCGCCTGGCGCGACGGGTACATCGCAATAGCCGCTGAGTCCCAGAGCTCTTCGACCTCCCCCAGCATCAGTCGCTCGACTTTCGCCGAGAACATCGGCGCAGCACCCACTTTCGCCAGGTGCCCCACCACCTCCTGGCCGTAAATGGCATAGGCTTCAGCACCGCTCAGCTGCGTTTCCCGGCCGTCCGCGTACTCCGCTTTCTCCTTAAACTTCAGAAGGTTCAGCATGTAGATAGGACCGTCGTGTCCCGGCTCCAGAAAACCCTTGAGCTGTTCCTCGTTCGGCATGACCCTGTTCACGACTTCCACTCTCTTAAGCCTCCCGTTTGGTTGCGCGCCTGATCGCCGTTCTTTGTACCACGGCGCCAAAACTAATGACCATCATTATTTTGCTTGGTATGCTGCGCTGAACGGTCGGAGTGCGCATGAAGAAGCTCATCATCGTCGCTGCCGGGCTCATGCTCATCGGTGGGGTCCTCTGGCACAACCGGATCAACCTGCTCGTAACCCTGCTGCCAATCGTTCAGGACTGGCGGGATCCCATCGCCCCGAACCAGCCGATCGAGTGGGCGCAGGGACCCGAGACGGCCGCAGTAGCGCCCGGCGAACGCCCACCGAACATCATCCTGTTCCTTACCGACGACATGGGATTCAACGACGTCTCGCTCTACAACGGCGGCGCCGCCGACGGTTCGCTCAAGACCCCGCACATCGATGCTCTCGCCAACGACGGCGTCCGTTTTGACAATGGCTACGCGGCAAATGCGGTCTGCGCTCCGTCCCGGGCTACCATCCTGACCGGACGCTACTCAACCCGCTTCGGGTTCGAGTTCACGCCCTTCTTCAAAACCGGCGCCACCATTGCTCAGTGGATGCTCGACACCCAACAACCGGTGCTGCGCCCCTACATCGACCACGAACAGGTCGATGCCCTACCCGGGATGCAGGACCTGGGCATGCCGACTACGGAAATCACGATTGCAGAGCTGCTCAAGAGCAACGGCTACCGGACCGCCCATATCGGCAAGTGGCACCTCGGTGCCAACAACGGCATGCATCCTCTGGACCAGGGCTTCGACGAGAGCCTGTACATGTCGGGAATGCTGTACCTGCCGGAGGACCACCCGGATGCAGTCAACGCCAAGCGCCTGGATCAGGCGGTTGAAAAAATGGTCTGGGCCAACGCCCGCTACAGCGCACGCTGGAACCGCACGGAAACCTTTGAACCGGATGGCTACCTGACCGACTACTACACGCAGGAGTCCCTGAAATTCATCGAGGCCAATCGCAACCAGCCGTTTTTTCTCTATCTCGCGCACTGGGGCATCCACAACCCGCTGCAGGCGACCCGCGCGGACTATGAGCAGTTTGCCCACATCAAGGATCATCACCTTCGGGTCTATGCCGCCATGATCCACGCCATCGACCGCAGCGTAGCGGCGTTAGACGCCAAGCTGGAGCAGCTGGGCCTCGCCGAAAACACGCTGATCCTGTTTACGTCAGACAACGGCGGCGCGGGCTACATCGGACTGCCGGATGTCAACAAGCCCTACCGCGGCTGGAAGCTGACGCACTTCGAAGGCGGCACCCACGTGCCCTTCATGGCGAAATGGCCCGCCCGAATCAGACCCGGTAGCGTCTATGACGCGCCCGTGCATCATATCGACCTCTATCACACCATCGCAGCAGCGGCTGGCGTTCCCGTGCCAGCAGACCGCAAGCTGGACGGCGTCGACCTCATGCCCTATGTAACGGGCGAAACCGATGGCGTTCCCCACGACACGCTGTTCTGGAAGGAAGGCCATCACCAGTCCGTGCAGCACCGGGGCTGGAAGCTCATCCGCGCCGATCTGCCCGAAACAGCGCGCTGGCTGTACCACCTTGCCGAGGATGCCACCGAGCAGCAGAATCTGGCGGCGAGCGAGCCCGAGAAGCTGGCCGAACTCGAGGCGCTGTTGGCCGCACACGCCGCCGAGCAGGCAGAGCCGCTGTGGCCAAGCGTGCTGAACACCCCACAGCTGATTGACAAGCATGGAGGGGAGTCCTACGCAGAAGGCGACGAGTACATCTACTGGCCCAACTAACGGGCCGCCCTGGAGGAGTTCAGCGAGTTGCTTCTTACAGGGGGAGCGCAGGCCCACAACTCCCGGAGCCGCCAGAACCGAGTACCGTAGAAAAGAATGGAACAGCAACGAGCATCAACGAACAGCAAGGAGACGATCTTGAGAAAAAGACACGGCCAGTGGCTCTGGTCGCGAAGCCTGCGGAGACTATTGAGCGCCGCGATCCTGACCGGCCTGGCACAACTCGCATTTGCAGATTCGGAGTTCGCTGACGCCTGGGGGCCCGCCATCGGCACTGCAGCGCCACTGCTGGCAGCCAGTGATCAGGATGGCAAGCTGCAGCGGCTCGACACCCTCGCCGGACCCAATGGCCTGCTGATCGTATTCAATCGATCTGTCGACTGGTGACCCTTCTGCATGCGTCAGTTCGTGAAACTGAATGACATCAAGGACCAGTTCGATGCCATTGGCGTGGGCATTGCCGGCATGACGTACGACAAACCGGAGACCATCCAGCAGTTCCATGCGAAGTGGACGTTGCAGTATCCGCTGCTGAAGGATGTAGACGGACAACACGTAGACGCCTGGGGCATCCGCAACGAGGAGTACGGTGAGGGCACCTTTGCCTACGGCATCCC
>JBCDGJ010000132.1:0-13830 GCA_038757945.1 Pseudomonadota bacterium
ATGAGTCGTTACTCCGTTGATCAGTGGATGGTGACAGCGCCGCTCGACAGCGTTGCGCTGCAGGCGGCGGCGAGTGCAATCCGAGCGGTTTCCCCGGTACAGCCGGTGGCGCAGTTCAGGTCGTTCAACATGCTGATCAGCTCATCGGTGAAGGCGGTTCGCATCGGCTGGTTCGTGAGCTCCGTGCCGACGAAACGATCGAACAATCGCTCTGCGACGTTCTGCTGCCCGCCGTTCGCAACCTCGCAGTCACCGAACAGGGCGTTGCAGCGTCCGTTGTTGCCTACGACCTCTGCACAGTAGCCGTTCGCCAGCCGCTGAACGGCTACCTGCTGTGACTGGCTGTAGCTCTCCAGATCGTTGGTGGCCGGCAGCGCGCCACGCAGCTCTTCGTAGAGTGTCTGCATGCGGTTGCCTGTGGCCTCGATACCGGTGAGTACGGCGAAGGTGTCATTGAGCTGCGAAAACGAGCGAACGCCGTAGTTCTGATCGTCCGTATCAGGCAGCGGGGGCGGTGGTGCCGGGGGCGCGACCGTATCCGGTTCCCCGCTGAGGTTGCCCAGGGTCTCGAAGACCAGCTGGAACTGATCCTGATCCGGGCCCATGGCCATCGGGATCACGGCGCCGAGCGGCGACAGCTGCCAGCCGCTCGCTTCGGCGACGACATCCATCCGTCGGAAAGCCTGTGCGGCGATCGGCACCGAGCCGTTGATTGCGATGCGCAGGTTCTTGAACACGACGTTGTCGGCACCGCCGAGGTAGCGGGGCTCCGCGAACAGGTAGCTGTGGCCGTCCAGGGTCGCGACGATCATTTCGACCATGGCCGGTTCACCGACAGCCTCGCTGATGTCGAAGCGCAGCGAGGTCAGATTGCCGAGGCCGGCGTCGAAGTTCTGCTGCACTTCGGCCGCAGTTAATGCTGCGCTGTGTACGGCGACGAGCTTCATCACTCCCTGCCACAGGCGATCATTGGTTACCTCATTGCCCAGCACGAAAATCTGGTTGTCCTGCCAGTCGAGCGTGTCGGCCGTGTTTTCCTCCTGCAGCAGCTGGCCGTTGACGTAGAGCTTGCGACCGCTGGCTTCATCGAAGGTGGCAACCAGGTGGGTCAGCTCCGTGGCAACCATCTGGTTATCGGCTTCCAGCGCCGGGGTGCCGTTGCCGCCGGTGTTGCCGCTGCGGTTGCGCAGCTGGTAGTAGATCGCGTTCTGGCCGAGGGTGAAGTTGCGCGATCCGGTGTTCACCGAGTAGCTCACGATGCGGGCGGGGCCATCCTGAGCGGTGTTGTCCGGGATGACCCAGGCTTCCACGGTGTAGGCGCGGCTGGCATCAATGGCATCGAACAGCCGGCGGCTGTCCGCCGCGCTGGCTTCGGCCTTGCCGCTGACATTGCGGATACCCCCGTCGGGCTCCCAGGTCATGCCTTCGAGATTGAGCACCATGCCGGAACCGCCGCTGTCACGGGTCGTCGTACCGGTACCTTCTTCGAAGCGGAAGGTTGCGATGCTATTGCCTTCGACCCTGGGCAGGGCGATTTCCTCAGCGTCGGCGAAGGACACGGTGCCGCTGACTGCCGCGGTGACCGGCGCCGGTGCTGGCGGTGCTGCCTGCGAAGCCCAGCTCTGGATCGCGGTCAGGACCGCTCCGGCGATACGATCACAGCTGTCGGCACCGCCACAGTTATGGCGATCAACGGCTGCGCGCAGGTAGACGCGGGAGTTTTCCGGTGTCACCAGGTCAACTTTCTGCTGGGTCACGAGGGCGTTGTATGCGTCCATGACGTTCTCTGCCGCAAACAGCGGAATCTGCACGCCACCGTGGCAGCCGGTACAGAAGTTCGTCGGTTCCCGCAGGACGGGATACAGGGTCTGCTCGAAGACCTGCAGGTCCGTAAGCGGCGGAGCGTCCATCGGTGGGTTGGGATCAACCGGATCGGGCATGGGATCACCCGGCGGCGGCTGATCTGGCGGCGTCGGATTCATCGGGTCGTCGGCCGGTGGCTCCAGGGTCGGGGGGTCGGCAGGCGGTGGATCCGTGGGCGACGGATCCATCGGCGGTGCGTCAGCGGGCGGCGGATCTGCCGGTGCGGGATCCGCCGGCGCCGGCAGCGCAGGGTCTGCGGGTGCGCCGGTGGTCGGCGTGTCTGCCACCGGTGGGTTGGTACCGTCTTCGTCAACCGCGTCTTCGCTGCGGACGCAGGCGCTCAGGGTAGTGATCATGAACAGCAGCAAAGCTGCGTTCCGTAAGCCCGCGCGGGTCCCGCGCGAGGCCGTAACTGGTGCGTTCATCAGTGCTTCCTCCCGGTCCGTTACTCGCCCATGCAATGCACGGCGGAGCGTGCAAAGACCTGGCGTAGGTTGCGGTCGTTGGCTTCGAATTCATTGGCAATGGTCTGCACTGCGGCAAGATCGGCAGCACCATTGGGCATGCGGTGACACACCTGCTCCATGACCTGGCTCACCTGACACTCGGCAAAGCGCCGCGTCTGGCTGATCTCCAGGCCGAAGCTCCGAGCCCCGGTGCCGGAACCCGGACCGCGCCAGCCAACATGGGCATTGGGACCGGTTCGCCAGTAGTTGATCCAGGAGTCGCCACGTGTCTCGAAGCCGAAGCGGAACACCGACGCATCGCGCAGATACTTGGGCTGCACGACGCCGTCCGTGTACTGGAGGCGGGTCAGGTCTTCGTCGAAGTCGTAGTACGCAAAGGCCCCGACCAGGGCGTCGAGCCCGGCGTGGCAGGGCAGGCAGTCGTTCAGGAACACGGCGCTGTCACCGCCCGGTGATCGGGTCACGTCCTGATGCACGCGGTCTGGCCAGGCTGTTACGTCACGCATGTCTTCCATGTCGAGGCACATGAAGTTGAGCGTTGCAAAGCGAACGGCAGCCCGGTTGGTGCCCGCCACCAGGAACGCCTCCGCGTAGCCGCGAGTCGTCAGAATGCCTGCGGCTTCGGCGCTCCCGATCGGTGTGTCGGGGAGGGCAGACTGCGTGGTACGCACCAGCGCGGTTGGATCGCCAAGATCGACGCCCTGTTCCTGCAGCTCACGGTAGTGATCGTTGTTGTCCTGCGCGTAGGGTGTATTGCTCACCCCCTCGCCGCCGACGTAGACGATGTCTTCGTACAGCAGCTGATCAAAGGGCAGATCGTCGCGCACCATACCGATGACCGTTGCGGTCGAATCGTTCAGATCGCGGTAGACGGACTGGTCGCGGTTGGTCCAGGGCGTCGCGAACTCGCGCAGCGTCGTGTTGTAGAAGGCGGGTGCCCGGGTTGCGTCGAGGGCTGCGCCAACGGCATCCCCGGCTTCGATCTTGGCGGTCATAGCGTCGAGCACTGCTGCGCTCGGCGGCGTGCCCGTCAACCGGTCGTGGAGACGCTTCGCCTGTTCCCGGGGGCCAGCGTGGCCGCAGGGGGCGAGGCCCAGGCTGAACAGCAATGAAGCTGCAATCAGCAAGCGGTGCCGGCTCCGCCCACGGAACCGGTGTGAGAAAGGATAGTGATGCATCCTGAAACCTCTGTGCTCATGGGGTTTGTGGTAGTCCGGGCTACCAGAAGCACAGGGAGGACTGCCGGGTGAACGGCATCGAACAGGAACGAAGGCGACCGACCCAGGGCCGGGATGCCGATGTTTCGTTCAGGTTCCCTGATCGCAATCTGGAAAACCCGACGGCAGCATCATGTCGCCTCCTGGTGCCGCGGCTGCGGCGGGCTGACCTCTCCTCCAGCCCATGGCCGCAGGCTCTCACAAAGCAATTACATGAAAGTGTGCAGCGCTTCCCAGTTTTTCCGTCGGCCGGCGCAGCACGCATCAACACGGTGTGTGCTCCGCGACGCGGATCACGGGCCCCGTGTGCGGTCGTTGGCAGCGTTGCCGGCGATTTGTCGAGGAACTGTTGAAATGTGATCCGGTTCCTTCGTTGCGTGCGGACGCATTAACCATAGTGGCGCCGCAATTTCGGATTGCACAGGCGCGCGCCGGAGGGAGCTGCTCGTTGTCCTGATCCCAGGGATTGAAGGATGTACGAGAGGTTTGCAGGCTATGACCGCATCCACCCTTCGGCCGCTGACGGCACGACCGGAATGGCTCCTGCGCCTGGCGCTGGGCTCAGCGGCGGTCGTCAGCGTCCTGATTCTGCTTCTGGGCTGGCTGCAGCGCAGCGAGCGATCAATCAGTGCCGATAGCGGTCTCGGTTATGCGCTTGGCCTGCTGTCGCTGTGCTGCATGCTGCTCCTGCTGCTGTATCCGCTGCGCAAACGGTTGCGCCTGCTGCGGGCCCTTGGCCCGGTCAACATCTGGTTCCGTCGCCATCAGCAGCTTGGTGTGCTGGCAACGCTGCTGGCACTGTTTCACTGCAACTTTCAGGTTGGCTCGCTGAACAGCCAGATCGCACTCGGCAGCACGCTGCTGATTGCTGCAAGCGGGCTCGTCGGCCGCTTTCTGTACCGCCGCATCAATCGCAGCCTCAATGGCAGGCGCACGGATCTCAAAGCCGCTCAGCGGGCCTTGCAGAACGAGCGGTTTCCTGCAAACCGCGCATTGCGCTTTCTGCCGCTGCTGAAGCAGCGCGTACACCGGTTCGACGCTCAGGTGCTGGAGGTGCGCGGCTCGGTGCTGGGCAGCGTGCGGGCCGCAATCGGCATACATCGCCGGGCGCGGCGCGAGCAACGGGTGCTCATGCACTTCTTCCGGCAGCAGGTCGCCCGCGAGGCCGAACGGCGCCCGCTCCTTGAGGCGCACAACGACCGCCTGTGCTGGGCGATGGAGCGTTACCTGTTCGTGCACATGCAGCGGCTCGTGCTGGTCGCCCGGCTACGGGCCTACGAGCGCCTGTTTGCGCTCTGGCACCGTGTACACGTGCCGTTTTTCGTGCTGCTGTTCTTCAGCGTGCTGCTGCACGTATACGCGGTGCACGCGTACTGATGCGCTGGCCGCTGTGCTGGGTCCGGCTGCTGCTGGTGCTGTTTGGTTGGCCGGGGGTCGGCATGGCGAATCCGCTCGAGCGCCTGGTCATGCCGGGGCCGGTACATGCTGTGCACGCCGCGTTCGAGTCGAACTGTGCTGCCTGCCATTCGCCTGTTGATCAGCAACCGCAGACGACGCTGTGCACCAGCTGTCACGTCGAGGTGGGACAGGACCTCAAGAGCGGCTCCGGTTATCACGGGCTGCATCCGAAAGTGCAGGTGGGTGAGTGTCAGGCATGTCATGCGGAACATGAAGGGCGCGATGCGGAAATGAGCCGATTTCCGCTGCTGCCGTTTGACCATATGCTGACCGATTTTCATCTGCAGGGTGCCCATGCGGTCCTCGATTGCAGCAGCTGTCACCAGGAGGGGGAGGCCTTCCGCAGCGCCCCGACTGACTGCGCGGGATGCCATGCTGAGGATGATCCCCATGCGGGTCGGCTTGGTCCGGACTGCGCAAGCTGTCACGGCGACACGGCCTGGATGCCAGCGCGTTTCGACCACGCCACCACCGGATTTCTGTTGGCCGGCGGCCACTCCGGGCTCAGCTGCGATGGCTGTCATCGGGATGCGAGCTTCAGCCACGCTCAGCCGGCGTGCGCCAGCTGCCATGCAGCAGACGATGTGCACGGGGGTGCCTTCGGCAACCAATGCGCCAGCTGCCATAGCCCGGCGAGCTGGACCCAGACAGGTTTTGACCACGCGGTGACCGGCTTTCTGCTGACCGGCGCTCACGCCACGGCCCGCTGCAGCGCCTGTCATCGCGCCGATATCCCTGCCAGTGCTGCACCGCGCACCTGCCAGGGCTGTCATCAGGAGGATGATGTGCATGACGGCCAGTTCGGCAATCAGTGCGCGGACTGCCACAGCACCAGCACCTGGACCGGAAGCCGATTCGATCACACGGCGGCCAGCGGTTTCGAGCTGCTCGGTCGGCATCAGCAGCTGCCCTGCGACGCCTGCCACACCGGGGCGTTGTCCGAGCCGCTCCCCACGACCTGCGCTAGCTGCCACACAGAGGATCCACACGACGGGCAGCTCGGCAGCGCCTGCGAGCGCTGCCACAACAACGTCTCCTGGGTCATGAACGTGCACTACGACCACACGTTTTCCGAGTTTCCGCTGCTTGGACGACACCGCTCGCTGCTGTGCCGGGACTGCCATCTGACCCGCCGGTTTCTTGATGTCGATAGCAGCTGCATCACCTGCCATGCCGGCGAGGATGTACATCAGGGTGCCTTCGGGCGCAGCTGCAGCAACTGCCACACCGAGGCCGGCTGGCCGGTGAGCGATTTCGAGCACGAGCTGACAACGGGGTTCCCGCTGCATGGCGCGCACGACGAACTCCACTGTCATGCCTGTCACCGCGGCGAACTGCCGCTGCCGACGGCGAATGCTGAGCAATGCCAGGCCTGTCATGCGAAGGATGATCCGCATGGGGGCAGCTTCGGTGGCGAATGTGCGCAGTGTCATTCGACGGCAGGTTTTCTGCCGGTCAGGAGGTACTAGCTATGGTCCGTCGCATCTGTTGGCTGGTTTTCTTGAGCAGCTCGATCCTGGCGCCGTTGGCGGCAGGAGGCCCAAGTGCCGTGTCGACCTTCGATCACCAGGCGACAGGCTTTCCGCTGGTTGGTGCTCATGCGCGCGCCGCCTGCCACAGTTGTCACGCTGAAGCCCGCTTCGTGGGTGTGCCGCGCCATTGCGACGGTTGCCATCGGCAGGGTGGGCTCATCAATGCCACGGCACAGCCTCCCTTCCACATCGAGGTGAGCGGCCGCTGCGCCGACTGTCATCAGCAGACCTTGTGGCAGCCGGTGCTCTGGGTGGATCACGACCTCGTCCTCGGCACCTGCTCCAGCTGCCACAACAATGCCCGCGTCGCCGGCCAGCCGCCCACGCACTTTCCGACCAGCGCGGAGTGCGACAGCTGCCACAACGTGCGGCGCTGGAGCCGATGATGCGGACCGTCCTGCTGCTGACCGTGGTACTGCTGGCGGGAGCTGTGCGGGCAGAGCTGTTGACCGAGGCGCGGGATCAGCTCATCAGCGGTGACCTGGCCGCAGCCCGGCAGAGCTATACAGCGGCGTTAAGCGCGGCGGCGACCACGGCGGAGCGACTCGAGGCGCTTGAGTATCTGGGGGTAACCCTGGAGCGGGACGGTGATGCCCCGGGTGCGCTGGCGCGCTATCGGGCCGTGCTCGAAGACCCGACCCTGGCGGAGACCAGTGCCCGCGCGCAGCGGGTCCGCCAGCGGATCCGCGCTGTGCTTGCGCTGCTGTCACCGTCACCGGCGTCCTCAGAAGTTGCACCGGCGCAGCGCGTCATCCTGCGTGGCGCGCTGAGCCAGGAGATTCTGAGCGATCGGTTCAGGACCGATGACGGCATCGGGGACGGCAGCAGCACGGTTGCCGCAACGACGCTCAATCTGGGTGGGAGCCTGGTTACGCGCCGCGGCAACCTCAGTACGGCTGTGGATGCGACCTGGTTGCAGCCGATCGAAACAGAGGGCGATGGCGATACCGAGCTCTGGCTGCCTCAGGCCTGGCTGCAGTGGCTTAGTCCGGGTGGGGAGCAGCGGCTGCGGGTAGGGCGTCAGCAGCTGTCTGGCCTCGGTACCTACGGCCGCGTCGATGCAGCGCTGTACGAGCGGCCGGTACTCGAGCACTTCACCCTTGGCCTGGCTGCCGGGTTACCGGTGCTGGCACCTGGCTATGCGGCTGAGCCGGATCAACCCTTCATCGCGGGAAGGGTAAGCGTTGATCTGCTTGACGGACGGCTCGGGCTGGCGCCGTATTTCAACATCCAACGCAACGAAAGCCTGGTTGACCGTGAAGCCGTTGGTGTTGCCGCGCGGTTCCATGCCGGACGTCTCAGGGTGGCCGCTGAGGTTGATGTTGATGTTGGCTACCGGGTGCTCAACCTCGGCCTGCTCGACCTTGGCCTGGACCTCAACCAGCGGCTGTCGCTGTTTGCGCGGGCACGCGTCGGCGCCAGTCCTTTCCTGTTGACCGGCAACGCTCTGCGCGGCCAGCGCACCGACGACCTGGCTACGCTGGCGGCAGCGTTCACTGAGGCTGAGCTGCGCGCCCTTGCCAGGGCACGCACGGCGGATGAAGTGGATCTCTCAACCGGTGGCAGCCTCGCGTTGTCGAGTCGCTGGTTTCTGACCGCGGGCGTCCGGTATGAGGATCGGAGCAGGGTGCCCGGCGCTGCCGGAGCCACCGCGCTGCCAGCGAGCCAGTCCTTGCGCAGCTGGTTCAATCTGGCGGGCAACAGCGTGCTGCTGCGCAACGATGCGCTGTATCTGCGCTACAGCCTCGACAGCCGTCTGGACGCCGATGAACATCGCGGCACGATTGAATGGCGTTTGCCCCTGCTGCGCGGCTGGCAGGTTGCGCCGCTGCTCAGCATCGCCCGGCGGGAGGCGGTGCAGGCGGTACGCAATCGAACGACCCTGGCACCGGGCCTGCGGCTCAGCGGGCGGTGGCAGGAGCGCTATCAGCTGGATCTGCTGGTGGAGCAGGCATCGAGCGAGGAACTGATGCAGGTCCGGGATCAAGCGGTCGCCGGGTCCAGCACCCGGGCCTGGCTGTCAGTGCGGATCTGGCTGTGATCGTGCTGCCGGTAACCTGCGGTGTGCAAGGCGCTCACAGGTTGCGCCTGCCGCGCTGCGCAATGCGCGTTACGCTCAATACCCTGCTGGTGGTCTTCAGCATCGCGCTTCAGCCGGGTTGTGGCGCATACTTTGCGGACGGCCCGCGTCTCGACCCCGACGGCGACAGCATGATTACCGACCTGGCGGAGCCGCTGATCTACGCGCGCGGGCGCGGTGGCAGTGCACCCATGCCCGCACACTTCATCCTTCTGGTGCCGTCGACGGCGGATGGAGCGGCCGCCGGCGGGGCGCGGCTCTGGCTGGCCTGCGGATCGAACCTCGATGGTCGCCACCTGGTGCAGGATCCCTGCACCCCCGCCGCCCTCGAGCTCGTTTTCGGTGGCAAGCGGATGCGGTTTGATGAGCTGGGCTGGAATCCGCCGGCACCGGAACGACGCTGGGTCCGCGGCGTTGCGGTTCGGGCCGCCACATCGGTGCCCATTGCGGCGGAAGTTCTCGAACAGATTGCTGCCGCGCCGACGCTTGCGGTCAGCTGGATTGGGGCACTGGAGGTCTCCGAGCCGCTCAGGCTATGGCACGGAGACCGAACCGGTTGGACGCAGCGGGATACGGCGGCCGGGCTGCGCTTTCGGGCCCGGGTGTTGCCGGAACAGCGGCAGCGCTGAGCTTCCGCCCCCTGGACGGTCGTGTGGGGCAGCGGTCCCGCTCTGGAGCGTCCGGCGGGCAACGCATGGCGGTCGGGCGTGGGTCGCGACTATGATGATCGTCCGTCTCATTCGGAAAGGTCGCCATGGAACAGCAGTGGCTGACGTGGGCGAAGCAGCTCCAGGCGTTGTCGTCCACCGGACTCTTCTTCACTGAGGATCCCTACGATCAGGAGCGCTACGAGCAGGTCGCGGCAATCGCTAACGGCATGCTTGCCAGCATTGCGAACCAACCTGTTGCGGTGGTCGAGTCGCTGATCTCTGACTTCGCGAAGGGCTATGCAACGCCGCGGGTTGATGTTCGAGGTGCGGTGCTCAGAAATCAGCAGGTGCTGCTCGTCCGGGAGGGCACCGATGGGCTGTGGACGCTGCCAGGCGGATTTGCCGATATCGGCGTGTCGCCGAAAGAGAATGTCGAAAAGGAGATTCGCGAGGAGGCGAAGCTCGACGTGACGGCTTACGGGCTCTACGGCATCCGCCATAAGGCCAGGCATGAGTATGACCCGGATGTCAGAGATTTCTACAAGCTGTTTTTCCTTTGCCGCTGCAAGGATGAGCGCGAGCCAACGGCCTCAGGGGTTGAGACCCTGGAGGTCGGGTTTTTCGACTGCGATGCGCTGCCGCCCCTGTCCAGAGGTCGGACGATCGAACAGGATGTCAGAGACGCCTTCGAGTATGAGAAAAACGGGCGGCGGTTGGTGTTCTGCGATTAGCGGCCGGATCGATGAAACCTCACCCACCAGGGGGTCACTGGAACGGCTGCTGACAGGCCGTTGTCAGTAGCGTCGTGGTAGAACTCGGATCCCACCCTCTGACGGTTGGCTGCAGGTGAAGCTGAGTGAGGCCGGGTTTTGCCGTGCCAGGGACGGCATTTTCGAGCATGGACGCAAGCTCGAACGCCTGCGCTTCGAGCACTGCTTCGAGCACGCAGGGCGTGAAGCAGCGACCGCAGAGCTCGCCACCTATCAGAACCCCGACGGTGGCTTTGGGAACGGAATCGAGCCGGACTTCTGGTTGCCGGATTCGTCGCCGATGGCCACGACCGTCGGCCTGCAGGTCGCCCGCGAGCTGGGGCTTGATGCTGGCCACCCGATCGTCGACGCAGCACTTGATTATCTGTCGTTAACCTTTGCTGCCGATCTTCGGGGGTGGTACGCCGTGCCGAGGACGGTCAACGACTATCCGCATGCGCCGTGGTGGCACCGCCAGCCGGGGGTGGAACCGGATCCGCATGCCCTGCGCCTCAATCCGGGGGCGGAAATCGTCGGGTACCTGCTCAGCTGGGGCCGGGGTGACTTCCGGGAGTGGGTGGCAGACCTTGTGGACGGCGCTGGGGTGCTGGAGTCCCATCAGCTGCTGTGCTGCCTCCGGCTGGCCGACGCTCCCGGGCTCGACAAGACGAATCGCGAGGCCGTACTCGAGCTCATCCGGCGGAGCGCGCCGGCGGCTATAGAGACGGATCCATCGAGGTGGGCGGGCTACTGCCTCAAACCCCTGGCTGCTGTTCCAAAACCCGATGCCTTGCTGTTTGAGGCGTTTGCGGATCCGATCGCAGTGCAGCTGGACTATGAGATCGAGCAGCAGTGTGAGGCAACAGGGCTCTGGCTACCGCACTGGTCCTGGCTGACGAGCTATCCGGAGTCCTGGTCACTGGCGAAGCTCCGCTGGGCTGGCATTATCACTCTGGACACGCTGCGGTCGCTTGGTCACTACGATCGCATTGAATGAACGCCTGCGGCAGCGTGACGGCCAGCCGCGCCCCGGACCGCGCCAAACCGATGAGCTACCCAGGATGCGCTTCAGGGTCTGGCGCTCTACTAACCCAGGACCTCAGCATGCCCTTTTTCAGTCCGACTCCAACCGGCTCACCGCGCCAGTTCAAGCTGCACGTGGTGCCCGCAGCGACGGTTGGGCCACCAGACCGGAAGTTCCTGATGGGCGGCGTGAACCTGGGTGCTGCCCTGGAAGCCCTGGAGGCTGTTGCTGCCAGACCGACGCTGTACGCCAGCGCCCAGTTTCTTTCGTTTGCCGGCTTGAACGACAGGGTAGACATTGATGTCCGGGTACGGTCTGAAGGCCGCAGCGTGACACAGGCAACTGCGCTGAACAGCGTCGGCGACCGAGCCATTCTGAGGGTCAGTGCTGCGTTCGGGGAGCGTGACGGAGCAACCGATGTCCAGTTCGTGCAGCCACCCGACGTGCCGTCGGCATCCAACTGCGAACCTGTGGTCGAGCAGCAGCTCAGCTCCGACGACTTAGGGGCCCACATCGAGAAGCGCCGGGCGTTGGAAGACGAAGCGTCCGGCTACGCTGCAACGTGGATACGGTGCAACGACGCTTTGCCGATGACGAGTGGCCTGATTGCCGTGATTGCGGATCACCTTGCGGGCGCACTGCCGCGAACCCGGGGTGCGAGCAGCCTCGACAACCACCTGCGTATTCTCAATCGACGGGAGACCGGCTGGTTGCTTTGCGAAACGCAGATGCTCGGCTATAGCGCTGGATTCCTGCATGGCGAAACGCGGCTGTTTGCCGAGGACGGCGTTCTGATCGCACTCGCCAGTCAGTCTGCCGCGCTCCCGAGCCGCGGAGGGGATTGGGCGCAGACCCACACGAAGCGCTGCTAGCAGCCAGGGCGCTCCAGGGTCGACGCCGTGTTGTGAACGGTCCGCGTTAGTCCACTTGTGAGTCTTCGAACCGGCGGAGCTTACGCCGATGCTAGAACCGCGGGTCCTGCTCCCAGGGGATCACATCGCTTGCGCCCGACAGAAAGTCGAGCAGTGCACCACGCAGCTCAGTCAGCACGCTGCGGTAGTCAGCGTCGTCGATGAGATTGCGGCACTCGTCTGGGTCCGCCTGGCGATCGTAGAGCTCATCACAGTCGTAGGGCCGATGCACGTAGGTCCAGTCGGCCGTCCGCAGCGCCGTCGCGCGGCCGACGGTTCGGATATCGTCCGACTGTACGGCCGCCTTGAGATCATAGGGGAAGGCGGACTGTTCGAGCAGGTGCTGCTCATTCAGGCTGAAGCCGCCCTGCGAGATGGCGAACGGCTTGTGATCCTGCTCGGGTGATGCAAGCAGGGGCACCAGGCTGCGGCCGAAGTGCGTGTGCTGCGCGTCAGTTGCGGCCCAGTCGAGACAGGTGGGCAGCAGGTCGACCAGCTCCACCATGGCATCACAGCGTGACGCCTGCTGTCCGCCCGGTGGCGCAATGATCAGCGGGTTCCGGAGCAGGCAGTCCTCCATGCCGGCCGGCCATTTCTCCGCCAGCCCGTAGTCGCCCAGGTATTCACCGTGATCGGTGAAGAACACCGTCGCCGTTCGATCCGACTGACCGGCATCGTCAACGGCCTGTTGCACTCGACCAAGCTGGCTGTCGACCCGGGTGACCATGTCGTAGTAGACGGCTTTCAGCTTCTGCCAGTGTGTGGTGTCGGCCCGCTCGGTGCCATAGCGGTCGCGCAGGGCCGCCAGGTAAGCGGGCTCCGGACCCTGCCTCTTGCGCGCCGGTGGCGGCATGGCATTCGGCTCGTGAAGGCCGAACCAGGGCCGCTCTGCTTCGAAGGGCGGATGCGGAAAGATCAGCGTGACCAGCAGTAGCCAGGGCTCCGGCAGGCCTTCGCTCAGCAGGCGTTCCACGCTGCGCGTGGTGGTCTCATCAAAATCCAGGCAGGGCGCCGGGCGCTTGCGCTCCCCGTGAAAGAAGGTGCGGGCATCGATGTCGTTCCGCGGCGTGTTGGAAAACTCGAAGAGGAACTCCGGGCGGGTATCCCATCCGTAGTAATCGGTGCTTTCCTCGACGACCCCGGGCCCGAAGGTGTCACCCCGACGACCCGCCCAGACGACGTGGTAGCCAGCATTTTTCATGATCCGCAGCAGGTTCGGCTCGTCCGGCTGCAGCAGGTGGGTGAGCGTTCGATGGCCGCGCACCAGCGGGTACCAGCCGCTCATGAAGGAGCAGCGACTCGGACTGCAGACCGGGTTCTGAGCATACGCATTGGTAAAGCGTGTGCCCCGGGCGGCCAGTGCGTCGATGTTGGGGGGTACTGACCAGCGGGTTGCCGAAGGCGCCAACGGCATCGGCCCGCAGCTGATCGGGCATGAAGAGCAGAATGTTCGGGCGCCGGGACTCAGTCATGGGTAGCTTTGCCTGTTACCAGGGACCGTGGGGTATGCCGGTTCGAACGCGGCGATTCATCGAGCCTACCGCATGCACGCCGCGGGCTTAAGAGTTGCGCAGCGGCCGGTCCCGTTGGCAAGGTTCGAGCTTGGTCCTGCGGCTGCCCGGCATGAGTGCCCGGCGGTGCCTGCAGACAGCGGCGGCGACGCAGAACAACAGGAAACAGCGAACCATGGGGCAGAGCAGCGAGCGCAACACCGGCCTGGTCTGGGACGAACGGACCATGTGGCACACGACCGGACCAAGCAGCGGCATCTTCTCCGTGCACGGGCAGCTGCAACCCGGTACGCATGTCGAGAATCCGGAAACCAAGCGGCGGCTGAAGAATCTGCTTGACGGCTATGGCGTCACGGCGGCGCTCACCG
>JBCDGJ010000133.1:0-13813 GCA_038757945.1 Pseudomonadota bacterium
CCCGCCGCAGCCGCGTGGCCTCATCGTCGTACAGGTGCGGATAGTCCCAGTAGATGCGGCTGGTCTTGATCGCCAGCGGACTATCGAGGAAGACCCGCCAGCCGGACAGCGACCAGTCCTCATGATGCTTGCCGAGCTGGTACAGGATTTCCTGGCTGCGACCGACCGCGAACGCTGGAACCAGCACGACGCCGCCTTCCTGATTCACGTGCGCCATGATCTCCCCGAACTCAACAATCGTCGCCGCCCGGTCGCGATGATTACGGTCACCGTAGGTGCTTTCCATGATGATCAGGTCGGCTGCAGACAGAAGCTCAGGATCGTTGATGATCGGCGTGTCCCACTGGCCGAGGTCACCGCTGAAGACCAGTGTGCGCCGCTGCCCGCCCTCTTCCAGGGTCAGTTCAACGAGGCAGGATCCCATGATGTGCCCGGCGTCGAAGAAGCGCAGGCTGATCCCCGGCAACAGTTCAATACGCTCATGGTAGCGATGCCCGCGCAGCTGCTTGAGCGCCGCCATGGCGTCTTCGACGACATACAGCGGCTCGACCTCCGGCTGCCCCCGGCGCGCGCGGCGTTCGTTGTCTCGCCGAGCCTGGCTCGCGGCAAGGCGGGCGGCGTCCTCGAGCAGGATCTCCGCAAGGTCGCAGGTGGCATTGTGGGCATGGATCGGGCCACGAAATCCCCGTTTGACCAGCAGCGGCAGGCGGCCGGAGTGATCGATGTGGGCGTGGCTCAACACGACGGCATCAATCGCGGCAGGGTCGAAAGGAAAAGGCTTGCGGTTGCGCGCCTCGCTGCCTCTGCCGCCCTGAATCATGCCGCAATCCAGCAGCAGCGTATGGCCATTGCAGCGCACGATGTGGCAGGAGCCGGTCACCTCGCCGGCTGCACCGAAAAACTCGAGCTCCATGATCTCCCTGCGCCTCGACCGCGGCCGTTACCGTTCGCGCGTCAGTTTACCGGAGCTGCCAGGCAGATCGTTCAGGTCGCGTCGGGTGCGCTTCGCCAACCGAGTGGCTCTGTGGCGATGGTTTGGGGGGATCGGCGCACGAGCGCCACGCGGGTCCCCAATGCCCAGGACCGGTATGCGGGACAGATGCGCGGAGCTCGCCGACCGCGGCCCGTCAGGCAGCCTGATCGGTGCTGCGACGACCCGTGCTGGGGCTGCGACGTTCGGACTGTGTCCAGAGCGCACCGCGGAGCCCATGGTCGGCATCCCGTCGCGGGCCCTGGCGACGGTCCTCCCAATGGCGGTAGCGACAGCGACAGCTGTCCGGGCAGCTGCATCCGGGTACCGGCAGCAGCGGTGCTTCACGGGAGAGAAACCGGGTATCGCCGAACTCACGAACGGTGGAGCAGGCAGTGGCTGAGACACGGACCGATACGGCGTGGTACTCGCTACTCATGGGGAACTCGTTATGTAAGACTTCTTGCGCTTCAACGCCGCACACTGTCGCTGATCCGCTGCTAATTGTAAAGAAATGTAAGGCCCAGCACCGCCAATATACGGATCCGCAGCGGCCGGGTTGCGGCTATCGAGCCGCGGTTGGCGCTGCTTTGACAGCCTATTTACGTCAATTGCCGGTCTTCACGGGCCGATTGCCCGTTCAGTGCCCTGGGGAGGAGCCTGCTTAATGTCTCGAAGTGACCTGTACGACCACCTGGACGCCGTCTGGGCTGGACTGACCGCACCCGGCCAGCCATTCGAAATCAACACCTTGCCGATTCGCGGCAATCCGACACGGGTCTTCGCGGAGGGCCCGGCGACGCTGCGTGACGTCTGGCTTGCATCAACGCCTTTCGCAGAGCGGGATTACCTGGTCTATGAAGATGAACGTTGGAGCTATGCCCGGGCCCATGCGGAAGTTGCCAGCCTGTGTCAGTGGCTGATCGACCAGGGCGTCGCGCCGGGCGACCGGGTTGCCCTGGCCCTGCGCAACTACCCGGAATGGCTCCTCGGCTACTGGGCGACGCTATGCGCGGGCGCCACCGTAGTGGGCATGAACGCCTGGTGGGTGGGCCCGGAGATGGTCTATGCCATCGAGGACGCACAACCCAAGGTGCTGATTGGCGACGCCGAACGCCTGACTCGCCTGGCGGAGCAAAGCGCGGAAATCGGGGCCCTGAAGGTCGTTGCCGTGCGCTGCGAGGCGGACGTCTTCCCGGGCGCCGTCGACTTTGCCGAAACGATCAGCGCACCCGCCGAGCTGCCCGCGATCGACATCGACCCGGAAAGCGATGCCTGCATCTTTTACACCTCAGGAACGACGGGGCGACCGAAAGGTGCGCAGCAGACCCATCGGGGCTGCGTCAACAACATCATGAACCTGGCCTTCGCCGCCGCCATGAACGCCGGCGTGGCAGAGCGGATGGGGCAACCGATCCCCGATCCGGAATCACTGCCGATACCGGCGGCGCTGGTGACGACGCCGCTGTTCCACGTGACTGCCAATAACTGCGTGGCGCATCCCATGACCTTGAACGGTGGCAAGCTGGTCTGCATGTACCGGTGGGACGCCGGACAGGCGCTCGAACTCGTGGAACGGGAAAAGATCACGGCGCTGACTGGCGTGCCCGTCATGGCGCGGGAAATCATCAGTCACCCCGACTTCGACAAGTACGACACCAGCACGCTGGCGTCCATGGGCGGCGGCGGAGCACAGCTGCAGCCCGATCTGGTCGGCAAAATCGACGAGTCGGTAAAAACAGCGCGGCCGCAAACGGGCTACGGCATGACCGAAACCTGCGGCATCATCACGTCCATTGCCGGAGATTTCTTCATTGACAAGCCGGAAAGCTGCGGCCGGGCAATGCCGAACTTCGAGGCCAAGGTCGTAGACGACGAGGGTAACGAGCTGCAACAGGGTGCCGTGGGCGAGCTGTGGGTGCGCGGCGGGTCGGTGATCAAGGGTTATCTGAATCGCGAAGACGCGACCGCGGAAACCATCACGGATGGCTGGCTGCACACGGGCGACGTCGCCCGCATCGACGAGCGGGGCTTCATTTTCATTGTCGACCGCAAGAAGGACATGGTGCTGCGCGGCGGTGAAAACGTGTACTGCGCCGAAGTGGAAAGTGCCCTCTTCGACCACAGTGAAGTCACCGAGTGTACGGTGTTCGGCGTGCCCGACGACCGCCTCGGAGAAGAAGTCGGCGCTGCCGTCGTGCTCAAGGACGGCGCCAGGCTGTCTGCGGAAGACCTGCGGGCACATTGCGCCGGCCAGATCGCTAAGCACAAGGTGCCGCGCTACATCTGGGTGCTTGATCAGCCGCTGCCGCGCAATGCCTCGGGCAAGTTCCTGAAGCGCGAGCTGCGTGAGAACCTGAAGGTCGCCGACGCGGCCTGATCGCGACGCCAGAAGCGTGCGCTGCGCGGGTCTTGCGCAGCGCGACGGTGTGCCGAAATCCGCGCGGCGACCGGGGGCCCGGTCAGAACACCAGACGCAGCACGCTCTCGGCGACGCAGGCCGGTTTATCCTGGCCTTCGATCTCGCAGGTCAGCTCGTTGATCACCTCGAGCATGTCTCCCTTTGCCGCAACCGACTTCAGCTCGCCGCGCGTGCGGATCTTTGCGCCGACTTTGACCGGTGACGGAAAGCGCACCTTGTTCCAGCCGTAGTTGATCCCGAGCTTGAGACCATCGAGCTTCGGCAGGCCCACGCCTTCGCCGCCGGGCAGGAACGACAGGATGGACAACGTCAGCTGACCGTGGGCAATGGCGGCACCAAACGGACCGCTCTTGGCGCGTTCCGGATCGATGTGAATCCACTGATTATCCAGAGTGGCTTCCGCAAACTGGTTGATCCGCTCCTGGGTCATCTCGAACCAATCGGTCGGCGTCGACGCGTGACCGATCTGGGCGCTCAGGGTCGCCTGTGCGGCTTCAAGTGCCGGGTTGCTCATGGGTAGCTCCTCTCTTTTTCTTCAGCTGAACGGTGATTAGTGCAAAGATCGCAGTGTACCGTGCCGGGAGTCACCATGGACTATCTCACCGTTGCTGAAGCGCGCCAGCGCGAGGGCATCAAGCTGGTGCTCACCCGAGGTGTGCCCGGCCCCTGGGGCGAATCAGCGAAAGCGATCCTGCGCCACCACGAGCTGCCCTTTCATGCCGTTGCACAGCAGGGCGCGCAGGCCAACGAAGAGCTGGTGGCCTGGACCGGGCACCGCAACGCACCGCTGCTGATCGTTCCCGGAGAGCCGGTGCGCGCGCACTGGCTCGAGATTCTGAACTACGCCGAGCGTCATGGCCGCGGGCCCGCGCTGTTGCCGGAAACGCCGGCGCTGCGTGCCGAGACGATCGGCCTGGCGCATGAAATCTGCGGCGAAAACGGCCTCGCCTGGCAGCTGCGCCTGCTGATGCTGGACCTGATCAACGCGCACGGCGACGCCGGCTCGAACCAGAACCCGATGCTCGACGCTTACGGCTACCCGGCCGGATTCGCCGAGCAGCGCGCCGCGATCTTCGCGCAGATCGACCTGTCCCTGGCCCTGTTAAATGACCAACTCGACCGGCAGCAGCAGCGCGGCAGCCACTACCTGGTCGGCGAGGGTTACACGGCGGTCGACCTGTATTGGGCGTATTTCAGCCAGATGCTGAAGCCGCTGCCGCAACCGGACAACCCGGTCAGCGGGTTCAGTAGAACGCTCTACGAGCTGTTCGACAGGCTCGCGCCGGACGCCCCGCTGGCGGCGCTGCTCGCCCATCAGCGGCGCATCTTCGAGGCCCATCTGGAGCTCCCCATGCGCTTCTAGCCGCCCTGGCCGCAGCGACCGATGACAACGGTGCATCCAGGGCGTAGCCTCTGAGGCATTCGTGCCGCTAGGGACAAGGCCATGGCTGAGACGACGGGCTCCGGGAACGCGGGGCAACCGGCTGCTTCGGAACACTCGAACCACGCCGCTGAACCCCAGCAGCCGGATCGGCGGCAGCTGCTGCAGCGCGGCGTCGTCGGCAGCGCAGGGCTGTTGCTCACCGGTGGCGCGGGCGCCGAGGGGTCCGGGCCAGCCACTGCGCCCACAGCACCCGCCGCTGACCAGGGTGCGCCACAGGTGCGCAGCTACCGCCGCCTTGGCCGCACCGGGCTCAAAATCGCCGACATCTCCTTCGGCTCGAGCCGCCTCCGGACCGGCGATGAGCACCTGGTGCACCACGCGCTCGACCGGGGCGTGAACTACTTCGACACGGCAGAGAGTTACGGTCGGGGCGTCAGCGAGACGGTCCTCGGCCGGGCCCTCAAGGGTCGGCGCGACGAGGTCATCCTGGCAACCAAGATGCACTGTGGCCCGACCACCTCGCAGGCCACGATGATGCGGGAACTCGAGGGTTCCCTGCGGCGCCTTCAGACCGACCGCGTTGAGATCTACTTCAACCACGCGGTCAACAGCATCGACCGGCTCGAGAACGATGAGTGGTACGAGTTTCTGAGCCGCGCAAAACAGCAGGGGAAGCTGCGGTTCAACGGGATTTCCGGCCATGCCGGGCGGCTGATACCGGTCATTGAACATGCGGTGGACAACGACCTGATCGATGTTGTGCTCGCCGCCTACAACTTCGGCCAGGATCCTGCGTTCTACGAGGGGTTGACGCGGTCTTTCGACTTCGTGGCCACCCAGCCAGACCTGCCGCGGGTACTGCAGAAAGCGCGCGCCAAAGATGTCGGTGTCATCGCCATGAAAACCCTGATGGGCGCGCGGTTGAACGACCTGCGGCACTATGAGCAGGCCGGCAACACCTTTGCCCAGGCCGCTTTTCGCTGGACTCTGAGCAGCCCGCTGGTGAGCGCGCTGGTGGTTTCCATGACGGGTACCGATGTCATCGATGAGTACCTCGGCGCCTCCGGCGCCGAAACGCTGGCGGCCCATGATCTCGATCTGCTGCAGAGCTACGCGGCACGCAACGGTCTGAGCTACTGCAAACACGCCTGCGACCAGTGCGAGTCGAGCTGCCCCTACGGCGTCCAGATCGCTGATGTCCTGCGCACCCGCATGTACGCAACGGACTATCGGGACCTGCCCTTTGCGCGCACCGAGTATGCCGCGCTGGCCACCAATGCCGAGGCCTGTCTCGGCTGCGATGGCTCGCCCTGTCGCGATGCCTGCCCGCACGGTATCGACACCGCAACGCTCTGTGCGCCCACCCACCGGCTGCTGGCCTGATCTTGCCGGGAGCGAGTTCTCGTTACCTCTACTACGAGTGTATTTCCGGCATCTCCGGCGATATGCACCTCGGCGCGATGCAGGCCCTGGGCGTGCCGGAAGCAGCACTGCGGGCCTGTCTTGCAAAGCTATCAGCCGCCGGGCGCTTCGAGCTGAGCTTCGAAGTCGCCAGGCGACGCGGGCTGGCCGGCACGCTGGCAACCGTGCGCTGTCACGAGCCCGCAGAGCGACCGGTCCACGGCCTCCTCGCAGTCCGGCGCCTGCTCGCTGACGCAGCCTTACCGGCCCCGATCACCGGCCGCGCCCTCGACATCTTCACGCGCCTGGCAGACGCCGAGGCAACCGTCCACGGGATCAGCGTCAACGACGTGCACTTCCACGAGGTCGGTGCGCTGGATGCGCTGGTCGACATTGTCGGCGCAGCCTTTGCCCTCGACTGGCTGGCACCCGAGCGCGTGTTCTGCGCCGGCGTCGAGCTCGGCAGCGGCACGGTGCGCTGCGCCCACGGCCTGCTGCCCGTACCGGCGCCGGCAACGGAGCGGCTGCTGCGCGGCCGCCCGGTCAGCCAGGGACGCATCGAGGGTGAGGCGACCACGCCAACAGGTGCTGCAATCCTCGCGCATGCGGTTACCGACTGGACGCTACCCCCTGGCGCCCACCGGGCGGTCGCGGTGGGTTACGGCTGTGGCCACAAGGAGTTTGCAATCCCCAACCTGCTGCGGGTCAGCGAGCTCGAAGCTGTCGCGGCCGAGGCGAGCGTCGTGCACGACGGCGCCGGGAACGAGACGCTGCCGGATTACGGATACGCGACCCGCCGCGATCTGGAGCTGGTCTGCACGCTCGACGACATGACCCCGGAGGCGCTCGGCCGCCTGCAGCAGGCGCTCTGGGCGTTGCCGGTATTCGACGTCACGGTCACGCCCACGCTGATGAAGAAGCAGCGTCCGGCGCAACGGCTCGCGGTGCTGATCGATCCCGCGCAGCTCGACGTGACGTTGGCCTGCCTGTTCAACCATTCCAGCTCGCTCGGGGTGCGCGCACACCACGTCGAGCGCTGGGTGCTGGCACGATCCGAACATCGGGTTGATACCGCGTTTGGCCCGGTGCGGGTAAAAGTTGCGCGGCACCCTGATGGCCGGCAGCGCTACAAGATCGAGCACGATGACCTCGCGTCGCTGCTGACTGACGTCAGCCATCCCTGGGAACGGGAGCGCGCGCTCCGCCAGCAGCTCGACGCCTGGTTCAATCAGCTTCCGCAAACAGGGAACGCAGCAGGTGACTGAGCCGGAAAATCCAACCGCCAGGCTGCCGCACAGCACCGTTGACCTCGATCGTGCCGCCCGCACCGGAGCCCCTGAGGTCATCTACGGCCACAGCAAAACGGCTGACCAGATCATCGACATTGCCAAAACGCTTGCCGCGGCCGATCAGGACATCCTGATCACGCGGGCCGATGCCGAAAAGGCCCGGCGCTTTCTGGCCGCTTTTCCTGACGCGCGCTACAGCGCCACCGCCGAGGTACTGACCCGCCGGCGCAGCTGGGACGGGCCGCAATCGGAGCATCTGATCAGCGTCGTCACCGCCGGCACCTCTGATCTCAGCGTTGCCGAGGAAGCTGCGCTGACCTGCGAGTTCTACGATCAGCGGGTCCAGCGCATCAACGACGTCGGCGTGGCCGGCCTGCAACGGCTCCTCGACCGGCTGGCAGAGATCCGCAGCGCACGGGTGGTGATCGTCGTTGCCGGCATGGAGGGTGCGCTGCCGAGCGTCATCGGCGGGCTCATCGACAAGCCGCTGATCGCGGTGCCGACCAGCGTCGGCTACGGTGCCTCTTTTCAGGGTCTGGCCGCCCTCCTCGGCATGCTGAACTCCTGCGCATCCGGCATGAGCGTCGTCAACATCGACAACGGGTTCGGTGCCGGCTACTTAGCCACGATGATCAATCGGCTGTAGCATCAGGCCATGAATGCACTCACCCTCACTGACGGGCTGCCACCGACGCTGCAGGCGAAAGCAACCTCGCTCTGTCAGCTGATCGAGAACAGCGGAACCGCCGTCGTCGCCTTCTCCGGCGGTATCGACAGCTCCCTCGTGGCTTATCTCTGTGGCCAGCTCCTCGGCAAGCGCGCCATTGCCGTCACCTCCGGCTCGGCGAGCCTGAAACGATCGGACCTCGCGCTGTCGGAAGCGCTTGCCAACAGCTGGGGCCTCGAGCACCGGGTGATCACAACCAGCGAGCTGGCGCGGCCGGAGTATCGCGCCAATCCCGCCAACCGCTGCTACTACTGCAAAGACACGCTGTTCACCGCGCTGACCGAGCTTGCCCGGCAGCTCGACATCGACACCATCTTCAGCGGCACGAACCTGGACGATCTCGGCGATCACCGCCCCGGCCTGATCGCCGCACGCGAGCACGCCGTACGTGCGCCGCTGGCCGAAGCCGGATTCAGCAAAGCCGACATTCGCGCCCTGGCCCGCCATCTGGGCCTTGCGAACGCCGAGAAACCACAGTCAGCCTGCCTCGCCAGCCGGTTTCCATACGGTACTGCCATCGATGCCCGCCAGCTGGCCCAGGTCGAAGCGGCGGAAGCCGTCCTCGCTGACCTGGGCCTGACCCAGTATCGGGTGCGCCACCATGGCGACCTGGCGCGACTCGAAGTGGAGCTAGACGCACTACCGCTGGTGATGAGCCACCGCAGCGACATCGATCAGGCGCTCAAGGCACTCGGTTACCGGTTCGTCGCCGTCGACCTTGGCGGTTTCCAATCCGGCTCGCTGAACCGCGCGCTCCGGGATGAGCAACAGGTCCGGATACAGGCCGTTGAACTCTACGAACCCACCTCTGACCAACCGCCGGCCAGCCACGGAGAGCCAGGAGCATGAACCAGATCGAACGGCTGCCCTTCGGCAGCACCGGCCATCAGAGCAGCCGCATCCTCTTCGGGGCCGCGGCTCTTGGCGCCATGAAGCCTGCGCGCGCCGAGCAGACGCTGCAGCTGCTTGATGACTATGGGCTCAACCACATCGACACGGCAGCAAGCTACGGCGAGTCGGAGCTGCGGCTGGCACCGCTGCTGCAACACCGGCGCAGCGACTTCTTTCTGGCGACCAAGACCGGCGAACGCACCGGCGACCGGGCGCGCGCCCAGCTCGAGGCCTCGCTGACGCGCCTTGGCGTTGATTCCGTCGATCTGATCCAGCTGCACAACCTCGCCCAGGAGCAAGACTGGGCAACGGCCATGGGGCCGGGCGGTGCGCTCGAGGCGCTGATCCAGGCGCAACAGGAAGGGCTCGTCCGCCACATTGGCGTCACTGGCCACGGCACCTACATCGCGGGTATGCATCTGCGGAGCCTGGACCGGTATCCGTTTGCTTCGGTGCTGCTGCCCTACAGCTACTCCAGCATGCAGTTCGGTCCCTATGCCGCAGACTTCGAAGCGCTGTATGAGCGCTGTCAGGCCGACGGCATCGCCATGCAGACGATCAAGGGCATTGCGGCGCGCCGTTGGTCTGATGACGACCCGGACCGGCGCTTCAGCTGGTACCGCCCGCTGCGCGATCCGGAAGCCATCGCCCGCGCAATTGCCTATGTCTTCGCACGACCCGGCGTGTTTCTGAACAGCACCAGCGACGCAACCCTGTTGCCAACGGTGCTGGAAGCAGCAAGCCAGCCGCTACCGGCGATCGACGATGCCATCATGGCCGCCGATCAGGAAGCCCAGGGCATTGAGCCGCTGTTCGTACGGGATCACAGCGACGATGTGCTCCTCGACTGATCTCTGGCCGCTCCAGGACCGTTGCGGGCCCGCACCTGACCTTCATTAACAGGAACCGGTCCGCGAAATCCTGAGCCACGAGCACGTAAGCTTCTCACCGACAGCCCTGCCAAGGACCCGCTCGTGAAGCTGTTTTCCATCATCTGCATCGTCGTGCTGCTCGGCGCCCTCTGCGCACCGTTCTTCATCACCGTAAACGGCAAGCCGATGCTGACCCTCGACAGAGTAATCGACGATGCCACCCCCGAAGCACTCGACACGCCGACCGTCGTATACCGTTGGCAGGATGAGCAGGGGCGCTGGCAATTTGGTGAGCAGCCACCGCCATCGGTCGCAGCCGAACAGATCAGCGTCGACGACAGAATCACGCGCATGGACGATGGCTGGCACGTCAAACCCTTGACGGAGGCCGAAACGAAGCCTGCCCTCGACTTGCAGGCCCCCGGTATCGCCGGTTACGTGCAGGGCGGCCAGCAGCTCATGGACAAGGCGGCAGCAGAGGTCGAGAAACTCAACGAGCGCGCGGAGCAGATGGAGGCCATGCGGCGCAACCTCAACTGATCTGCGTTACGCATCACAGCAGCGGCGGCGGCGAAGGCCGATAATCATCGTGCTGTAGACGCCCGCATGCGCAGACGTGGCAGCGACAACCGACCTGAAACCAACGCTACGCATTATTGGACAGCGCTCCGCCATGAACCCGTCAAGCCAAGGCCGCACACCGAGCGGCAACGTCAAGCCGCTGATTGCAACCTCTCTGGCAGTGATCGCAACCCTCTACCTGCTGACCGGCAACCTGCCGTCGTCAGCCGACCAGGCCACAGCATCCGGCATCAGTACCGCTGATCGGGATGCGGTCGCCCGCGCGCTCACGCGCAGCGCGGAATCGTCGCCCTGGATCGAAGAGCTGATCGTGACCGCGCCGCGGATCACCGTTCCGGAATTCTCGCTGACTTCCCCCGTCGTCGAGGTAGCCGTCGCAGCATTGCCGCCGCGGCTGGAACGCGACCCGAGCTGAAGCGCTCCTGACGGGCTGCCGTAGACCTCGGCAGCCGGGCTCTCTACCATCTGCGCTTTTCTCGGGGGAAAGCCAGATGAGCCGCACTGCCAGCTCCGCACCGCTCAAGGACCTCACGATCGTCACCATCGAGGGCTGGATGGCCGTGCCCAGCGCCAGCGCCATCCTCGCCGACATGGGGGCCAGGGTGATCAAGATCGAGCCGCCGACCGGCGATCCCATGCGCGGCATGTCGCGCAAACCGAAGGTCGAGGGCGCCATCGTCGAGCACGACCTGCAGTTCGACGTCGACAATCGGGGCAAACAGTCGATTGCGGTCGCCCTGGACAAACCCGAAGGTCAGGACCTGGTGCGGAAGATCATCGCGCAGTCCGATATCTTCATGTGCAATCTGCTGCCGCAGCGCCAGCACCGCTTCGGCCTCGATCCGGAGAGTCTGAAACCGGTGAAGGCCAACCTCGTCCATGCCACGCTCACCGGCTATGGCACCACCGGCCCAGAAGCGCAGCGGCCGGGCTATGACGTGACGGCATTCTTCGGTCGCTCCGGCCTCTACGACGCGATGCGCGAGGGCGACGATGGCCAGGTGCCCATGGCACGTCCGGCGCAGGGCGATCACACCACCGGGCTCGCGATGGTGGCCGGTATCCTTGCCGCACTGCGGCTGGCGCAGGCCGACAACAGCTTTCAGGTGGTCGAAACCTCGCTCTTCGAGACGGCTGTCTGGACCCAGGCGACGGACTTCGCCACCACCGCCGTCGACCGGGCGCCGGTGCGCCGGCGCCGGCGGCAGCAGATGTTGTCGATCACAGCTAACCGCTACCCGTGCGGGGACGGCAAATGGATCGTGCTCAACAATCCGGAACCGGCCGCCTGGCCACGGTTCTGCAAGGCGCTGGGCCAGGACCACTGGGCTGCAGATGAACGCTTCGCCGAGCCGCGCGGGCGCTACGAACACATGCCGGAACTGGTGGACAAGGTCGATGCCGTCCTCGCCACCGCGACCCGCGATGAGTGGGGTGCCCGCTTCGATGCCAACGGCATCATCTGGGGGCCCGTACTGTCCCTGGACGAAACCGCAAAGGATCCGCAAGCAGAGGCCATCGGCCTGTTCCCCGAGCTCGAACACGAACGCTACGGCCGCTACCGGACGGTCAACGTGCCCATGCGCTTTGCCAACGCTGACGTGAAACCCCAGGGCCCGGCACCGGAGGTCGGCGCGCACAGCGATGCAATTCTTGCCGGCCTGGGACTGGATGCCGCCGCAATTGCCCAGCTGCGCGATGACGGCGTGGTCCGCTGAGTGAGGCGTCTCTTTAGGGACTACCGCCGAGGCCCCTTTTCATGAACTACCGCCAAGGCGTCTCTTTAAGGACTACCGCCAAAGCGCCTTTTTATGAACTACCGCCAAGGCGGTAGGGCCGGTCGTTCAGAAAGAACTGCAGCTGGCGGTCGTGGCGGCTCGTCGCAGACAGCGGACCGGGACGCACGTAGGGCTCAAACTCCGGTGCGCGCGCCGCCGCCGGCTCGTCGCCGGTAACCGTAACCCGCTGGATTACCCGTTCGCCCTGGAAGTCGTTCAGCACGAAATGCTGCGTGCAGCGGTTGTCCCAGAGACAGAAGGTCCCCGGTGACCAGCGGTAGCGCACGGTAAAGCGCGGACTCTGCACCCAGCCTGTCAGGTGCTTGAGCAGCGCAGCGCTCTCCTCCGCGTTGAGCTCAACGATCCGGCGGGTGAAGTGCTCGTTCACGTAGAGCGCTCTACGCCCGGTTTCCGGATGCACGCGCACCACGGGGTGAATGGCCATCTTGTCCGGGCGGTTGTGCGGCAGCGCATCGTGCAGCGCGGTCAGCCCTTCGAGAAACCGTTGCATGGGTGCGGACAGCGCCTCGTAGGCGGCCGTCAGGGAGGCCCACATGGTGTCGCCGCCGACCGGCGGGCAACGGACCATGTGCAGGATCGACAACACCGCCGGCTGCTTCTGAAACGTCAGATCGGTGTGCCACTCGTCGGCCACGCCGCCGGCGGACGCAGCCAGCTCGAAGATGTCAGTTCGATCGGTGAACGGATTCTTGAGGTTCGGGTGCGCCTCCAACGGCCCGAAGCGCTGGCCCAGCGCCACATGTTCGTCGATCGAAACGACCTGCTCGGGAAAGTAGAGCACCTGGTGCTCGAGCAGAAGCTCCTTGAGCCGCTCGAAGCCGGTCTCATCCAGCGCATTTAATGCCAGGCCCCTGACCTCGGCGCCGAGTGCCCCCGCAAGACGCGTAACCTGCCAGTCCATGGTCCCCTCCTCTTCGCTGCCCGGAGTGTACCCGGCGGAATCTCCGCTTTCAGCACAGCGCCGCGACCCATTTACAGCGCCCGCACCGATCGCTAGCGTGCAGCTTCGACGCAGCAAGCAACTGGCCCCGCAATGTCTCCCCCCATCACCTGTATCGACGATCTGCAGGCCCTCTACCACCGCCGCGTACCGCGCATGTTCGTCGACTACGTGGAATCAGGCTCCTGGAGCGAATCGACCCTGCGCGCTAACCGGCTCGCGTTTGACGGCCTCACGTTCAATCAGCGGGTCGCCATCGATCTCTCGGAGCGGTCCGTGAGCGCCCCGCTGCTCGGCACCGACTACGCCCTGCCGGTCGCGCTGGCTCCGATCGGGATGGGCGGCATGCAGCGGGCGGACGGCGAGATTCTCGCCGCCCGCGCCGCAGAAGCCATCGGCGTCCCTTACACCCTGTCGACCATGAGCGTCTGCTCCATCGAGGACGTGGCCGCGGCCACCACGGCGCCGTTCTGGTTTCAGCTCTACGTCATGCGCGACGAAGGTTTTGTCCGCTCGCTTATCGATCGCGCGCGGGA
>JBCDGJ010000134.1:0-13676 GCA_038757945.1 Pseudomonadota bacterium
GCGGCGTTCCGCTCGAATCGGGTGCGCCCGGCGCAGCAGTCGCGCAGCCGGCTACCGCGATCAGCCACAGCGCACTGAGCGCGCGCCGCCAGGAAAACAGTGTTGCTGCGACCATGAATCAGGGTCCTCGCGCCTTGTGGGTTGCGACCATTGTGAAAGCTGGCCCGGTCCAGCACCAGCGGCGCGCGCCTTGTATTGCTCCCTGGCGAAGCTGACAATACACCTTGCCTAAGGGGTGGACTGTCCTGAGACACCGGTGAATGCGCCAGCGCGTTCCAATGGTGGACCCTTTGAACCTGATCCGGCTAACACCGGCGGAGGAATAGGCCAACGGCGACGCGCTTACGCGCGTTGGCGCGCTCTCCAGGTTCCCCCCAGGCCCAATACGATCCGGGAACCTTGCACATGATGTCCAGCTCTTCGACTTCCACCTTCAGGAGCGCCCTCAGCAGCGCCCTCATCCTCCTCACCCTGAGCACCGTCACCGTGCCCGCCAGCGCGGCAGCGCCTGACGCGCCGATCATCGAGGAGCTGATCGTACAGGGCGAATTCCGACGCCCCTCGCTCGGCAAGACCCCGGCGAGCGTCTCGGTGATCCAGCCTGAAGACAGCCGCCAGACCCTCATCAATCACCTGGAAGAAGTCCTGAACTGGGTGCCGAACGTCAACCTGTCCAGCGGCGGGTCGCGGGCCCGCTTTATCCAGATCCGCGGCATTGGCGAACGGGGCCAGTTTGCCGAGCCGCTGAACAGCTCTGTCGGGCTGCTGGTGGATGGCGTCGACTTGAGCGGGATCGGTACCGTCGCCGGTCTCTTCGACACCGCCCAGGTCGAAGTGCTGCGCGGCCCGCAGGGCACCCTGCACGGGGCGAACGCCCTGGCCGGACTGATCAACATCGCGACCAATGATCCGGAAGACACGATGCGCGCCCGGGTGCAGGCGGACCTCGGCAACTTCGATGCTCGCGGTATCGGCGCCATGGTGACCGGGCCTGTAGGCGAGCATACGGCCTTTCGCCTCGCGGGCCGTCTGTACCAGGACGATGGTTTTCTGGACAACCGGTTCCTGGACGAAGAAGACACCAATCGGCGCGATGAGCTGACGCTGCGCGGCAAGCTCAGCTTCGCGCCCACAGACACCTTCGGCAGTACGCTGGCCATCGGCCATCTGGACTTCGACAACGGCTACGACGCCTTTTCCCTGGACAACGATCGCAACACACGCTCCGATGAGCCGGGCCAGGATCGCCAGGAAACGACTTATGCCAGTCTTATCAGCACCTGGCAGGCGAGTGAGCACTTCTCCGTGCAGAACACCATCGGCTGGGCGACCTCCGACAGCGACTACAGCTACGATGAAGACTGGACCTTCACCGGGTTCGATCCCATCGGCTACACGTCCACCGATCGCTACGAACGGGAGCGTGACACAGTGAACGTCGACCTGCGTCTGGTTTCCGATACCCGGCTCCTCAATGACCGGGTGGACTGGGTCGCGGGGCTGTACGTGCTGCAGCAGGACGTCGACCTGACCCGCACCTACACCTTCCTGCCCGGACCGTTCAGCAGCCGTTTCGAGATCGACCGGGTCGCGATCTACGGCGAAGCCACCACGCATCTAAGCGAGCGGACCCGCGTGACCACCGGCCTGCGCTTCGAACAGCACGAGTCCACCTACCGTGACAGCGAGGGCGTCCGGTTCACACCCGAAGACGACCTGGTCGGCGGGCGGCTGCTCGTCGAGCACGACTTAAACCCGCAGACCTTGCTCTACCTGGCGCTGACCCGCGGGTACCGCGCCGGTGGTTTCAATACCAGCGGTACCCTCGATGCCGACCTGCGCGAGTTTGATCCGGAGTATCTTTGGAACTACGAGCTGGGGCTCAAGGGTCGCTGGCTGAACGATCGGCTCAACGTGCGCGCCGCGCTGTTTCTCATGGACCGCCGCGACATGCAGGTCGCCACTTCCTTGACGCGCGTCCGCGCCGATAACAGCGCCGAGTTCATCGACTTCATCGGCAACGCCGCGGAAGGACGTAATGCCGGCCTCGAGATCGAAGCAGCCTGGTACGTGACCGACCAGCTGCGACTATTCGGCAGCCTGGGACTGCTCGATACGGAGCTCGAGAACTACACGAACGGCAACGGCGAAGATCTGGATGGGCGCGATCAGGCGCAGGCGCCAGGCTACAACTTCTTCGTCGGCGCGGAATACAGCTTCCTCTCCGACTGGTTCGCGCGGGTGGAGTTGGAGGGGAAAGACAGCTATTTCCTCTCCGACAGCCATGAGGAACGGGCACCGAGCTATGAGCTCATCAACGCCAGCGTCGGCTATGAGAACGAGCGCTGGGCCGTGCGCCTGTGGGCGCGCAACCTGACGGATGAGGACTATGTGGTGCGGGGCTTCTTTTTCGGCAACGATCCGCGCGACTTCTACACAGCACGCGGCTTCAATCAGCTGGGCGAGCCGCGCCGCGTCGGGCTGACGGCGAACGTCTTCTTCTAACTACGGTGCAGCGAGCTCGCGCTCGTTCAGAACTGAGCCGGCACTGGCTATACTGGCGGCCCGATCAGAGGGTTGCCAGATGGCCAGACTCGACGCGCTCCGCGATGCCCATGGCGGCATCCACCCCCTCGCCGAAAAGAAGGTTAAGGACCACCTCGAACCCTGGGTTCGAAAGTTCATCGAGCGGTCCCCCTTCGCGATTCTCTCGAGCAGCAACAGCCGTGGCGATTGCGACGCCTCCCCAAAGGGCGGCAAGCCGGGCTGGGTGAAGGTCGTCGATGATCGCACGCTGCTGATTCCGGACATCGGCGGCAATCGCCTGTTCCAGAGCTACGAGAACTTTGAAAGCAACGCCAAGGCAGGACTGCTGTTTCTGATTCCCGGCTCAGACATCACCGCCCGGGTGAACGGTCGCATCGAAGTGCTTGAGCGCGATGCGCTGGAGGCCCGCGGCGTGCAGCCGGAGCTGCTGATGACCGACGACAACGCCGTGCTGGTTCAGGGACTGCTGCTGCACATCGACGAAGCGTACTTCCACTGCCCACGGTCGATGCAGTTCGCCGGGCTGTGGGACACGGCCGAAATCGAGCGCAACAGCGCGCTGTCACTCACGGACCTGGTGGGCTGACGGCCTCGAACGGACCGGCTGCGTCCAGCAACTGTGGCGGCGCGCCGTCCCGGCCGCCCCAGAACCCGGCGTAGCCGGCGCTCAGCGGCTCCGCAACGTTGAGCGCCTGGGCGCCAGCGCGGTGCTGCAACTCCAACAGGGTGTAAGGACGCCGGTAGAGCCAGCTGCGGTTCTCAATCGCCGACAGATCGGCCCTGGGCGGCCGATCCTTCGTCCAGGCGTAAAAGTAGAGCGTGAAGTCGTGGGCGGGAACGCTCTGCGTGCACAGGGCCGTCATTCCTAAGGCCAGACACCGCTCCTGTGCGCGCTCGATGTTCGCCGTGCGCAACGTGAGCAGATTCAGATGCGCGCCTCCCCCAAAGCGCGTCTGGTCAACATCGCGAGGCACTCGCGCTGGGCCGGCAAAGGCATGATCGATCACCTCGACCGTGAATCCTTCCGGATCCTTGAAGTGGGCAAGATAGCCCACGTCCAGAAACTGCGCAGGGCCATCCACCGCAATGCCATCGCGCGCGAGCTGCCGACAGGCGAGCTCGATATCGGGCACGGCCAACGCGATTTTCCAGTAGCGGTCCTTCGAAGACGAGGCGTAGGGGGCCTGCGCTTTGGTGAACTGCAGAGCCGCCTCAGTTGCGCCATAGCCTACGCGATGGTCATCGAAGCCCCGCATGCCGAGCACATGGGTATAGAAGCGACGCTGCCGCGACGGGTCCAGACAGCGCAGCAGGATGGTTTCAATCACGCTGAGCACACCCCAAAACGGGAGAGCACCCAGCCTAGGCCGGCAACGCGCTCAGATACAGAGCGTCGTTGGCCGGGAACGTCTCCGTTGCCGCCGTCAGTCCCGGTTCTGACCGCGCAGGCGCCAGCAGCAGCACGAGACCGCGCTCCGCCAGGCTGCGCACCGTGGATTCCGTTCGCTCCGGCGCCAGCACTGCGAGTGGGTAGCGCAGCGAAAGCTCCAGCTGTAGCTGCTCGACGCTGATGGCCTGGCCAGGCGTTTTGTAGACCCGATCGAGAATCGTTGCCGCCAGCGGATCCGTCAGCGGCGTTGCGCTGAGGCGCTCGTTGACCGCATTCGGCAGAGCATCACTGTGTCCGGAACAGGTCGCATAGCTGCGCCAGCTCAGCTTTGCCAGGCGACGATGGGTACAGCCACAACCCGCCTTGCGCTGACAGCGCGAACGTTCCCGGGCGATCAGCGCACCGCGGATCATGCATGCACCGCCAGGCGACCCAGGCCGCTGTGGTACTCGACGGTCAGCGGCAGGCCGTAGGTTTCCGTCAACAGAGCATCATCAAGCACCGTCTCCGGTGTGCCTTCCGCGCGCACTTCCCCGTCCGCCAGCAACACCACCCGATCCGCGTAGCGCGCCGCCAGGTTCAGATCGTGCAGGACCACCAGTACACCGATGCCCTGGGCTGCCAGCGCCTGCACCTGTTTCAGCAGCACCTGTTCGTGAGCCAGATCCAGGCTCGCCGTCGGCTCATCGAGCAGCAGGTACTGCGACTTTGAGCGGTCGCCGCCGTGCAGCTGCAATACAGCACGCGCAAAGTGGGCGCGCTGCTGCTCGCCTCCGGATAGCGTGTTGAAGGTCCTGGGCAGAAGCCCACTGAGCTGTGAGCGATGCGCCAGCTGGCGCACCTCGCGATCTCGCGCCACCAGGTCGTCGCCGATCCAGCCCATGTTGAGGATCTCCTCGACGGTGAAATCAAAGACGATGGGATTCGCCTGCATCATGACCGCGCGGCGCCGGGCCAGCTTTGCCGTGCCGTGCCGGCGCAGGCCATCCTGATCCAGCAGCACGGTCCCCTTGGTAGGATCGAGATCCCCAGCGAGCACCCGCAGCAGCGTGGACTTACCAGCGCCGTTGGGCCCAATGAGCACCGTGACCTGCCCGGGCGGGACCGTCAGGTCCACGCCGGCGAGCAGAGCGCGCTGCCCACGAGTCACGGTGATCGAGCGAGCGCAGAGCATCAGGCGGGCCGCATCCGCGCGATTAGCCACAGGAAAAACGGGGCGCCCAGGGCGCTGGTGACCAGACTGACGGGCAGCTCCGCAGGAACAATGACCGTGCGCGCCACCAGGTCCGCGCAGATCATCAGGCTGGCGCCCAGAAGCGCAGCACCAGGGACGAGCAACCGATGGCCGGCGCCGAGCATCAGTCGCACCAGGTGGGGCACCACCAGTCCGACGAACCCAATGATGCCTGACAGCGCGACGGCCGCACCGACAGCAATCGCCGCGCCAAAGACCACAAAGCGCTTGAGCCGTTGCACTTCGACGCCAAGATGCTGCGCCTGGACTTCGCCAAGCTGCAACAGATCCAGTGAGCGCGCCTGCCGAGACAGCCACGCCACCCCGAGTGCCATCAGCACCAGCGCTGGCACCACCAGCGGCCACTGCGCCCGGCCAAAGCTGCCCATCATCCAAAAAACAAGTGTACGAAGCTGGCGATCATCGCTTAAGAACTGAAAGAACCCGATGCCCACGGTACACAGCGCGTTGATGGCAATACCGACCAGCAATATCGTGACAATACTGAACTGGCCATAGCGCTGGGAAAACGCGAACAAGCCCAGCGTGACCGCCAGCGCACCGCTGACCGCCGCCAAAGGGATGGCATAAGGCACGAGCGCCGCCGGCATGGCCGCCGCTTCGCCCAGCACGATCATGGCCACGGCACCAAGCGCTGCACCACTGGATACGCCGATCAGCGTCGGGTCAGCGAGCGGGTTGCGAAACAGCCCCTGCAGCGCTGCGCCGGCAATGCCGAGCACCGCGCCCACCGCCCCAGCGAGCACCACGCGGGGGCTGCGGATCTCGAGGAACACCGTATGCTCGAGCTCCGAAGCGGTGCCGGTCAGAATCGCCAGCGGCGAGAGCGGGATCGCTCCGATCGCAAAGCCTGCAACAATACTCGCAGCCAGCAGGATCAGTAGCGCCGATAGGCCACTCAGCAGCCGCCGCGCAGCCGCGTCGGAACTCAAGACCGCTTCACTCACTGAGCCGCAGGCTCACTTGGCCCGGCGTCATCGGGCAGAGTGCCCGTCCGCTGAGCCAACTCCGTCGCCGCGCCAATGGTCCGTGGCCCGAAGCCCAGCATGCGCATGCCGTCCATGGCGATCACCCGGCGTGTCTTCGCCACGGGCGTCAAACGCAGGGCCGGATGGTCCAGCAGCGCATCCACACCGCCCGCCTGTTCCACACCGCGCGCAGGCACGACCAACACGTCGGGACCGGCGCTTGCCATGGCTTCGAGAGAAACCGGTTTCCAGCCCGAGAGGTCTTCGAACACATTCGTAAGGCCAGCCATCGCCAGCAGCCCATTGCCCGAGGTGTCGCCACCCGCTGCGACGGGTGTGCCTTCCCGCAGTCCGAGCAAAAGCGCAACCTTGAGCGAAGAATCCGGCTGGACCTGTTTCAAGGCTGCTGCTTCAGCCTGCAGCGCTAGCGTTGCTTGCGCTACCTGCTCGTCGCGCAGACGCAGCAAGGACGCCACACAATTGACCTTGTCGATCACGCCCTGAGCCGTGAATGTCTCGGGGAATTTCAGAACGTCGACCTTGGTGCGCTGCAGCTGTTCCACAACCTCTGGCGGGCCCATGTCGTGCTCGCCGAGCACCAGCGTCGGATCTACCGACAGCACACCCTCGGCAGACAGGGCGCGAACGTACCCGATCGAGGGCAACGCCAGGGCCGCCTCCGGGTAGTTCGAGGTTCGATCCGCAGCCACCAATCGGGCGTCCTCACCCAGTAGATAGATCACTTCAGTGATCGATCCGCCGGCGACGGCGATGCGACTGGCATCGATGTCTGCGCCGTCAGGGCAGACCCTGTCCTGCGCCAGAGCCAATGCGCCGGATAACCACAGGACACCAGCCAATGCCACGCGCCACCCGGCCAAGGCTAAAGCTCGATACGCAGTGTCGCCGCAGCATTGAAGCCCGGCTGGGTAAAGCGACCGGGCGCATCGCCGCCAATGCCGCCGGTGTCCGCCCAGCGGATGTAATCCTTGTCGCCCAGGTTGAAGAGTCCGACGTTCAGACTGACCTGCTCCGAGAAGCGTACGTAGGCTAGGAGATCCACAATTCCGTAGCCGGCGGTGGCCAAACGCGGGTTTTCCGCATCGATATCGCTCTCGTCTTTGGCATCGACCAGTGTCCACCGCACATCTCCTCCGAAACGACCGCTGGGGGCATCGTAGCCGATCCCAAGGACCGCCGTGAGCGGCTCGACGGTGTTCAGCGGCTCTCCGCGGTCGCGATCTTCACCATCCGCGTAAGCGATCGCCGTACGCAGACGCACGCCGGTGAGCGCAGGGGTCAGCTCACCGAGAGCCAGCTCGCCGGTGAACTCGATCCCTTCGATCCGCACCTCGGCGCGGTTGACGCTTTGAAAGGTGAGCAGGTTATCCGCAGGGTCAATACCGCCGAAGGGCAGAAACTGCGGCGCAATGGCCAGGGATTCAATGAAGTCCTCGTAATCATTGCGGAACACCGCGACGGCAAAGCGCGCCGGCTCGCTCTGCCAGCGAAAGCCGAACTCGAGACCGTCGCTGGTCTCCGACACCAGATCCGGATTGGAAATGGTTTTGTAGCCGCCAATGAAGTTGGTGAAACCGACATTCACGTCGTCGTAGGGCGGCGCCCGGAATCCCTGGCTATAGCGACCATAAACCGACGCGGCTTCAGTCAGATCAAAGACGGCGCCAAACTTGCCGGTTACCTCGGAATCCCGATAGTCCTCGGGCTCGGCAATGCCGGGATTGCCATTGCGATAGATGGCATCGGCATTGACGTCCGCATCGAAGCGATCGTAGCGCAGCCCCGGCGACAACAGCAGCCGCCCGCCGAGCAGCGCAATCTCATCCTGGATGAAAAATGCGGTCTGCGTGACCTGCGTGCTGGGAAAGTCGCGGGTCGGCAGCGGGAAGAACTCGGGAACAACAGCGCCGACCGCATCAACCGTGCCGCCATCTCGCAGCGACTCGCTATCCGTCTGGTAGTACTCGCCGCCGACGGTCAGCGTGTGTGTGATGCCACCGGTTTCAAAGGTCGACGTCGCCTGCGCATAGGCGCCATCGATCTGCTGTTCGAACTCGGAAAAGCGGCGGCGCGTTTGCAGGCCCGCAAAGCCCGCTCGCTCATCGATCGTCAGCTGCTCGGTGGTCGACTCCTGCCGATAGACTTTGAGCTGGACATCCTGCAGCCAGCCCTCGGCATCCTGAAAGCGATAATCGAGCGTGACACCCCGGCGATCGCGCTCATCCTGCGTCTCGCGTGTCAGCGTGGTCACGCCCCGGGAGACCGTGTTGTAGTCCGATAGGATCTCTGAGTCGATCTGGTTGTCGAAACGATTGAGCGTCAGCAGGAGTTGATGGCGCTCCGCGGGCGAAAAGCCCAGCTTCAGGCTCAGATTTTCCGTTTCCACATCTTGGGGATCGGCCTGCTCTCTGGTTGGCCCAGTACCGCCGAGGCCACCAGCCGTTTCCGTCTCGCTGCCATCGCGCCGGGTCGCCGTCAGCAGCGCACTGAAGCGCTCGTTGCCCAGCGCAAAGTCAAGGGTGCCATTCAACGCTTCGTCGGCGCTGCTGTAGCCGGCGCGAAAGGCGGCGTGCATATTTTCACCATCGCGCAGGTAGTCCTGGGGCCGTCGCGTGCTGAATGCGACCACACCGCCCAGCGCGTCGCTGCCGAACAGGGAAGAGATCGGGCCCCGAGCGATTTCCACACGGTCGAGGGAGTCGATGTCCACAAAATCGCGGCGTGCGCTTAAGAAGGGCCCAAAGGAAAACTCTTCCGGCACTCGAACGCCATCAACGAGCGTCAGCACCCGGTTGCCGTCCACGCCGCGAATGTTGAACCCGGCCAGCCCGAAGCGACTCCCGGTACCGCCAACCGAAACGCCGGGCTCAAAGCGGATCAGATCCGCAATGTCTCGTGCCAGCTCGCGCTCAATTTCTTCAGCATCCTTGATCGTGACCGTCGCCGCGACGTCGCTGACCGCACGTTCTGTCCGGGTCCCGACCACGGTAATCTCTTCCTCATAGAGAGAAGGGCCTACTCCCGACGCCGTTTCGGCAGCAAATGCCAGCGACGGGCCACTCAATCCCAGCGTTAGCACTGCAAGGGGCCACCAGCGACGCGAGTTTCCGCGCTCACGTCCGGCGTCGGGAGCAGGTAGGGTTTGACCGTGCGCGCCCCGACCGGGGAGATCGTGGGTAGGGATCGAGTCCGGGACCGCACGGCCAAAAGGGACGCCAGCGCGTGCCTTGCACGCTGCTGACGCATGTTCAGAATTCCAGTAATCAATACGCATGTGATCTGTGCCCGCACAATCGGTTGATGACGCTCGTGTCAGGCTGCGTGGCTGGACCTGTCTGCCGGCATCCGCCTGGCACAGGTCCCGCCCGCCCTCATCCCGAAGGGGAGTGCTTGTGACCGACTTGCTCGTTGGAGTCTGTTCGTTATTGATAATCATTATCATTACGATATGATAATCACATGCAGAAGCGATTCGCAAGCACTAGAGTGAATCCAACTGACCGGAGACCCCCGAATTCATGACCAATTTCTCGTTTCGCCACTTACCGCACCGGTTCGTCGCGTTGCCCATGCTGCTGGCGACTGTCATCAGCACCTTTTCGGTAGCCGCCAGAGCCGACGATCACAGCGACGCCGAAGCTGATCGCAACCGGCAGTACACTTTCGCGTGGCAGTTCTTGGAGGACAGCGCCATGGCGCCCCGGGGCGGGACGACTCGCGGGCCCAGCCTGAGCTTTGAAACCAGCCCGGGGGCGCGCTGGGAGGCCCTGCGCGAACCCGGCCTGAGCAAGCGCGAGCGTGATCGCCGGGCCATCCTGGCAATGGCGGGCCCCTATCGGGCGAGCTTCGATTTTATCGAGGTCATTGGCTTCGATCCGTCCTGGAAACCATCCCGCCCCTACCAGTCATGGGGCACAGAACATGTGTATGTACTTACTGACGAGCCAAACTTCGTCTCCTTGCAACACGTGCTGGTAATGCAGATCCAGCAGGAAGACGGCACCCTTAGCGACCCCATGGTGGTCAAGCACTGGCGTCAGGACTGGCGTTTTGAGGACCGCCGCATGCATGAGTTTCGCGGTCACCGCCGCTGGTCAGCCAAGCGGCTCTCGCGCCGCGAGGCGAAAGGCACCTGGACCCAAACGGTCTACCAGGTCGACGACTCGCCGCGCTATGAAGCCTTCGGACGTTGGGAGCACAAGCAGGGGGTCTCGACCTGGCTTAGCAGCGAAACCTGGCGGCCGTTGCCGCGCCGGGAGTTCAGCGTTCGTGATGACTATCAGGTCCTGATCGGAACCAACCGGCACACGATCACCCCCAGCGGCTGGGTGCACGAGGAAAACAATCGAAAGGTGGTCCTTGACCCGGAAGGCACGCCGCTGCGAACCATTGCCAAAGAGACCGGGTTGAATCGTTACGAGCGACTGCTCGACTACGATTTTTCCGCCGGTGATGCCTATCTCGCCAGAACCGGCGCCTACTGGCAGGAGGTGCGCAATGCCTGGCGCGACATCTATCAGGAAAACAGCTCGTTCACGCTCGCGGCGCAGGTCGATGAACAGCCGCTGTTCATGGCCATGTTCCTCCAGGCCGATGCTCTAAGCGCCAAGGAAACAACAAAATCGGCGCTGGCGCAGGAGGTCCGGGACACACTCCTGCCCTACCTGAATCCCACGCCCTGATCGGGTTGCGCACCGGATCCAAACGACGCGCTCGCACGTAACCGAAGACAGGTAACATCGCCATGTTCCATTCAGATACCCCAAGATGGTTTCGAGTCATGCTCTGGGTCACCGTGGTGACAAGCCTGGCGGCTGTGTATGCGGGCAGCTGGCTGCTGGTGCTCTAACAGGGTCCATCTCCGGGCGATGATTCTGTGTCTGGACTCAGTGTTGAGCACCGCCGAGGTGGCGGCCATGAACGAGACGTTGGCAGACGCCACGTTCATCGACGGAACCTTCAGCGCAGGCGCTGGCGCGGCCGGCAAGAAACACAACCAGCAGCTGCCGCCAGACAATGCCCATGCTCTAGCGCTCGCTCGCAAGGTCGAAACGGCCTTGCGCGAGCACCCGGTGGCAGCCGCCGCCGCCCTCCCGCATCGATTTTCGCCAATCCGCTTCAGCCGTTACCAACGCGACATGGCGTACGGGCCGCATTTCGATGAGGCCATCATCGGTGGCGTTCGCTCAGACCTGTCTTTCACGCTGTTCCTGAGTGAGCCCGAGAGCTATACCGGGGGCGAGCTGTGCATCACCAGTCCCGCGGGGATAGAGACGGTCCGCCTGGATCCCGGCTGTGCAGTGCTCTACCCGGCTGGCGCCATCCATGAAGTGCTGCCGGTGAAGCAAGGCGCCCGCCTGGCTGCTGTCGGCTGGATACAAAGCGAAGTGCCCGACGCCTCGGCACGCGAAGTGTTGCTGGAACTGGCCAGGGTCCAAACCAGCCTTCCGGAAACGGCCGGGCAAGCGCGGTTGCAACTGGGCGCTATACGCGCGCGGCTGCGCCGCAGATGGTCGCAGATCTAACGGGCCCTATTTCCACCGAACGCTCAGTCGCGTGCCGAACGAGCGTTCGATCTACTCCTCAAGCACCGCCTGGAACGTCTCCAGCTCAGGGTGTCCCAGGTAGGTTCCCTTCGGCGCTTTCGCCTGCGCATGCGCCGCCCGGAAGTGGTCGGAATCCGTCCATGCGTCGAAGGCCGCCTGGTCCTGCCAGATCGTATGGGACGCGTAGAGCACGTGATCCTCACGTTCAGGTCCGCGGAGCAGCGCAAAGGATCGAAACCCGGGCACTTCTGACAGGTACGACTCTCGCTCGCGCCACAGAGCCTCGAAGGCGTCTGTGTGTTCAGGCGCAATGCGGAACCGGTTCATGGCGAGATACATGGCGCTCGTCCGGCGAAATGATGCTCAACAGTAATAATTCTCAATCGCTTCGTAAAGCGCGAACCGAGCGAGCTCCTGCCAGCCCAAGGGACAGAACGTCCAATCAGGACAGTATGATGATACGCTACGCGGCGCGTGCGATCTCGGCGGGCATCGTATCCGGCGCCTCCTCGCGAGCGTAGCGGCGATGCGCGTCATCCATCACCGCCTGCAGCTGCGCCGTGGCGGCGGCGACGTCCTGGTCGGCGGTGAAGTACTGGATCGGCAGAATCTCCATGGTCGCC
Source organism: Pseudomonadota bacterium (assembly GCA_038757945.1). GTDB lineage: Bacteria > Pseudomonadota > Gammaproteobacteria > Pseudomonadales > Azotimanducaceae > CALHVX01. Next base: position 12,351 of record JBCDGJ010000134.1, read on the forward strand.
GCCCCCGGCACCACCTCGCGCTGGCCCTTGGGCTGCAAAGCCCTCAGTCCAGCCAGGTAGATGGGCACCACCGGGACCTGCTGCTCAAGCGCGAGAATGGATACGCCGTGCCGGAATTGCCCGAGCGCATCTCCGGTGGCGCGTGTGCCCTCGGGAAACAGGAAGATGCTCTCGCCCTTTCCGAGCAGCTCCTTGGCGTAGCTCAGCGCTTTGCTGCCGCCGCCACGCATGATCGGGAAGTTGCCCAGGATCAGTGACTGGTACCAGGGCTTGAGTACCGTTTTCTTCTGCCCGCGCAAAAACCACCGGTCCTGGGCGGCGCCAAAAAACAGTTTGCGGCGCACCCGCAGCGGCAGATTTTCGTAGATGACGACCGTATCCAGATGACTGCTGTGATTCGCGACAAAGATGCAGGGACCATCGAGCACGTCGAGGTGCGCGGCACCATGAACGGTCATATCGGTGATGGCCTGATCGAACCAGCGCGTGTAGGCGCGGCGGCGCCAGGCCTGACGCACCAACCGCGCCCACCACTGCGTCTGCCAACGCTGCGGGCCGACGTAGCGGCGCTCGTCGGTCTCGTAGAGCTTGGGGCTCGGGGCTTTGGCACGGGAAGCGGACATGGTGACTCCTGTCGGTTGATCAGCAGCGGCCGCTCCCCGCGGCCGCCATCAAAAAGCACGCGACCCTAGCGACCGCAGATGACGCATTCGTGTCGCCATTTGCTGTGTCGAACTCTAAAGCGCGTTTCAAATTTTTCTGAAAGTGCAAAAGCAATTTCAGGGCCAACCCCCGTAAAGGTCGACAAGGGGCGTCAACCCGCCGAATCAGCACCCAGGCCGCCCTCCGAGCGAGCCGTTTCAGTGCGCCACTCCTTATTCGCACCAAGTTAGTGCAAAGGAGCGGGTCGGAGGCCCTGCAAAACTCGAGATGACCTCTATGCTCCATAGGGCGCGTCGGCGCTTCCGGTGCGCGATCGCATGGGCCCTGCGCCTGGTCGATCCGGTCGGTCTTGCCTCCGTGCCCGCGGTCCGTTCGCTACCCGCGAGACACTCAATGCGCGAGCCCCCAATTCATAGCCGACCCACCCGCCGCCCTTGCGCGCGGCTGGCTGCGCTCGGGCTCCTATTCAGCGGTGTCGTGCACGCGGAAGGATCGGCCCAAATCGAGCTGACCCAGCGCCTGCTGGATTTCAGCCGGGCCCAGGTCGAGGGCTATGCCATCGATGCCGACTCGGCCTCCCTGTTCGTGGATATCGAGACCGTCGGCGAAGTGATCAACGTCAGCGCGTGCGGCTCGGTGGACGGCGACAACATCACCGTCGAC
>JBCDGJ010000135.1:0-13656 GCA_038757945.1 Pseudomonadota bacterium
CGGCCTTCTTTCCGTGCGTCTTTGCTGCCGCAGCTTTAGTAGTCTTGCTCGTCGCCGGCGTCTTGCTCGTCGCTGTCTTTTTTACCGCAGGTTTCTTTTTTGCGGCAGCAGTTTTTTCAGAGGTCTTTGCAGCGCTCTTTTTGCTGGCGGCCGCTTTGCCGGCAGCGGCTTTTTTCTTCGCTGCCGACGCTTTGCCTGCAGCCTCGCTCTTGGTTGCTTTGGAACCGGTCTTGGATTTAACCGCAGCCTTCTTCTTCGTTGGCGCCTTTGCCTTAGACTTTGCAGCCATAGTCGTAGCCTATACGTTGAATTTTACAGAATCTGTACGCCGCAGCCGGCGTTCAGCCTGGGATCGTCGCCCGGGTCGCGTTCGGGGCGGGAAGCGCTGGTTCCGGCCTCGGCGCTGCTCGGGCTCGACCAGCAGAGTTCTAGCCGGCCCTGAAAACAAGGGCGCGAAAGGTACCAGAACGCTTTGTGAAACACTACCGGCAGCAATTTCCGGACTCTGGCTGCTTTCGACCCCTGGTATGGGCATTGGGGGTGGGTGGTTGGCAGTTGGGCTGTTGCGAGCTGGGCACTTGTGAGGGGTGCCTTCGGGGGCAGCGTCTTCCGGGTTCCGTGTCCGGGTTCCGTGTCCGGGTTCCGGGGGATCCCCCGGCCAGCGGGCGGTACAATCCGGCGAATGACAAGACGCCTGGACAAAATTGCCCCGTTCCGTGTGGTCGAGATGCTCGAGCAGGCCCGGACTCTGGAGCGCGCTGGAGCCGACGTGATCCATCTGGAGGTTGGCGAACCTGACTTCCCGACTCCCCAGGGCATCGTCGAGGCGGGCGTCGAGGCCCTCCGGGACGGCTATACACGCTATACCGGTGCACTCGGCATTCCCGAGCTCCGTCAGGCCATTGCCGACTACTACCGCGATCAGCTCGGGTTTGCGGTCGCGACGGACCGTGTGATCGTGACAGCCGGCGCCAGCGCCGGTCTGCAGCTGGCCATTACGGCGATCTGCGACGTTGGGGATGGCCTGCTGCTGCCCGATCCCGGCTATCCCTGTAACGAAGTGTTCGCGCTCAGCGCCGGCGTCGAGCCGCAGTCCCTGCCAACCCGCGCCGAAGATCGCTTCCAGCCGCGCCCGGAGCTGCTGCGTGCGCACTGGCAGCCCAATACGCGGGCGGCGCTGCTGGCATCGCCGAGCAATCCGGTCGGCTCAGCGCTGCGAGTTGCGGAGCTTGCGGAGCTGGCTGCAACGGTCCACGGGCTCGGCGGTACGCTGCTGCTCGACGAGATCTATCAGGGGCTGATGTTCGGCCAGCCCCACTACGCCACCGGGCTTGCAGTGAACTCGGAGCTCGTCTCGATCAACAGCTTCTCCAAGTACTTCGGTATGACCGGCTGGCGGCTTGGTTGGCTGGTGGTGCCCGATGCGCTGGTTGAACCGGTGCAACGCCTTGCCGGCAACCTCTATATTTCGCCCTCGGCGCCGGCCCAGCGCGCGGCGCTGGCTGCGTTCAGCGAGGATACCCTCACGCTCTGCGAAGCGCGGCGGCTGGAGCTGGTGCGCCGGCAGCAGCGGCTGACCGCGGGCTTACGCGAGCTCGGCTTTGGTATCCCGGTTGTCCCGGAGGGTGCGTTCTACGTCTTTGCCGACATTGCGCCGCTCGGCGTTGAGCCCGCTGCCATGGCCTTCTGCGAGCGTCTGCTGAAGGAGGCGGAGGTTGCGCTGGCGCCGGGTATCGATTTTGGCAGCAACGGCACCGCCTCGATGGTGCGCTTTGCCTGCACGGTCGATCTGGATCGCATCGACGTGGCGCTGGAACGGATTGGCGCGGCTCTGGTGGGCTGGCGCTGAGGCTTCCGGAGCGTTCGCCCCCGGTACGGCTCACCTGATCAACTGACCGCGCCGGGCGGCGGGTTACCGGATCGGCTCAGGGCGCGAAGCGCTGTTGCAACGTCCGATAGTCGGCGACGGAGCGGAACCGGGCCCCATACTGGGTCACCAGCTGGGCCGCCATGAAGTTGCCGAAGGCGGCGGCGGTGGCGTGGTCCCAGCCGTTCATCAGGCCGTGCAGGCAGGCGCCGGCAAAGAGGTCTCCGGCGCCAGTCGTGTCCACCGCTGCAACCGCGTGCCCGGGCAGCTCCTTGAGCTGGTGCCCGTCGGTGTACTGGCTGCCATTTTCGCTCAACGTGATGTGTACGTGGCGGGCGGCGTCGGTTAGGGTCCTGCGCGCGATATCGACGCGATCGGTGCCGGTAAAGCTCAGGGCTTCTTCCTCGTTGCAGAACAGCACGTCGATGCCGTCGCCGATGATCTGATGCAGGTTGTCGCCAAAGAACTGCACCATGCTTGGGTCGGAGAGGCTCAGGGTGAAGGCGGTATCGCTCTGCTCGCAGATCGCCCTGGCTTCCATGGTTGCGGCAAAAGCCGTCTCCGAGGCAACCATGTAGCCCTCCACGTAGAAGAACCGCGATTGCTTAAGCGCTGCCGGGTCGAGCTGTGCTGATCCAAGGCTCTGTGAGATCCCGAGGTAAGTGTTCATCGAGCGCTGGGCGTCGTCGGTAATCAGCACCAGGCAGCGGCCCGAGTGCGTGTCTGCCTCGGCGGTGACGGCGTTGCCGTTCAACGTTACGCCCACCGTCGCCATGTCTTCGGCGAAAAACCGGCCGACGTCGTCATCCCTCACTTTGCAGCTGTAGAAGCAGCGGTCGCCGAGGGCCTGAGCGGCAATGATGGTGTTGGCAGCAGAGCCGCCGCTGAAGCGCGCGGACTGCAGTGATCGGGTGGCATCCAGCAGCGTTTCCAGCCGCGGTGCGTCAACCAGGGTCATGTGCCCTTTGGCAACGGCGTGCTGCCGCAGAAACGAATCGTCAACGCGGTACTCGATGTCGACGAGCGCATTGCCGAGGCCGTAAAGATCGTACATGGGGAGGCTCCGGAACGGGTAGTGGTCAGGCAGCGCTCTGTGCCAGCGCGGCGTCAAAGGCTGTCAGCGTCGCATCGATCACTGCAGCGTCGTGCTGGGCGGACAGAAAACCAGCTTCGAAAGCGGACGGAGCCAGGTAGACGCCTCGATCCAGCATCGCGTGAAACAGGCGCTTGAAGCGCTCGGTGTCACAGGCAGCGACCTCGTCGAAGCTGTGCACCGGCTGGTTGCTGAAGAACAGGCCGAACATGCCGGGCACCTGTGCGGTAGCGATAGGCACACCCTGGCTGGCGGCGATCGTCTCCATGCCGGCAATCAGGCGCGCAGTGTTCTGTTCCAGCCGTTCGTAGATCTCCGGGGTCAGGTCGTTCAGCAGGGCCAGCCCGGCGGCCATGGCCAGCGGATTTCCGGACAGCGTGCCGGCCTGATAGACCGGTCCCAGCGGCGCCAGCTCGGCCATGATGTCAGCTCTGCCACCGAAAGCGCCTACGGGCAGCCCTGCGCCAATGACCTTGCCGAGGGTGGTGAGGTCCGGCTTGATCCCATAGAGCCCCTGGGCGCCGCCGCGGTTGACGCGGAATCCGGTCATCACCTCGTCGAAGATCAGCACGCTGCCATGCCGGGTGCAAAGCTCTCGGGCGGCCTCCAGGTAACCAGGACGCGGCAGGACGCAGCCCATGTTGCCGGCAATCGGTTCCAGGATGACCGCTGCGATCTGATCGCCGTAGCTTTCGAAGGCCTGAGCCAGGGCATCGGCGCTGTTGAAGGGCAGGCTCAGCGTATTGCTCGCAATGGCTTCCGGCACGCCGGGCGAATTGGGAATGCCCAGGGTCAGCACGCCGGAGCCGGCCTGCACGAGCAGCGAGTCGGAGTGACCGTGGTAGCAGCCGGTGAACTTGACGATCAGATCCCTGCCGGTGAACCCGCGGGCGAGCCGGATCGCGCTCATGGTCGCCTCGGTGCCGGAGTTGACCATCCGCACCTGCTCGATGCTCGGGACCCGCTCGCGGATCAGCTCCGCCATCCTGATTTCGAGTTCCGTCGGCGCGCCAAAGCCGATGGCGGCGCTGGCCTGCGCGCGAACGGCATCAACGACTGGCGCATAGCTGTGACCCATGATCATCGGTCCCCAGGATCCGATGCAGTCGATGTAGCGGTTGCCGTCCTCGTCCCAGAGATAAGGACCTTCGCCGCGCGCGAAGAACACCGGATCACCACCGACACCCTTAAATGCCCGAACCGGGGAGTTGACGCCCCCGGGAATGGAGTGCTGCGCGCGGGCGAACAGCTGTGTCGAGGTCGGTCGCTGCATGGCGTTTGAGTCCTTGAGCCGGTTAGAAAGGTTTTACGACGACCATGATCAGAATCAGGATCAGCATGACGGCGGGCCCTTCGTTGAAGATGCGAAAGAACCGTTCGCTGTGCGGATTACCGTTCTGAAAGCGTCGTATGAGAGCACCGCAGTAGTGGTGGTAGCCCAGCAGCAGCGCGACGGCGAGCAGTTTAATCCAGATCCAGCTGCTGCTCCCGAATCCTGCCCAGCCGAGATGTAGCAGCCAGAAGCCGAGCACGAGCGTTGCGATCATCGCCGGACGCATGATGCGGCGGTAGAGCAGGCTCTCGTATTCGGTGAAGCGGGTTCGAAACTCGGGTTCGGGCGTGGCGCTGTGGTAGACGAACAGCCGTGGCAGATACAGCAGCCCGGCCATCCAGGCGACGATCGCGAAAATGTGTGCGGTTTTAACCCAGAGATAGAGCATTGATTAGCGGACTTCCCGGTAGCTGTCGATCTGTTCGCGGGTCACCACGCCGATGATCGGCTTGATCATCGGCGCCGAGTAGCGTCGTACGCAGACAGCCTCTGCCCGCGCTTTGCGTAAAGATACCAACGCTTCCTGTAGCGTTGCGCGTGAATCGAGGCTGGTCACGTCCTTGCGCATGGCGGGAATACGCAGCAGGTTCAGCGGAACGTCCTCCTCGTCATCGTCGTCGGCATATTCGTCGGCTGGATTGTCGTCCAGAAACACCTTCAGATCAGCGCCGTCGAGGAGGGTGCGGACCTCGCCTTTTTCGTTTTCGATCAGTACCCAGCGCGGGGATTTATCGAGTGCGGCCCGGCATTCGTCCCAGCTCAGCTCGGGCGGCAGGCGAACGAAGGCGCGATCCATGAGCGAGGTGACGCCAACGCGGCTCAGATGCTGCGTGACCGGGCTCGGTGGGTACTCCAGACCCAGCGTCCGCAGGGTGGACAGGAAGACGCTCTCTGCTTTGAACACTTCGCTGGTCACCATGGTCGCCACAACAATGATGAGCATTGCCGGCAGGATGACGTTGGGATTGGCGGTGAGCTCGAGCACCGAAACCAGCGCAGCCAGCGGGGCCTGCAGCACTGCGGCCATCATCGCGCTCATGCCGAGCATCACGTAGAAACCGTCGCTCGACATCTGGCTGGGTTCGAACCAGTGGCCGACCCGGGCCATGACGCCACCGAGGCAGGCGCCGATCACGAGGGTCGGCCCGATCAGTCCGACCGGCAGCCCGAGTCCTGATGCCGCCGCGCTTGCCACCAGCTTGGCGACCAGAATCAGCAGCAGCATGGAGATTTCTATCTGCCCCAGCATGGCGGCGCCCACGGTGTCGTAGCCGATTCCCATGATCTGTGGCACGCCCAGCGCGAGGACGCCGGTGATGGCGCCGGCGAGCAGCACGCGAACCAGGATGGGACGGTCGCCGAGCGCGGCGAAGCGTTGCGTGAGGGCGATGAAGGCTGCCGCGCTGGCACCGGTCAGAATGCCGGCCAGAACGATGAACGGGGTTTCGGCGAGCGACATCAGCTGCAGCGGAGCCACGGTGAAGGCTGGTTCGTTGCCGAGGAACAGCAGGGTCAGGAAGGTGCTCGTCACCGCGGCGATGATCACCGGGATGAAGGAGCCGATGGTGTACTCCATCATCACCACCTCCATCGCGAAGATGACGCCTGCCATAGGCGTGTTGAACGACGAGGCGATGGCCGCCGCAGTCCCACAGGCAACCAGCGTCCGCAGGCTGTTGTTGGGTAGCCGGAAGATCTGTCCGATTGCGCTCGCGGCAGCAGCCCCGAGGTGCACCGATGGACCTTCGCGGCCACCGGATTGCCCGCTGCCGAGGGCAATGATGCCACCGAAGAACTGCAGCAGGGCATTGCGGGCTGGCAGGTACCCCTGGTGCCGACTCAGGCGCTCCATGACGTGGACCACCCCGACCCGACGTGCGCTCGGGCGCAGGCGCGCCAGCAGCACCCCGATCAGCAGGGCGCCACCGATCGCAATGGCGAGCCGGATCAGCGGTGGCAGTGCTTCGTAGGCTTCGTAGTCGCCGTCCGGCAGCCAGGCCCCGATGACGCCTTCGATCAGAAAGCGAAACAGCAGTATGACGCCGCCGGTGAGCAGGCCCGCAATTACGGCCAGCAGCGCCAGCTGGGGTAATGCCTCGACGTCTGCGAGCTTGCGACGGAAAAAGTCGAGGGAGGCTGCTCTTGGCAATCGCAAGCGAACGGATTCCTAGCTGGTTACTGCGGGGCAGCCTGGCGGGCCGGTAGACGCGGGCCGCTCCGGTGCCGGTCACGAGAGCTGGCGGGTGGCCTCAGGTTGTTCCGATACCTTGATATAGTAGAGGAAAAGCGCTTCCCGATTCAGGGCTGTGGAGTGAACGCGTGACGATTGTGCATCTTCTTTCGGCAGGCGGCGCGGGCCTGCAACGGTGTTCGGGTAGCGGCAATCCGGTGGCCGTTGGCGCCAATTCCAGCGCCGTGGGTTCCGGCCGGAACGCAGTGCTCCCGGCCGGAACCTGGTGCGGTGGTGTGATGCATGGCTAATAGCGGAGCGCCGGGGCTGGTGCTGAGCGTGCTGCAGCGTCGCCTGTTGCTGGTGCTGGTTCTGGGGCTGATCGCAGCGGCGACGGCCGGTGGCTTTCAGGTCGGCCGGTCGCTGACGGAGCTGGACCGCCAGTACCTGCAATCTCTCGAGATCATTCGCACCGCCTACGAGGAGCGGCTCAACGACACGCAGCGGGCGCTGACGGACTCGCGCCTTGCCTACGACGTCGAACGGCAGACGCTGACGACCCTGCGGGCCGATCTCGCGCTGTCGCATCAGCAGTCGGTCGCCCTGAATGAAGAGGTCACCTTCTACCGAAGCCTGATGGCACCGGATAAGGTTGCCAAAGGGCTCCAGATCGCGGAGTTCGAAGTCACGCCGGGGGCGGACGGCACACTGGTGTACCACCTGCTGCTGACCCAGGTAGCCAGCCGCAGAACCTGGGTGGCCGGCAAGGTCGAGATTCTCATCGCGGGTGAAACAGATAGTGCCGAGGGTACGGCAGTGCTGCCCCTCACAGACTTGGCTGATCTGCAGCAGTACCCTGTTCCCTATCGCTTTCGCTATTTTCAGGACCTGACAGGGTCGTTGCGGTTGCCCGGCAACTTCGAGCCTACCGAAGTGCGCGTCACCGTCATTCCCAAACGGGGCAAGAAAATCGAGCGCTCCTTCGCGTGGCAGGCCGGCTAACGGCCTGGCAGGTAGGTTGAGCGGCGTCGGAGGCAGGGCTATGTGGATGAAAAACTATGTGGAATAAAGACAAGGGACGCGAGAAGGAGGCGGAGATGGCCAGGCCGAAAAACGACACCGGAGTGACCCTGATCGCGCCCTCTACCCGGATTGCCGGTGATGTGACCTTCACTGAGCAGCTCTTCATCAACGGCCGGATCGAGGGCAACGTGTACGCCGATCCCGAGTCGCAGGCGAGCGTGGTTATCGCCGAGGGTGGCTCTGTAGCCGGCGAGATCCGCGTTCCGAACGTGGTGGTGAACGGCACCGTCGAAGGCAATGTGCATGCGGCTGCAAAGGTCGAGCTCGCGGCCAAGGCCCGGGTCATCGGCAACGTCTATTACAAGCTGATGGAAATGCAGCTCGGGGCGATGGTCGAAGGCCAGATGGTGCATGAAGAGGTGGCCAGCGCGGCGCCGGAGGTCAAGGTCCATGAGCTGCGTTCCAGCGAGACCGGGGACTGAGGCCAGAGCAATTTTGACGGGCGTTAGGTACCATCTGCAGCATGGCAGACACAGCTGACACAGATACCATGGGTATGTCCGACAGTCAGGCCGGTTCTGATGCGGCCGATTTTGATCCGACCGGTTTCGAGCAGAGCGGTGATCTCGCGCCGGTTCGCATGACCGAGCAGGCGGTCGGCAAGGTCCTCAAGCTGATGGCGGCCGAGGCTGGTGGCGAGCAGTTGTGCCTGCGCGTGTTTGTCAGCGGCGGCGGCTGCAGCGGATTTTCTTACGGCTTCACCTTTGACGATGAGATTGCCGATGATGATGCGGTCCTTAAGCAGGACGGTGTCCGGCTGCTGATCGATTCGCTCAGCTATCCATATCTGGCCGGTTCGCAGATCGACTACGTCGAAGATCTGCAGGGTGCTCAGTTCCTCGTGACCAATCCCAACGCGGCGGCTACCTGTGGCTGCGGCAATTCCTTCGCGATTTAGCAAAGCGCCCCGGTCCAATTGAGCGAAGCGGTTCTGGAGAGCGGGTGCGTTCTGTAACCTGCAGTCCCCTTACGAGCGTTCGGTAGCTGCTTCCAACCCGTCCTGTCTTTAGCGCAGCCTGGGTTGGCGAAGTTTGGGCCAGCGCGCGGCTAGCCGGCCGGGTACCGGACCCCCAGCACGCGGGAGCTCTGCGCGCCCGTGACCGTGCCGGTCGGGCTTGCCACCTCGTGTAAACAGCGAAAGGCAAGCCACGCGAAGATGCCGGCTTCAAGGCTGTCGCCATCAGCCCCATGCTGTCCGCAGTCCTCCACAGGGGTTGGGCAGAGGGCGCTCAGTCTCTCCATCAGCACCCGGTTGTGTCGGCCCCCTCCGCAAACCAGCAGGCGATCGAATGTTCGTTCTGTATCTGGTATGGCCTCGACTACGGTTACCGCGGTCAGTTCGACCAGCGTTCGTTGCACGTCGGCCGGTGCAAGCGCGGGGAGCCGGCTCAGCTGCTCTGCTATCCACTCCAGATTGAATCGCTCCTTACCCGTGCTCTTTGGTGGCGGAAGTTCGAAATAGGGATCCGCCAGACACTGATCAAGGAGTGCCTGCTGCACGCTGCCGGTGGCCGCCCAGCGCCCGTCGACATCGAACGGAGCGTCGCGTTCCGCCGCGCACCAGGCGTCGATCAGCGCATTCGCGGGCCCGGTATCGAATCCGATCAGCGGGGCACCCGCGTACAGGCGGGTCAGGTTGGCTATGCCGCCGAGGTTCAGCACCCAGCGCCGCTCGTCCGCGGTTGCGAACAGCGCTTCGTGGTAGAGGGGTGCCAGCGGTGCACCTTCGCCGCCGGCGGCAAGGTCACGGCCGCGGAAGTCCGCTACGGTGGTGATGCCGGTCTGCTCGACGATCTGATGGGGATTGCCGATCTGCAGCGTGAAGGGCTCTTGCGCGCCCGTCGACGGCGGCTGGTGGCGGAGCGTCTGTCCGTGGCTGCCGATAGCACAGATGTCTTCCGGGCGGAGCGAGTTTGCGGCGAGAAAGCGGCTTGAGCACTCGGCGATGAAACTGCCGAGCGCGGTATCCAGGTGCCCGAATTCGTCGAGGCTGACCGGCCGGTTGCTGGTCTGTGCCTCGAGCCTGCGGCGCAGGGCCGGTGGAAACGGAACGGTGGTGCCGGCGCGGTGGCGGACCTGCTCTTTGCCTGCGCTGCTCGCCGCAGGTTCGACCTCGATCAGCGCAAGGTCCAGTCCATCGAGGCTGGTGCCGCTGATTGCTCCAAGGTAGAGCTCGGTTTTCAGTCTGCGAGTGCCAGGGTATTGGTTGCCTCAGCCTGTCGTCGGCCGAGCGCGCTCAGCAGCGAGGCGGTCTTGACCGTAAAGTCCTCCCGTTGGTCACTGGCAATCGGAGCTGCGTTGGGCAGGGGCACGGTCCGCGGGTTGCGATGCACCCCATTGACCAGGAACTCGTAGTGCAGATGGGGGCCCGTTGCCGCCCCGGTAGCGCCTACGTAGCCGATGATCTGGCCCTGGCGTACCTTGCTGCCGGCTTTCACACCGCGAGCAAACTTCGACAGGTGCAGGTATTTGGTCGTGTACTGCTCGCCGTGCTTCAGCACGACGTAGCGACCGTTGTACTTGTTTCTGCTGGCGTTGATCACGCGCCCGTCGCCGGCAGCCAGGATCGGCGTTCCGGTGGGCGCTGCGTAGTCGATACCGCGGTGCGGCATGGTTCGGTTGAACAGCGGGTGCTTGCGGCGCATGTTGAAGTTCGAGCTTACGCGGGTGAACTCCACGGGCGCGCGCAGGAAAGCTTTGCGCATGCTGTCGCCGTTCGGTGAGAAATAGTTCCGGTCACCTTCGGCGTCCTCGAAGAGCACCGCGCGGTAGGACTTACCCTGGTTCACGAACTCAGCAGCCAGGATGTTGCCGTAGCCGATGAAACGCTCGCCGAGGTAGAGCTCCTCGTAGAGCACGTGGAACTCGTCACCCTTGCGGATATCGAGCACAAAATCCACGTCCCACTGGAACATCTGCGCCAGCTGCATGGTCAGCGCGTCGTCGAGCCCCGCGCGCTGGCTGGCGAGAAACAGGCTGTGATCGATTGTCCCCGATCGGTAGGCGTGTGCCCGCTCCGGCTCGCGGTTGACTTCCTGTCCGCTGAAGGCGGTGCCGATGCGTTCGAAGGCGACTTCGGCCAGCGGGCCTGCGGCATAGCGCAAGCGCATGAGCGTGTTGTCTTCCGCAAAGGCGAAAGTGAGCTTGTGACCGGGGTAGATGTTTTTCAGCCGCGGTCCGAGCGGCTCGCAGTCGAGCAGCAGGGCCAGATCGCGGGCCGGCACGTCGTGCTTTGCGAAGATACGCGCCAGGCTATCGCCCGGTTTGACCTCGACTTCGACTTCGCGCAGCGCTGCTGCTACGGGGATAGCCGCTTCCGGCGCGGGTAGCTCGATCAGCTGGGCCTCGAGGGCGGTTGGTTGTTCCGGTGCTACTGTTACAGGTAGGGGATCGACAGTCTCCAGGACGGCTTCCGGCGAGAAGCGTGCTGACGGATCTTCAGTAAATTTTGCAACGACCAGCGAGCAGAGTCCGAGGCTCATGAGACCGGCAAGATAAAGATGTCCGCGTGGAAACGATCCTGGTTTCAATGTACTGCGCCTTCCGATGGGTCGATCTGACTCGATTTATTGACAACAGTTATCCGCTGTGGCGACGGCTGGTCGTCACGGGGGGCTCCGCCAATCTGGCCCATGGCCTACGTTAATTGCTTCTAAATCGAAGGGTTATCGTCAGGTTGTGAGCTGAATGTTCGAAGATGCCAGTATAAGCACCCCAGCCCCTTTGAACAGTGGTGCACAGCAAACTCCACCTGGGAACGGCGTAGCGGTTTGCGCTCCGGTTGTTTTTGACTATCGTGCCGGTCCGCCAACGTGCATGAATTGGTTCACAGATGAGCGCAGACATACTTGCTGACCTGGAAGCCCGGGGGCTGCTGACCCAGTCGACGGATCGGGCGGCGCTGGCCGCCCACCTGGCAGACGGCGCGCGCACCCTTTACTGCGGCTTCGATCCGTCGGCAGACAGCCTGCACGTTGGCAACCTGGTGCCACTGCTCGCGCTGCGCCGCTTTCAGCTTGCGGGCCACCGGCCGATCCTGCTGCTCGGCGGGGCGACCGGGCTGATTGGTGATCCTTCCGGCAAGAGCGAGGAACGCCAGCTCAACAGCACCGAACTGGTGGCAAGCTACGTCGACAGCATTGGCGCGCAGGCGCGCCGGTTCCTGGACTTCGAGGGTCCTCAGGCTGCCCACGTCGTCAATAACCTTGACTGGACTGGCGGGCGCAGCGTGATCGAGTTCCTGCGCGACATCGGCAAGCACTTTTCCGTCAACGCGATGATTCAGCGGGACTCCGTTCGTCTGCGGCTTGAACGCGAGGGCCAAGGCATCTCCTACACCGAGTTCAGCTACATGCTGCTGCAGGCGATGGACTTTCTCGAGCTGGCCAAGACCGACGCCTGCACGCTGCAGATCGGTGGCAGCGACCAGTGGGGCAACATGGTCTCCGGTGCCGATCTGATCCGGCGCACCCTCCAGCGCGAGGCTCATGTGTTGACCATGCCGTTGATCACGCGGGCAGACGGTACCAAGTTCGGCAAATCTGCAGCGGGTGCCGTGTGGTTGGACCCAGCTCGAACGTCACCCTACAGCTTTCATCAGTTCTGGCTGAACGTCGCGGACGAGGACGTGATCCGGTTTCTTCGCTACTTCACCTTCGTCGAGCTCGACGAGGTCGCGGCGCTGGAGACGGAGCTGGCTGCTGATCCCGCGGCACGTAAGGCGCAGCAACGTCTCGCCGCCGCGGTCACGGACCTCGTCCATGGTTCAGAGGCGCGTACCGGTGCCGAGCGAATCGCGCAGGCGCTGTTCAGCGGGAGCCTGGACGAGTTGACCGAAGCGGACCTCGCCGCGCTCGCGCAGGATGGAATGGAGAAGACGGCGATCGAAGCCGAATCCGTCGGGCTCCTCGAGGCCATGGTCCGGAGCGGGCTCGCCGCCTCCAACGGTGCGGCACGAAAGCTGGTGCAGAGCGGTGGTGTCAGCATCAATGGGGTGAAGCAGGCTGATCCGACGCGACAGCTCGATTGGAGCGACGCCCGGTTCGGTCGCTATTTCCTGTTGCGCCGGGGTAAGAAGCAGTGGCACCTGATGCTACGGGAGACAGGCTCAGCGGCCTCGAAAACAGGCTAAGAATCAGCGGAAGTTGCTGAATCGCAAGTGCTATCAGGTTGTGGAAAACACGGCCCGAAAGTGGCTCGGAAACTTTCCAAAGTTTTTTGCAAAAAGCGCTTGCGCAGGTAAGGCCCCTCTGTATAATTCGCAGCCCTTGCCTCGGGCCGCCCGAGCAAGGCGCTGAAACTCTTCGGACGCTTCTGGTCGTTTGACCAATCGAAGACAGGCCGCAAGGCCAGGCGAAAGCCGATGACCGGTCGGCATTGCAAACGCTCTTCGGAGCCGCTGCGAGCAGACCGGTGGGCACTCTGCCCGTCGGAAATCGTCAGTCCGTCGCGACCTATCTAATGGGGCGCGAGCCAGAGCGCAAGGCGCGTGATCTTTAACAATTGGAACAGATAGTACGACGAATCAGTTGTTGGTCGTTGTGTCTGGCGTCCCATTGGCCTTAGGCCAGTGCGCCTTATGCAGCGATGCAATAACAAGCCATTCGTGTGGGTACACGTCAGAATATGATACCGGCTCGTTGTCCGTGCTCGATTGAGTACGGGCAGTAGGTCTTCCATTTATCCGAGTGGGAGCCCAAGAAGGCGAAAGCCTTTGCGGGAAGATCAGCAGAGCGCAAGCTCTGGTGAGATTGCTGAGAGCTGAAGTGAGCTAAAAATCTAGTGGATCTTCGAGATTCACAAACACTCTTAAACTGAAGAGTTTGATCATGGCTCAGATTGAACGTTGGCGGCAGGCCTAATACATGCAAGTCGAACGAGAAAGCACTTCGGTGTGAGTACAGTGGCGGACGGGTGAGTAACGCGTAGGAATCTACCTGGTAGTGGGGGACAACTCGGGGAAACTCGAGCTAATACCGCATACGCACTACGGTGGAAAGTGGGGGATCTTCGGACCTCACGCTATCAGAGGAGCCTGCGTTAGATTAGCTTGTTGGTGGGGTAAAGGCCTACCAAGGCTACGATCTATAGCTGGTCTGAGAGGACGATCA
>JBCDGJ010000136.1:0-13238 GCA_038757945.1 Pseudomonadota bacterium
GGCAGAAACAGACGGCACCGCGCCACCCGATGACGAGGGCTCACGTGGCCGTGCATCATCTCGTAAAGGTCCCCGGCCCCAAGGCCACGCTGACCAATCGGCGGGCGGTTGCCGCAGACACGGCCTTCATCCAGGCCTGTCGCTCCAACAGCCCCATCTACCTCGCCGGCTACATCCCCCACAACTGGCACTTCGGCTGGGTGACGGCCGCAATTGAAGGCTGGAAGAGCCAGGCCTACGCGATGGCCGAAGGCACGGCGGCAGCGCTCAGCCCGGAGCTGATCCGGGCGCCGGGTATGGGCGTCGCGCAGCATTTTCTCATGCAACCCACCTTTGCCCAGGTGCGTTTCGCCGACTGGCAACGCATCCTCGACGCGCCGGCACCAGATGATGATCTGCTCTACGCGAGAGGCATCTGGCACTATGCGCGCGGCCAGGCCTATGCCGGACTGGGACAGAACGAAGCGGCCCGGACCGAGCTCGAAGCGCTGGTCGCGCTGCGTGCTGATCCGGCGATTGCCGAGCTGGCTTTCTTCAACCGGCATTCGGCCGAAGTGCTGCTCGAGGTCGCGGAGACGGTGCTCACCGGCGTGCTGCAGGTCGCCGACGGGGATCTGACAACGGCGATTCCGACGCTTCAGCGTGCCGTCGCGCTTGAAGACGCGATTCCCTACAACGAACCACCGGACTGGTTCTTTCCAGCGCGGCACCTGCTCGGCGAGGCGCAGCTTGCCAACGGTGATCTGGCCGCTGCGGAAGCGACCTACCGGCAGGACCTCGCCATCATGCCGGAGAACGGCTGGGCGCTACGGGGACTGGCGAAGACGCTGACCGAGGCTGGCAAGTCCGCCGAAAGTGCAACGGTGATGGCTCGTTTCGAGAATGCCTGGGCGAACGCTGAAGTAACCCTGGAAGGCTCGACCCTGTAACCGGCGAATCCAGGCGGGCGCCCGGACTGGCGGATCCGGCTACTCCGAGCTGACAAGCTAGACGGACGAAACCGCCAAACCGGGGCTACCAGTAACCGATGGCAAGTAACGGAATGGAAAGGTGTCGGCGGGGCGCACTCAGCACCGCCGCAATCGAGCTTGCGTTCAGCGCTGGTTGAGGCTGACGCCGGCGTCACCTACGGGACTGCCAGCGACGGTGCGCAGGCGTCCGATTACAAGCAGGTAACCGCGATCTTCCATGCAGCTGAAGAAGGGACCATTAGTGTCGGTGCCCAGCTGAAGCCCCCGGGACACCACCTGTGCTTCACACTCCGAGGCATCGAAAGCGAACAGGTATTCGCCCCCGTCGGGGTGGTACCAGCTGTACTCGGGCACCGGGGCGGTAGCGCAACCGGCGAGAGATGTCGCAAGCACAATCAGCAGTGGGAGGCTCGTTTTCACGCGCGCAGTCTCATGACGGTTTGTGACAGTTTGATGACTGACACGAGATCCAGGCAGTGTCCGTCGCCAGCCCTTCCCGACACCTCGCTCGGGCCTTCCCAGACTCTGAATTAGTATTTCTAAATCAATCTCTTATGTTTCTTCCCGACGGAACCATCGGGGATCGCCGCGCAAACCAGGACCTCCCGCACATGTGAAAGTAACGTGACATAAGTTGCAGCGGTAACATTCAAATATTACACTTGTGTGACAGCGACGATTACGGCGCCGTTCTGCGCCGTGTTATCGATCGCCAGGAGGTAAAATAATGAAGAAGCTTCTCACCGTCGCGGCCCTTGCCGCGCTTATGGGCGGGTGTGCCGCCACACCGACCAACAGTGCGCCTACCCACCGCTGGGTTTCTAGCGAAGTCGTCAGCGAGATGCAGTACGCGCGCGATCACCAGCGCTGTCTGAGCCAGGCTGGGATCAACGGTTCTGCCAAACGGCTCGATCCGAGCAACGGCAATCATGCGGACTATACGAGCTGTATGAATGGTCAGGGCTATGAGCTGACTGCCTCTGCAGACGACCGCAACCGCAGCCCCAGCATCAGCCACTGAAGCCGGCGCCGCTGATCGGCATTCAGCGCCCGTCGGGTCCAGCTTGATCGGCCTGCTACCAGCAGCCCATCCCGTCGCCGCGCGCCTGCGGTCTCGAGGTGGGCTGTCGGTACTGAAGCCAGGCTTGCCCCCCTCGGCGGACGGCCAATCAAAACGGACTTGACGAGCGCCACCGCAACGCAGCTCCCCGCCCCGCACCCCCGCCCTGCACCCCCGGTATAACCCGCGGCTCTCCTGCGGCGTCTCAAAGCCAATCCTGAAAGTCCTTTTGGCTGCCCGCGCGCCGCTCGCTACCATGCGCCCTCAGGTCGCGTGGATGCACCGAGCCCGATGGATCTCTTTGCCGAACAGGAAGCCGAAGAACGGCGCCGCCGCCAGCCGCTTGCCGCCCGCATGCGGCCGCAGCGGCTGTCCGAGTTTGTCGGCCAGCAGCACTTTCTGGGCACCGGCAAGCTGCTGCGTCGCATGCTCGACGCCCGCAGCCTCGGATCGATCATTTTCTACGGCCCGCCAGGTACCGGGAAAACCACCCTGGCCCAGCTGCTGGCCACAGAGACCGGAGCAGCGCTGCGAGAGCTGAGCGCGGTGACCAGCGGTGTCAAAGAGCTGCGGGAGCTGTTGTCCTGGGCGCGCCAGCAGGTCTCGGCCGGCGCAGAGCGTCCGCTGCTCTTCATCGATGAGATCCATCGCTTCAATCGCGCACAGCAGGATGCACTGCTGCCGGATGTCGAGGCGGGCATCGTCTGCCTCATCGGGGCGACCACCAGCAATCCATTCTTCGCCGTCAACGACGCGCTGCTCAGCCGCAGCCAGATCTTTCAGTTCGAACCGTTGGCGGAGGCTGACATCGCGACGCTGATCCGGCGCGCACTGGAACTCGAGGAACGCGGGCTCGGCGGCTACGCGGTCACCGTGGCGCCCGGCGCGATCGAGTTCCTGGCCCGCGTCGTGGAAGGCGACGCGCGCCGGGCACTCGGCGTGCTCGAGATCGCGGTGCTGTCGTCACCGGCGCCGGTCGCGCTGACCGCGGAGCTGCTGCGCGATTCCATGCAACAGAAAACCATTCAGCACGACCCCACCGGGGACGGGCACTACGACGTCGCCAGCGCGCTGATCAAAAGCGTACGCGGCAGCGATCCGGACGCTGCCCTGTACTGGCTGGCCCGCATGCTCGAGGCAGGGGAAGACATCCGGTTCATCTGCCGTCGGCTGGTCATCCTTGCGAGCGAGGACATCGGCAATGCCGATCCCGGTGCGCTGCCGCTGGCGGTTGCTGCCACGCAGGCCTGTGAGCTGGTGGGCCTGCCCGAATGCCAGCTGACGCTGTCCCAGCTCGTGACCTATCTGGCCTGCGCCGAAAAGAGCAACGCTGCCACCGTCGGGATCGGCGCAGCGCGACGCGAGGTTCGCGAGGGTGCACTGATTCCCGTACCCGTTCACCTGCGCGATTCGCACTATGCGGGCGCCAGGACCTTTGGCCACGGCGAGGGCTACGAGTACGCCCACAACAGCCCGGATGGTGTCGTTGATCAGGACTATCTCGGCGTGGCGCGAACCTTCTACGAGCCCAGCGACCGCGGCTGGGAAGGCGCGCAGAAGGCGCGGCTGGCAGCAATCCGTGCGAGACTCAATCGCGCCAGAGCTGATGCAGGGGATACCACCCGCTGAACCCCGGCGCCGCGCAGCGCGCGGACCGATCACGCGCACAGAGAACGGGATACCGAACATGCCGGAGCTTGAAACTCTCGATGCTGACGACAGCAAACCGGTACTGGCCGCCCTTGCACGCGACGGCGCCTGCATCGTTCGAGATCTGCTGCCAGAGTCGCTCTGCGAGCAGCTCCTGCACGACTTCGAACCGCACCTCGAAGCCCTGAACTGGGGCGCCGACGACCTGGGCTATCGCGATGGCTTCTACGGCACGCAAACCAAACGGCTGCACGGCCTGTTCTCGAAGTCTACGGCCACCGCGCAGGTCCTGACGCACCCGCTGCTGCTCGCGCTGGCGGAAACGCTCTTCGTCAGCTCGGGCATGAGCCGCGGCGTGCGCTTGAGCAACGCCGAGCTGATGGTGCTCAACCCGGGGCAGTCGGCACAGGTGTTCCATACCGACGCGGCAAGCTGGCCACGCATTCAGACGCTCGAAAACGGAGAAATCCTGGTCAGCGCCAACTGTGCGCTCACCGACTTCACAACCGAGAACGGCGCAACCCGGGTCGTGCCCGGCAGCCACCGCTGGCCGTCAGGTCGAGCTCCGGAGCCCCACGAGGTCTGTCTTGCCACCATGCCGCGCGGCAGCGCGCTGGTGTACTCCGGAAACGTCATTCACTCCGGCGGCGACAACCGCTCGGCGACCACCCGCACGGGCCTCTATCTGGGCTATGTCGCGAGCACCTTGCGACCGCTGGAAAACCACTTGGTGACAAACCGGCCGGAGGACATCGCGGCGCTCAGCCCTGCCGCCCAGGAACTGCTCGATCAGGTACCGGGCGGCTTTACCGTATACGCCTGACTACGCCTGACCGGGCAGCTCAGGCGCAACGCCCGGCGGTGTCCAACGGCCACCGCCATCGGCATCGAAGCCCTCTGACTCAGAGAAAGCCCAGGAATCGCAATCCGGGTAGCTCATGGCGTGTTTGATCCCCGGTCTCGTCGTGCCATTGCGAGTCACTCGGTCAGCGCCATCACCAACCAGCATACCGAGCCACGCCAGAGCCCAAGGCTCTGCAGGCGGCACGCCGCCCGAGCCGGCCCAAACGCTTGGAGCTGGCTGCCGCGCCTCTGGCCGAACCGTGCGCCAGGCCTCTGTTAAGTCTTTTGATATATAGATATACTCTTTGGTTATGAAATTCCGCCCCGCCCAGGCAACCCGAAGCTGATGGCCGCAGCACTACTCATCTGGCCCGGAGCGCTGGCTATCGGGCTCAGCCTGGGACTGCTCGGTTCCGGCGGCTCGATCCTGACGGTACCGGTGCTGGTCTACCTGATCGGCCAGGACGAAAAGGTCGCCATCGCCGGGTCCCTGGCGATTGTCGGCCTGATCGCCCTGATAGGCAGCCTGCCCTATCTGCGACAACGGCTCATCGATTGGCGCTGCGTCGTCCTGTTCGGAATCCCCGGGATGGCAGGCACCTATCTCGGTGCCTGGTCTTCGGCCTTCGTATCGGGACTGGTACAGCTCACCGCCTTCGCCGTCGTCATGCTCTGCGCCGCCTACTTCATGCTGCGTCCGGGAGCCTGTGCACCGGCCTGCGCGATCGACACAACGCCGGGGGCACCGCCTCGCGAACCCTGGCGTATCACTTTGGACGGTCTGCTGGTGGGTACCGTAACGGGCTTTGTCGGGGTCGGCGGCGGCTTTCTCATCGTCCCGGCGCTGGCGCTGCTCGGCGGGCTCAGCATGCATCGTGCCGTTGCGACCAGCCTGGTGATCATCGCCTTGAAGTCCGCAGTCGGCTTCAGCAAATATCTGAGCGTGCTGGAGACGGAACAGCTGTCCGTCGATAGCGAAATCATTGCGCTGATGACTGTCTTCGGCGTCGTTGGCAGCTTGGTCGGCAACAGTGTGGCCAGGCACCTTTCCACCGACAGCTTACGGCGGGCATTTGGCATCTTTCTGGTGCTGATGGGCAGCTACGTGCTCGCGACATCCGCCCCGCAGTTGCTCTAGCGCCCCTGGGGACAGCGCCAGCCATCCAGGAGCTGCGCGAACACCGCCAATCGAAAGAGAGAGAACAGCCCCGTGATCGGCCTAACCCGTCTGCTGTCACGCGCCGTCCCGCATCGCGCTGGTGCGCTGGCCGCCGTTGCATTGGCCGCCGTTGCCATGGCAGCCCAAGCACTGGCTGTCCAGGCACCGGTTGCTGTGGCCGCTGTGGACCGCATCGACTCCGAGGCTGCTACCGCGCAACGCACCACCCGGTCAACGAAGCCACCGTCCCTGGCAGTCACCGCCCGGGTCACGCTCGGCCCCGCCCCAACCGGTGCCGACGCCGCGACCCTGGTTGCAGAAGACGGCCTCTTCATCGATCTGCGAACGGACGCAGACCTCGAGGACAAGGGGTACGTACCCATCCTCGGCCTGCATCGTCAGCGACTGCCGATCGCCGAGCTGCAAGATGCCGACAGAACGTCGCGCACGCTGCGCGCCATGCTGACAGCCGCCGGAAACCGAACGGTGTGGATCGGCTGCAATAGTGGCAACCGGGCCGCCCTGGCCTGGGCCATACTCAAAGTACAGGAGGGCGCAACGCCCGCAGAGGCCCTAACAGCCGTGAACCGCCTGGTCACGCACGAGCCGTTGCGCAGGGCCATCCTCAACCGCTGAGCGAAACGCAGACGCCACACCCGGAGAAACCGCCAGGCAGAAGCAGGCTGTGCAGCGCGGCTGGAGCGCGCCGGGATGCCGCACAGTCGCGGTATGATTTCCGCTCGACCAACGACGGATGACCCGCCATGACCACGACCACCGCGATCGCCCCTTCCCTCGACGCCCTCGGCTGGATCGCGGGCGACTGGATCGGCACCCTCGGTGACCAGACCGTCGAAGAGTTCTGGACAGCGCCAAGGCACGGCTGTGTCGAGAACAAGGTCCGGCTGAGCAGCCCGGAGAACGTCGCGCTGATCGAGCTGATGATGGTCCGTGACGCCACCACGGACAGCGGTGAACCGACCCTGACCCTGCGCCTGCGGCAGTTCGACGAGCACCTCGAGCAGGTTGCGCTGCAGGACATGGTGCTGAGCGAGCAGACCGCCAGCAGCGTGGCGTTCGCCGCCACCGGCGAGGGCCGGCTCGCCGGCTTGAGCTACCGGGAAACAGCGCCCGGCGAGATGCAGATCGACGTGACCCTGAAGGAGGGACCGGTAGTCACGGCGCTGGTCACGAAACGCTGAGCCGGCGCGTCACTCGGCCAGCGTAATCTGGCGCAGCAGGTCAATCATCATCGGGTACCCGTGCGGATGTTCTCGACCGATACCCGCTCGTTGTTGCCGTGCACCCCGCGAAACTCCAACGGCCCGACCACGAAGGGCGAGTACCGGTAGCTGACGATGCCGAGATCGCGGAAACAGTGGCTGTCGGTGAACCCGCCTGCAACCGTTGGCAGAACCCGCGCCCCGTAGGCCCGTTCGCTGACGGCTTCTACGGCAGCAAAGACGTCGGTAGCAGAGCGGCTGACCGCCGGGGTGAAACCCATGAACGGCGAGCGCACCGTTGCCTTTCGCAGTGTCTCCGGCAGTTGTGCCATCGCTGCCGCCGAGCGTCGTGGGTGGCCCTGGGAAGTATGAACAGCCACGCCGCACGGTCATCGACGATGCGATCGTGACAGCGTGCGGGGACCTAGGGGAGGGCTGCGCCAGACGCTTTGAGCATCTGGCGCGATCGGCAGGTCAGCGGCGTAGGCCACCAACCCGGCTGTAATCAGCCTGCGATTGAGTTCGCGATGAAGAAGATGGCAACGGCAACACCCATCATGCCGGCGATCGACAGCGAGATGTCGCGCAGGATTTTCCGATCGGCTGCTTTGTCAGCCAGCTCGGCGGTGTTCAATGGTGTGGATTCGTCAGACATATCTTCCTCCTGTAGTGGGTCAATGGATAGCGCCAGGTGTTGGGCAAGGTAGTGCAAAGCCGCCCCCGCGGCTCCGAAGCAGTCCGCGAAACGGACACCTGGTCGCGACTCGAGTAAAGGCGCGCGGAGCGTTGCGCACTGGCCGTGAAAATACTGGTAGCAACGCACACTGCAGCCTGGGATCTGCGCTTGAGGAATCAGCGCGAAGCCCGTCCGCTACGAACTATTTCCATTTAAAACAGTATCTTGAAGAACCTTTCAAGACTAGATTACAAGTCGCTATCGCGGCTGCAGCGGCCTCATCCGCGAACTCGCCGCCCAGCACGATCAGCCCGTCAGCCTGCATCGCTGGCGCCTCAGCTTTCGACCGCACACACCCCCAAAGGCATTCGCCAGGCGGTCCGTACTATCCCTTATTTGCAGCGCTCAGAACGAAAGAGAGCATCGAACGCGCACAAAGATGGGAGCCGCGGCCATGGTCGAAACCGTTACCGGGACTGATCGTTCATCGGGGATCAGTTATCAGGAGCTGCTGGATGAAGACAGCCATCCGGTACCGGAAATCATGCGCATGCAGTCTCCCCTGCCCCCGGGGCCAACGCGCGTGCCGGCCAGCCAGTACTTCGATCCGGCCTTTCACCAGCTGGAAGTCGAGCGGCTCTGGAAACGGGTCTGGCAGATGGCCTGCCACGAGGACGACATTCCGGAGGTGGGTGACTACGAGATCTACGAAATTGCACACCTGTCGTTCCTCATCGTTCGCACGGCGGAAAACACCTTCAAGGCGTTTCACAACGCCTGCCTGCATCGCGGTCGCATGCTGAAGACGCACGGCGGCAAGCGTGCGCGGGAGTTCCGCTGCGCCTTCCACGGCTGGGCCTGGCACACCGACGGCCGGCTGAAAGAAGTGCCCTGTCATTGGGACTTTCCAACGGTCACCGAAAGCGAATACAGCCTGCCGGAGGTGAAGCTGGGACGCTGGGGTGGCTTCATCTTCATCAATCCGAATCCGGACGCAGAACCTCTCGAAGACTTCCTCGGCAATCTGAGTGATCAGTTTCCGAACCTGCCCTACGAGCGACGCTACAAGGCGGCCCACGTATCGAAGGTGCTGCGTTGCAACTGGAAGATCGCCCAGGAAGCGTTCAGCGAGGCGTACCACGTCATTGCGACGCATCCAACGATCCTGGACTCGATCGGCGATGCCAACTCGCAGTACGACGTCTTCGGCAACTACTGCCGCGCGATGTCGCCGAACTACACGCCGAGCCCGCACATCGAACGGGAGTTTGAGCCCTTAGAAGATGCGCGGATGTACACGCGGCTGCGCCACCCGCTCACCGGTCACATCTACGAGCGTACCGAGGACGATTGCGTTCGCGTGATCAACCAGCGCAACGAGGTGAGCCTGTTCAATCCGGATGGCAGCTGGATCGAGGGTCCGCTGACCCACGCCGACCCGAACATGTGTGACTGGATCGGCGGCAAGCAGCTCCCCGATGCGAAAGTTGTGCCGCTTAAGCCGCCCCCCGCAGTGCCCCGTGGCCAGAACCTGCGCCAGGTGATTGCCGAGCCGGTCCGCGAAGGCTTCCGGGCCGTGCTGGGGGACACCATGGATCAGGTCAGCGACGCCGAGCTGCTGGACGCCATCTACCTCACCGTGTTCCCGAATTTTCACCCATGGGGCTCCTTCAACCAGATCGTGTACCGCTTCCGGCCGAATGGCGACAATCCGGAAGAGTGCATCATGGAGTGCATCTACATGGCCCCTGCACCGAAGGGGGAGCCGCGGCCCGCGGCTGCGCCGGTGCACAAGCTGGGACCAGATGACGACTGGGTGGATGCGCCGGAGCTGGGTATGCTGGCCAAGGTCTTCAATCAGGACGTAGTCAACATGCCGGAGGTTCAGCGCGGCCTGAAGATGCTGAAGGTGCCAGAGATCATCTTTGCGAACTACGGCGAGACCAAGCCGCGGCATTTTCACCTGCTGCTCGATCAATGGCTGTCTGAAGACGCCGTGACGGTACGTTGACTGCAAGCCCCCGCCCTGCGGATTCAGCTGTGCTGATGGTCAGCGGCTGAAGGGTGCTTGGGATCATCGATGGCGCTCCCGAATGGGAGGCCTCCGGGCGCGCATTACCCTCAGCGCCCTGTTTTTGCCGTCATGGCCGTCACTGCCCGGGCACCTGCCTGACTACGTCCGCCCAGGGCGGCCGGTCCTCGTCGCCGCCAAAGCGGTCCATGTCGAGCATGACTTCAAAGAGGGACTGGTTGATGGACTCCCGTTGCGGAATGCCGTCGATTACAGCCTCCAGCTGCTCGACCACCCGCGGCTGCTCGGCAGCAAGCTCACTGGTCTCGTAGGGATCTTTCGCCAGGTTGTACAGCTCGCGAACAGCGCCGCTGGTAACCAGCTTCCAGTGCCCTGAAAGGACTGCCCGGTCGTCCCTGCTCACAGCCACGAAGTCGACATCCGCCGGCCCGCTCGTACCGTTGATTGCAGCCCAGCGCGCGGCACCATCAACGGCCTGCGTGGCCTGCAGCGGGAAACCAACCACCTCTGCCAGCGTCGGGAGTACGTCCTGGACCGTCACCCGGTCCCGGATGGACGCGGGCTGCAGCGTACCGGGCCAGGACAGGACCGAGGGAACGAGAATCCCGCCCTGGTAAACGGCACCCTTGCCGCGACGGTAGGGACCGTTGTCTGATCCGCCATCCTCCGTGTTGTGACGCAGGAACTCGAGGAAACCGGTCGGCAACGGTCGTCCGAACAGAGCCACGAGCCGCGCGACCCAGCGCCGCATCCCGTCGCTCACGGCGGCGGGATTCAAACCGCCGTTGTCGCTGAAGAACCAGACGAGCGTGTTCTCGAGCATCCGCTCCTCGGCCAGCGCAGCGATGATCCTGCCGATCGCGCGATCAAGCTCATCGACCATGGCCGCATGCGTGCGCCGGGGTTCTGCGGCGATGGCCGCATACTCGGCGATGGTTGCGGCGGGTGCTTCGTTCGGCAGATGAGGCGCGCTGAAGGCCGTGTAGAGGAAGAGGGGACGGCCCCTGTCCCGCTCCTTGATCAGCCGGACGGCTTCCGCGGCCTGAAGATGGGTTGCGTAGCCTTCTTCACGCAGGGCTACGCCATCGCGATGCCAGTCCAACCCGCCGCCATGCACGTGGTCCCAGTAACCTACCCCGCCGGTGAAGTGGCCATAGACCGCCTCGAAGCCTCGCGCCATGGGCAACATGGCGGCCGTTGCATGCCCCAGATGCCATTTGCCGACCATCACCGGCTGGTAGCCCGCCTCACCGAGATAGCCGGGCAGCAGCTTCAGCGACAGCGGCAGGCTGCCTTCCGTGTTCTTCCCCAGCGCATGATAGATGCCGTGCCGCATGGGCGACTGCCCGGTCATCAGCGCAGCACGGGTTGGGCTGCAGGTAGCATGCACGTAGAACTGCGTGAGGGTCACGCCGCCCGTCGCCAGCGCATCGATGTTGGGGGTGCTGATCTCGCTGCCGTTGTAGCCGACATCTTTCCAGCCAAGATCGTCGGCAACGATCAGCACGATGTTCGGGCGCTGCGCCCACCCGGACGCGCTGACGACCATGAGCAGACCGATCAAAGCTCTCAAGGTGATCACCTCTAGAACAGCCCACTGTAAGAGCCGCCATCGAGCTGCAGGTTCTGACCGGAGATGAAACCGGCCTGCGCGCTGCAGAGATAGGCACAGGCATCGCCAAACTCCGTCGGGGCACCCATCCGCTTTGCCGCGATCGATTCATGAATCTCCGCGATCGCTTCTTCCCTGGAGATCCCCTTGATCTTCATCGCCATCTCCGCCATGAACTTCTGTCGATCGGTATCAAAACGTTCCGGCAGCATGTTGTTGATGGTTACGTTGAACGGCGCCACATCGACAGACAGCCCTTTGCACAGCGCCGTCAGGCCGGTGCGTGCCGAGGTGGAGAGGCCCATGGCGCTGCGCGGCGACTTCACCATCGCGGAGGTGATGTTGACGATCCGGCCGAAACGACGCGCCTTCATGCCCTCGAGCAGCGCCTGGATCATGAAGACCGGCGCCATGAAGTTGGCATCGATCGCAGCCTGAAAATCCGCCTGCTGCCACTGATCGAACCGCCCCGGCGGCGGCCCCTCGTTGTTGTTCACCAGAATGTCCGCATCAGGACACGCAGCAATCAGCGCAGCCCTGCCGTCCTCGGTATTGATGTCCGCCAGCACGGTGCTCACTGCGCCGCCGCCAAGGGCCTCGATTTCAGCCTTCGCGCCATCGAGCCGCTCAGGGTGCAGCCCGTTGATCACAACGTCCGCGCCTTCCCGAACCAGTGCTGCCGCACAGGCCTTACCCAAGCCTCGTGAGGAGGCACAGACGATCGCCTTTTTCCCCTGCAATCCAAGATCCATGGTCAGGCATCCCTCCCAAGCACTTCGTTCATGACCAATCGAATGCCTTCGGGGACCACGGCATCAACCCTGGCGGCAATGTGGCCGTCCGGCCGCAGCAGTATCGCGCCCGACTCGGGTAAACCGGTCTGGGCCACCCAGCCCTCACAGTCCTCGAAGTCACCACCAAACCGCAGCTGATCAACCACCGGGTCACCATCAAGGCACTCTGCCGTTGGCCCGGCCAGCAGCGTAAAGCGGCTGGCCGAGAGCAAGGTCTGCAACGGTACCGTCTGCCCGCGCTGCCTGACCCACCGATGGGGAAAGTGAGCGCCGGCATCCCACGAGGGCTGGTAGTCAGCTACATCCGTAATTTCGGGAATCGGCGCCGGATCGTGAATGGCGCAGCTTGCGTACCGATAACCGAGCTGCAGGTTGAAGCTGTCGAAGTGGGGCCGCTGTGCTGCCACCGCGTCAGCGAGCTCAGGAAACGCGCTCGGCTCTGCCGACACGCTCGCATAGCGCTCAGCGGCTTGATCCGGATCCGGCCCATACAGCGCAGCGAACAGCTGAAACAGCTTGGCCGCATTGCTGACGCTCTGTTCGTTGTTGTTGCGGGCAACGGGCTGGCGCTCTGCTTCATAGCTGTTCAGCAGGGAATCACCCGCTTCACCGTGCAGTACGGTGGCGAGCTTCCAGGTGAGGTTCTGAACATCGCCGGCCCCGGAGTTGAGCCCCAATCCGCCCGCAGGCGGAATCCGGTGAGCCGCATCACCGGCGAGGAAAATCCTGCCTTTGCGATACTGCTGTGCCACCTGAGCGGACATGGTCCAGGGGCTGACGTTTTCGATCACGGTTTCCGGCAGCGGCTGCCCGACAGCCTGCTCGATCAGCGCACGGCAGCGGTCGTCGTCGTAGTCCTCGCGACGCTCAGCCTGTGGGTTCCACGGATGCATCAGCACCCAGGTACTCGAGTGATCGTAGGCGATCAGCGCACCGCTCACGCCCGGTTCCAACAGGAAGTACAGCACCCCTCGCCTGCCCTCGGTCAGCGGCCGGAGGTCCGCCGTAAAGTGGATCATCAGGTGATTGGACAGGGCCTCGGGACCTTCCATGACGATGCCGAGCGCCTGACGAATCTTCGACCCGGCGCCATCAGCAGCGATGACGTAGTCGAAAGACAACGTGCTCGTATCCGCAGCTGCCGCCGTGGTCAGGACGGCTTCGACCCGCTCGCCAACATCGGTCAGCTGCACACACTCGACCCCGCGCCGAAAGTCA
>JBCDGJ010000137.1:0-13206 GCA_038757945.1 Pseudomonadota bacterium
GGCATCCACTTCGACACCCGGATCGAGGTGCAGGACGCCCAGTCCCGCATTGACCCGGAACAGCTCGAGCAGGTCATTTCGAACATTGCGCTCAACGCTGTCGAGGCGATGGACGGTGAAGGCCGGATCACGGTTGAGCTGCTGCATCTGACGGACCTCGATTTGACCTGCACATCCTGCCTGCGCCCGGTGCGGGGACGAATGCTGTGCCTGCGAATCACCGACGACGGTCCTGGCATCAGCGGCCACCCGGAGGACCTGTTCACCCCCTTCGCCACCGGCACCAACGATGGCTCGCGCAGCGGGCTCGGACTGTCCGTCGTGCACGGTATCGTCCATCAGCACGGCGGCCACCTGACGCTGCGCAACCATCCGGAGCGCGGTTGCGAGGTCAGCATACTGCTGCCGCCGGTGACGTATCTATCCGAGCTGACGCTGCCTGCCGTCAATCGCATCCTGCTGATCCGCCCCGATCCGGCGCTGGCCCTGGAGCACTTCGAGGCGCTCGAAGGCGAGTACGATCTCGAAGCAGTCAGCTCGACGAGTGCAGCGCTCGAGTACTTCATCGAGCACCAGCAGGTGATCCGCCTGGTCGTCATCGACAGCGCACTGCAGCTCAAACGCTGGCTCGACCTTGCCGATGACATGCGGCGCCTGCAGCCACGGCTGCCACTGCTGATCTTCAACGACGCGCTGGACCGCGATACCCGCAGCCAGGTCGAAAAGCTGACCGCCCAGGACGGGCGCCTGCAGGTGGTAAATCCAAAGGCCAGCGATTTCTCGCCGCTTGCGGCCGTGCACCGCATGCTGGAACCGACAACGGCGGAATCCCTGCGCGTTGATCCGCTGCTGGACTCGTGGCGTTCGTCCCGCTGAACGACGCTGCTACACTCGGGCTCATGAACAAACGCCCTTACTTTGAGCGCGACAACGTCCACCGCCTTCTGGGCTACAGCTACGGCGAGCAGCCGGACACCGTGGACATCATCAAGCTCAACACCAATGAGAACCCTTATCCGCCAGGGCCAGCTGTGCACAGAGCGCTGAGCGGCTTCGATATCACGGACCTGCGACGGTATCCGGCCGCTACGGCAGCGCCCCTGCGCAAAGCGCTGGCACAGCTGCACGGCGTGGATCCGGCTCAGATCGTCGTGACCCACGCGGGCGACGAGGCCCTGCGCCTGGCAATGACGACCTTCGTCACCCCCGGCCATGCTTTTGGTATGACCGATCCGAGCTACTCGCTGTATCCGGTGCTGGCCGCTATTCAGGACGCGCGGGTCGTCAGCATTCCCCATCCGGAGGACTGGTCTTTGCCCGACGATCTGGGTAGCCGGCTCAATGCCGCAGGGGCCGAGCTGACCTGCATCGTCAATCCACACGCCCCCTCGGGCAAACTCATTCCAGTTGCCGAGCTGGCCGAGCTTGCGGCCACGCTTCAGGGTGTGCTGCTCATCGACGAGGCTTACGTGGATTTTGTCGACCCGGCCCTGCACTACAGCGCCGTGCCACTGCTGGAGCGCTGCGACAACGTGCTGTTGATGCGGACCTTCAGCAAGGGCTACGCGCTGGCAGGGTTGCGGCTCGGCTACCTCATGGGTTCACCGTCGCTGATCGATCCGATCATGAGCAAGACCCGCGACAGCTACAACATCGACGCGATCAGCCAGCGGCTGGGCCTCGCCGCGGTCACCGATCAGGCCTACGCGCGCAGCACCTGGGACCGCGTTCGGTCCGAGCGCGAGCGCCAGACCAGCGCCCTGCGTGCGCTGGGCTTCGAGCCGGTGGAATCCCAGGCGAACTTCCTGCTCGCCAGGGTGCCTGCTGCTGCTGACGCCGAAACCCTGTACCGCAGGCTGAAGACGGACAACATTCTCGTCCGCTACTTCGATCATCCGCGGCTCGAGCACTCGCTGCGCATCACCATCGGCACCCCGGAAGAGAACGCGCGCTTGAACGCAGCGCTGGCGCATCACCTGAGTACGGACGCACGCTCGCTCACGGACGCCCACTGAGTGTTTCCCCTGCGCGATGACAACCCGTCGCTGCATACACCTTGGGTGACCTACGCCATCATCGTGCTCAACCTGCTGACCTGGGGCCTGCTGCAGGGCTTCGGCACGGATCCGGCGCTGGCGCGTTCGCTGTGCCTGCACGCGCTGATCCCGGGTGACCTGTTGAACCTGGCCACGGTCGGTACCCGAATCCCGCTGACCGAGGAGCTGAGCTGCCTTATCGACGGCTCCGGCAGCAGCTCGACGCTGGTGAGCTCTATGTTCATGCACGGCGGCTGGCTGCACCTGATCGGTAACCTCTGGTTTCTGTGGATCTTCGGCGACAACGTCGAGGACGCGCTCGGCAGCTTTCGCTTCGCGCTGTTCTACCTGCTCTGCGGCCTTGCCGCCGCCGGCGCACAGATCGGCACCGATCCCGACAGCCTGATTCCCATGGTCGGCGCCTCCGGCGCTATCGGCGGCGTTATGGGCGCCTACGCGCTGCTGTATCCGCATGCCCGGATCCAGATGCTGCTGGTGCTCGGCTTCTTCGTGACGACCCTTGCCGTACCGGCCTTCGTCATGCTTGGCTACTGGTTTCTGCTGCAGCTGCTCGGCGGCCTGCCCGCGCTGAAGAGCAGCACCGGTGGCGTCGCCTTCTGGGCGCACATCGGCGGCTTCCTGGCCGGCCTGGCCCTGGTGCTGCCGATGCGCAATCCCGCACGGACCGCCGAGGCGCGACCGGTCCGCGGGAACAGCAGGCGGAACTTCTGAAACCGGTTCTGGAGACCCGTGCCATGTCTGACAAACCCGCCCTCAGCCTTGCCGCCGTTCCCGGCCGCCGCAGCGCGATACTGGAGCTGGCCCAGGTCGCCGAGGCACAGGGCTGCAGCGGAATCTACTGCCCGAGCCTGAGCGACAACCTGGCCCTGTGCCAGGCGATTCTTGAGGTCACCAGCGAGATCCCGGTCGGCACCAGCATCACGCCGATCTACACCCGCAACGTCGCAGACTTTGCGCAGACCGCGGGGTTTCTGCACGAGATCGGCAACGGGCGGTTCCGCTTCGGCATCGGCGTCAGCCACGAGCCGGCCATGAAGCGCATCGGCGTCACCCAGGGCAAGCCGCTCAGCGACATGCGGCAATTCGTCGCCGACCTGAAGGCCACTCCCCGCGTCGGCCCGCTGCCGCCGATCATCCTCGCGACCCTGCGTGCCAAGATGATCGTTCTGGCCGGCGAGATCGGCGACGGTATGGTGTTCGCCAACGGTGCGCGATCTTACATGCCGACGGCGCTCAGCGCGCTGACGGACGCTCAGCAAGCGGACGAGAGCTTCTTCATCGGCAACATGATCCCGACCTGCATCAGCGACGACCGCGACGCGGCGATGGCCGTGAACCGCCGTACGCTTACCGGCTACGCGCTGCTGCCGAACTACCGCAACTACTGGCGCGCAGCCGGCTACGAAAAGGAAATGGACGCCGTCGAAGCGGCCATCGCCGAACGCGACATGGACCGGATACCGGCCTGTCTCTCGGATCGCTGGCTTGCGGATACGACCCTGTTCGGCACGCCCAGCGCCGTGCGGGAAGGCATCGAAGCCTGGTACGACGCGGGCATCAAGACGCCGATCATCGTGCCCTCGAGCGCCACCGGCAATCAGCTCGATGCGGTCCACGAATTTTTTGCCCTCTATGCCTGACGCGAAGGCCGAGCACGATGGTTGAGCGACGGACCCTGTGGCTGATCCGGCATGCGGATGCCAGTCCGCCACAGCCGGGCCAGAATGACTTCGATCGGCCGCTCAGCCCCCGGGGCGAGCAGGAAGTCACGAGCATCAGCAATCAGCTCAAGCACATGGATCTGCAGGTCGACTGGATGCTGGTCAGCAGCGCCCGCAGAACGGCGCAGACCGCAGCGACCATTGCGCCCGTACTTGGGCTGGCAGCCGATGCCGTGCAGCTTGAGCCCGACCTGTTCCACGCTCACGCCGACGGGCTCCTCGACGCCATTCGCAGCGTGCCAGCGGACATCGAGCGACTGGCGGTGGTGTCGCACAACCCGGGTCTCTCGGAGCTGGCGACCCGCATCAACCAGGGCCAGGCCCTGCGCCTGCCGACGCTCGGGTGCTGCTGTTTCATCACCCTCGAAGCGGTCGTCGACTGGAGCACGCTCGGCTTCGGCGGTTTCCAGCATCTGCGAACCCTGCACCCCGAGACCAGCGGCTGACCGCAACCGCGGTCGGTGGCATCATGCATGCCAAGTTGAATGGAGTCCGCTCTATGTCTCTCCTGGTTCTGGTGGTGATCGCTTTTCTGCTCTGGCGTATCTCGGAGCAGCTCCCCGACATCCTCTTTCGGCTGAGCGAGATCCAGCGCGACATCGCCGAGCTGCGGCGTCAGCAGACGCAGCGAACCGGTGACGACTAGCAGCTCTCAGGAAGAACTCGACTGGCGTATCCGCCTCGGGCTGACGCTGACCGGCGGGTGGCTGCTGCTCGGTATCGGCTACCTGTCACGCAGCATCGGCTGGGCCAACATTCACCGGCTACCCGCCGATGAGCTGGGCAGCTTCCTCGAAGGCGCTTTTGCTCCGCTCGCGTTTCTCTGGCTGGTGATCGGCTATTTCCTGCAGCAGCGGGAGCTGCAGCAGAACTCGGCCGCATTGCAGGCCCAGGCGATCGAAATCCAGCGCACCGCCGAGCAGGCCGTCATTCAGTCCGAAAAGATGGCGCAGACGGAACAGTACGCCCGGCAGGAGAGCTTTCTGCTCATTACGCAGCGGGTCAGCGCGCAGCTCGGCACCATCAGCGGCCTGCTGTTCATTTCGAGCCAATCCGCGCAACAGGATGGCACCGTTGATCAGGAGGAGATCAGCCGCATGTTCAGCATCCGCGCCACCCAGGACGTGGAGATCTTTTCGCGGCGGCTGCTGGAGGTCACCCTGCAGGTAAGCGATGAGGAAATCTATGCGCTGTTCTACGGCACGCCGATTCGGGCGCGCCACAGCAACCACTTCATTTTCGCCTTCGAGCGGCTGATGCGCCGCGCCACTGAGCTGGAGGCGGATGAAATGATCCGTGACAGCCTGCTGTCATCGGCGCACGCTTTTCTGTACTCGCGGATGAAACGACAGCAGGCCAACGCGCCGGAAGAACTCAGCAACCACGAGAAGACGGGCATCTTCTTCAACATGTAGCCGGCTGAACCCGGCGGCCCTACCCCCCGTAAACCAAACATCCGGCTCGTGAACGATCAACCCGGGGGCAGCTCGCCTTGCGCAGAAAACGGCAGCGCGCGGCAGAGCGACTTCAGGGACGGCCGAGACTTCAGGCCTCTGCCGTGACGATACCGCGGAGATTCTGAAAGCAGGTTTCCCGGGCAATCTCGACGAAGCCGCGGATGAACGGGGCCGCAGCCTGCTCCTCACGCACCGCCGCATAGAGCGTCGGCCAGATGCCCTCGGGGCCAAGGGAACGACTGACCAGGTAGTTGCGCGTCTGATACTCGTGCAGCGCCCAGTTCGGCAGGCAGGTCACCCCCCTCCCGCTGGCAACGAGCTGCACCATCATGGTGGTGAGCTCCGCCGTCCGGACTTCCCGCGGCTCAACGCCCGCGGGCTCGAGAAAACTCTTGAAGACATCGAGCCGCGAGCGCTCTACGGGATAGCAGATCAGCGTCTCATCGCGGAGATCTTCCGGCCGCACCCATTCGGCATCCGCGAGCGGATGCGTTTTCGCAACCGCCAGCTGCGCCTCATAGCTGAACAGCGGCAGGTAGGCGATCCCTTCGTCGGCTACCGGGTCGGCGGTGACCACCAGATCCAGGTCACCCCGCAGCAATGCGGGAAAGGGGGCGAAGTTGAAGCCGCTGGCGATGTCCAGCTCGACGTCGCTCCACCGCTGGCGGTAGCTGTCGATCGCCGGCAGCAGCCAGTCAAAACAGCTGTGGCACTCGATGGCCATGAAGATGCGGCCGGATTCGCCGCCGACCAGCCGCGCCAGGTCTTCCTCCGCTGCACCGACGGCGGGCAGCAGCTCGTCGGCGAGCGCCAGAAGCCGCTCTCCGGCAGGTGTAAAGCGAACCGGCCGGGTCTTGCGGATGAACAGGCTGGCTCCGATCCGGTGCTCTAGATCCTTGAGCTGATGGGACAGCGCCGACTGTGTCAGAAACACCCGCTCAGCGGCTTCCACCAGGCTGCCGGTATCCCGCAGGGCGGCCAGGGTACGAAGATGTCTGAGTTCGAGGTGAGACATGGTTACCGGATCCTGGGCTAGAGCGCCGGTCCCGTTGACGCTTCCGATGGCACCTTTTACCGGTCCTGGTGCCAGCAGAACGTCATTTTTGGGGCGCACCGCACGTGCAGCATTGTAGACATCTTCTAAGATCTTTAGATGCTTGACTTGTATGGACCAACCATCGAGCGCTTTGTGGAGCGGACGCTCGCCCGCTTCAGCACGAGCTTTCCCGACGCCGGCGAGCTGGAACGCACACTACTCGAGCGGGCAACCGCAGAGGCGCTGGAGCTGCTGCTGAGCTGCGACTGCCCCTATCACGACGTGCACCACACCCTGCTGGTCACCGATGCCGGACAGGCCATTCTGCGGGGCCGGCAGCTGGTGCGGGGCGACCTGCAGGCTTCCGACTGGCTGCACGCGGTCATCGCGATGCTGTATCACGACATCGGGTACATCCGCGGGCTCCTCCGCGGCGACCGCGAGGGCAGCTACGTTGCCGATGAAATGGGGAATCGCGCTGTGGCTCCTGCCGGGGCGACCGACGCCTTTCTGACCCCCCATCACGTGACCCGCAGCTGCATGTACGTCCAGGAACGGTTCGGGCCCGAGCAGCTCCTGGATACGAACCTGCTGGCTTCGCATATCGAGATGACGCGGTTCCCGGTGCCGGCGGACAGCTACTACCAGGACACGGACTCGCTGTCAGCAATGGTCCGGGCCGCTGATCTCATTGGTCAGATGGGCGATCCGCACTACCTCCGCAAGCTGTCGCGGCTGTATGCGGAGTTTCAGGAAACGGGTGATGACGAACGGCTCGGCTTGCGCAACGCCGGTGACCTGCGCGCCAGCTATCCGGACTTTTTCGAGGAGCAGGTGTACCCGAGCATCACGACGGCCCTGCGCTACCTGAGCCGGACCCGTGAGGGCCAGCAGTGGGCAGCAAGCCTCTACGCCCACGTGCACACAGAACAGGCCAGCGATGGCTTCCTCGGGCCGGAACGCTCCCCACGGCCACAGCCGGAACCTGCCGTCGAGGCGCCCTTAAAGACACCAACCGTCCCCCTGGCCGATGTCACGCGGCTGCACCGCAAGGACGGCTAGCCGGCTCAGATCGGCGCCACGCCGACAAACACAATCAGCAGCATGAACGGCAACAGCAGAGCCGCGTAGGCGGCAATGTTGTACCAGTCGTTGGCGACCGCGCTGCGCCCGAGCCGCAGCCGGGCGCCAATCACCAGCCAGACCAGCGCGCCACCGAGATAGGCACCAATCAGGCTGAACGCAACTGCTGCCATCGAACCCGAAGCCTGCTACCAGCTCAGCTGAGCTGCAGCATACCGCGCGGCTTGGCGCCATCGAGGTTGGTGATGCCGGCAATGTGCTCACCCACCGCCTCAACCGTCGGCTCGGTACCAAGGTCAACGCCCTGGTTCTCTACCACACAGGCAATCGAGAACCGGCCCCCGGCCGCCTGCAGGACCACCCCGTTGGGTGCGTCTTCCGTGCACAGGTATATAACGCCGGGGGTGATGAGCTCCGGGCCGAGCTTGGCCAGCGCTTCCTCCGGCATCAGGTTTTCCGTCATGCGCGTCGCCGCCACTGGCGCAATGGCGTTGGTGTGGATGTTGTTCTTGGCGCCTTCGATCTTCAGCGTGTTCATGAAGCCGACGAGGCCCAGCTTCGCAGCACCGTAGTTGGTCTGCCCGAAGTTGCCGTAGAGGCCGCTCGGCGAGGTTGTCATGACGATGCGGCCAAAGTTCTGCTCCTTCATGATCGGCCAGACGGCTTTGGTCACGTTGGCGGAACCGACCAGGTGTACGTCGAGCACCAGCTCGAAGTCGTCCATGGTCATCTTGCTGAATGACTTGTCCCGCAGGATACCGGCATTGTTGATCAGGATATCGACGCGACCCCAGGCATTCATGGCCGCATCGACCATGCTCTGAGCGCCGGCCCGGTCAGAGACGGAACCGCCATTGGCGAGCGCTTCACCACCGGCCGCCTTGATTTCCGCCACAACGCCTTCAGCAGCTTCCGACGAGCCGCCGGTACCGTCCATAGCGCCGCCGAGATCGTTGACGACGACCTTCGCGCCCCGCTTTGCCAGCTCCAGCGCATGGCAACGACCGAGCCCGCCACCGGCACCGGTTACGATCGCAACCCTGTTTTCAAATGAATAGCTCATGGTCTGCTCCTCTTAAGCATTAACGATAACGGTTCTGGCGCCGCGCAGTCAGGGGCGCATGGGAAATCGGGTCGGCCCAACCAGCGTCTTAAGGCGTGGCTGGATCCAGTCGATCCACTGACAAAGCTGTGGACGGGTTTCCCGGGGATCGATCAGTTCGTGCACGGCAAAGGATTCAGCCCGGGGAAAGGGCGTGCGCTTGGCACGCAGCCGCTCTTCGATCTCGCGGCGCCGGCTGTCCGGGTCTTCTGCGGATGCAATTTCGCGACGGAAGGCAACCGCAACGCCGCCCTCGACCGGCAAGGGGCCAGATTCCGCTGACGGCCAGGCCAGCACGTAGGCGTCCGGTGCATAGTGCGCGGCGGTCGCCACGCCGAACCCCTTATGAACCTGAATGGACGCCCAGGGCACGCTGGCCTGGCTCGCCGCGGCGACGGCAGCCATGCCGTAGCGAATCGTCCCGGCCCGCTCGGCTTCAGGACCGATCATGAACCCCGGCTGGTCGACGAAGTTGATGACCGGCAGGTGAAACGTGTCGCAGAGCTCGACGAAGCGTCGGTACTTCTGCGCTGCCTCCGCCGTCATCGCGCCGGCGTAGTAGCGGCAGTCGTTGGCCAGCACGCCAACGGCCTGCCCGTTGAGGCGCGCCAGGCCGGCGATCTGCGACGGGCCAAAGGCAGCCCCGAGCTCGAAGAAGCTGTCACGATCGACGACCGCGCGCACGATGCGGCGCATGTCGAAGGCCTGGTTCGCATCGCGCGGGACGGCTTCGAGCAGCCAGTCGTCACAGCGATCTACGGGATCGGAACAGGGGCTCCGCGGCGCCGCTTCCCAGACGTTGGTCGGCAGGTAGCTCAGGAATCGACGGATCTGTTCGATCGCATCCTGCTCGTCGGCCGCCAGGTTATCGACCACCCCGCTTGCGGCGTGGACCTCCGCACCGCCCAGCTCATCTTTGCTGAGCCGCACGCCGAGTGCCCGTTCCACCACTGCCGGCCCGGCGATCATGACCTGGGCCGTGTGACGGGTCATGATCGAAAAGTGTGATGCGACCAGCCGCCCTGCTGGAAATCCGGCTACGGCTCCGAGCGCAGCGGATACCACGGGAACCTGGCCCATGGCGTCGGCAATCACGGTGAAGCGCGGCTCAACAAACACCGGCTCGCCAACGGTCGCACCGCGGCTGCCGCTGCCCTTGACGCTGCCACCGCCGCCTTCGAGCAGGCGCACCAGCGGTACCCGATAGCGGATTGCCGCGTGCTCCGCATAGACGCTCTTGCGCAGGCCAGCCGCGTTCGGAGACCCCCCTTTGAGGGTGAAGTCTTCCCCGCCAACCACCAGCCGCCGGCCCTCGACGGTGCCGAGGCCGACCACATAGTTTGCCGGCACGTAATCGTCGGTATCGGGGTCAAGGGCGGCCGTTGCGCGGCCGAACTCGGAAAAGGAATCCGGATCGAGCAGCAGCTCAATGCGTTCCCGAACGGACAGCCGCCCCTGGCGATGCTGCCGGGCGATGCCTTCCGCACCACCCTGTGCCTGAGCCTGCTGCCGCCGGGCCGCCAGCTCCAGGACCTCGCGCTCCCAGCTCATAACTAAACCGCGCCCAGGCTCAGTCCTGGTACCGCGCCGCGCGCTTCTCGAAGTTGGCCTGAATCGCTTCGACCTGGTTGGGCGAGCCGATCAGCTCCGTCTGCAGCACCGATTCGAGCTCGAGGCCCGTGCGCTCGTCTGCAAACCAGCTCTGCTCGAAGAGTGCCTTGCCACGGCGGATCGCATCCGGTGACTTTGCCGCGATTTCCCGCGCCAGCTGCATTGCCGCCGCGAGGGGCTCCTCTGCGACGTGCGTAACCAGGCCCAGCGCTTTGGCGTCGGATCCGGAAAGAATGCGTCCGGTAAAGGTCAGCTCCTTGGCGACATCCAAGGGGACGATCGAGCGCAGGGTTTGCGTCAGGCTCATATCGGGTATCAGTCCCCACTTGATCTCCATCACCGAGAGCTTTGCATCCGGCGTCGCGAAGCGGATATCGGCGCCAAGCGCAACCTGCAGGCCACCGCCATAGGCAACACCGTGGACAGCGGCAATCACCGGCACCGGCATCCGCTTCCAGACGTACGCCGGGCGCTGGGCGTGGTTTTCCGGCCGTTCGTCGCGCGCCAGCAGCCCGTCGGCGGTTGCAGATTCGCTGCCGGAGCGGCCACCCGCCATACCCTGAAAACTGCCCATGTCGAGCCCGGCACAGAAGCTGCGGCCGTTGCCGGACAGCACCACCACCCGAACATCCCGACGCTCGGCAAGCGCTTCCCCCGTTGCAATGATTGCCTTGAACATGTCCGGGCTCAGCGCATTGTGCTTCGCGGCGCGGTTCAGGCGGACGTCGGCAATTCCGTCAGCGACCTCTACGGTTACCAGTTCAGTCATGGTCTGCTCCCCAATTCGTGGCCCGGGAATTTACCATGCCCGGCCTGCGCGGGGCAGTTAACCGAATGTTCGGCAGTTCTGCTGCCGGAACCCCAAGGCTTACAGCAGCGCTGTGCGGGGCTGCGGCTCGAGGCGCTGCGTATGCCATTCGCCGGCGGCAAAGTCGTCGCTCTCGACGATGGCGAGAAGCTGCCGCTGATTCGTTGCGACGCCCTCGACGACCAGGGTCTTGAGGGCGACCCGCAGCTGCCCGATCGCCCGGTCACGGGTCGGTGCGCAGCTGATCAGCTTGCCCAGCAGGGGATCGAAGTGCGGGCCGATCCGCTGCCCGGCGGCCGCACCACGCTCGACCCGCAGGCCATGCAGCCGGGGCCAGTCGAGGCGGGTGAGCGTGCCCGTGGCGGGAAAACCGGTCGCCGGGTCCTCCGCGTACAGCCGGGCTTCGATGGCATGCCCTGCCGGCGTAACGGACTGCGGCAGCTCTGCCCCGGCGGCCAGGGTAAGCTGCTGAGCAACGAGGTCGAGACCGGTAATCGCTTCCGTAACCGCGTGTTCAACCTGAATCCGCGTGTTGACCTCCAGCACGCCATAGCGGCCATCGGTTCCCCGCAGAAACTCCAGGGTACCGATGTTGCTGTAGCCGAGTTCGGCAACCGCCGCCACGGCTGAGTCCGCAAGTGCTGCGATCTCGCCGCGCTCGAGCCCGGGTGCCGGCGCTTCCTCGATGACTTTCTGGCGCCGCCGCTGCACCGAACAGTCCCGCTCCCAGGCATGCATGACGGTACCGGAGTTGCTCGCCAGCAGCTGCAGCTCAATGTGCCGACCGGCTTCGACGAACTGCTCCAGCAGCAGCCTCGGATCGCCGAAGGCTGCGCCGGCGAGCGCCTGGGCCCGTTCGAAAGCCGCTGGCAGATCAGCGCGGTCACGCACCACCTGCATGCCGATCCCGCCGCCGCCGGCGACGGGCTTCAGCAGCACCGGCAGCGGCTGATCCGCGAGCCAGCGCTCCGCCGCAGCCAGCGATTCCAGGGCCCCGCTGCCGACGAACACCGGCAGGCCCGCGCGGGCCAGCGCAGCACGGGCATTGGCTTTGTCGCCAAACCGCTCGATCTGCTCCGCCGTGGGACCGATGAACGTCATGCCCGCCTCCGCCACTGCCGCTGCAAAGCGTGAGTCCTCGGACAGAAAGCCATAGCCAGGATGTAGCGCATCACAGCGCTCACGCTGCGCCAAGGCGATCAGCCCGGCAGCGTCCAGGTAGGGATTCGGCGGCGGGTCCGTCATCGGGATCACCTGATCCGCCGCATCGATGAAGGGCGCGCCCTCGTCCAGCGCACAGGCGGGCTGCACCGTTGCAATGCCAAGGGTGCGGCAGCTGTGGGCAATCCGCGCTGCGATGGCGCCGCGGTTGGCGATCAGCAGCTTGCGGAACATCGCTTCAGGCTTGGCCCTGCGCAGCGGCCATCTGCCGCTGGAAATCGCCGAGGTCGAAGTAGTCGCGCCAGGCCTGAATCCGGCCGCTGCGGACTTCAAAGGTGCCCATCACCGGCAGTTCGATCCAGCGGCCGTTGACTTCGAACTTGTCCACCCGCTCGGTCAGCACGGTGCCCGCCGAATCTTCAAGCAGGTTGAGCACCACCCACTCGACCCTGGTGGCCTCGCCGAGGAAGCCGCTGAGTCCGGCACGGATCGCAGCGGTGCCGGTCAGGGGTGCCATCGGCATGTTGTGATACACCGCGTCCTCCGCAAAGTAGCTCAGGATGTCGTCGAGATGGATGCGGTTGAACGCATCGATCATGCCGAGCACGGTTTCTCCGGCCTGTCCCATCTGTTTCTCCTCGCTTGTCGCTTCCAGTTGTTCTGTGTCGGCATCGCTGCCGGCGGCGCCGGACCCCACAGCAGCATCGATGAACTGCTGATACTCGAGCAGCGCTTCGGTAAAGCCGCCCAGCCCGCGTTGTGCAAGCGATGCCGGTCGCCAGCCGCTGGCCTCGGCTGCGCGGACGCCGGCCGTAAGCCTGCGCAGCTCAGCCGCAGCGACGCTGACGCGGAACATGTCGGTGTCCCGCCCGCCCCGGTGATCGGGCGGTTGCGGCAGGGGTGGGGCCGCGAGCGCCGTAGTCAGCGTTGGCGCGGCATCCGGCGCGAGCTCGAGCAGCCGCTCGATGAACCAGCGTGACCAGACGTCAGGCGAATCGCACAGAGCTTTGTAGCGCGTCCAATCCAAGGGCTATAGTCCCCGTTGCGTGCACTTTGAAGGATTCACGACGCTCATGCTGACGCAAGCCGATGACTTTCCCATTCACCAGACCCCCGAGCCGATCGCCTATTCTGGCACGGATCGGAATTTCTACGATCGCTACTTCTTCA
>JBCDGJ010000138.1:0-13163 GCA_038757945.1 Pseudomonadota bacterium
CTCTCGTTGCCCGGCCGCGCACGGCCGGTCGGTTGTCTCAAGCGGCTTGGGCCTGCGCCCAGTGAGCGGGTCCGCTCCTTCGAAGCGGGTCCGCTCCTTCGAAGCGGGTCCGCTCCTTGGAAGCGGGTCCGCTCCCGGGTAGCGGGTCCGCGCCTTGGTAGCGGGTCCGCAAAAAAAAGGGCCGACTGGCGAACCAGCGGCCCTCAGATAGTACCTGTTTTGAGTCCCGGCCCTGCGCTTCTGTCGCTCGAACGCTATCGGCAGGTTACCGGTCTCTGCAACGCCGACCGGTCAGCGATCGGAATGCGGGTGCTGCGCTGTGCCCTGTGGCTCAGCCGACCATTTCTTTCAGGCGCTTGAGCGCTGTTGCACGGACGCGAATTGTCGCCGGCTTCGGCCCGATGACAATTTCTTCGCCGGTTGCCGGGTTGCGGCCCATGCGCTTCTTCGTCGCCGGACGCTTGACCGACTTGATCTTCAGCAGGCCGGGGAGCGTGAATTCGCCGCAAGCGCCTTTCTTGATGTGCCGTTCGATCAGGGTTTCCAGCTCTTCGAGCACGCTGTCGACCTGCTTCTTGCTGAGTTCGGTGGATTCCGCAATAGAGCCGATGATGGCCGTCTTGGTCATCTTCTGCTTGATCGCTGGAGTCCGCTTGGCCGGTGCTGCCTTCTTTACGGCGGCGCGCTTGGTAGCGGCCTTTTTCCGCGGCGCGGCCTTCTTCTTGGAGGTTGCTTTCGCCTTTGCTGCCATCGTTAATTCCTTCCTGGTGGTATCAGACAGGGCGATCACACACCGTTGCCGGGCCCGCCGGGAAGAGACCGCGACCGGCGCTCGCCGCTCGTAACCGCTTCGTCGTCATGGCCTGTGCAACCCGGGGTTTCGCCAAGTCGCTGTCGTAAGGGCGGGAAAAACTACCGGAGGTCTCGTCCGCACTGCATAGCGCGTGCGCATGCGTGGGTTCAATTCAGGGCAGCGGTTGACGTCGAACTCAACCGGTTTTGCTGCGGAAACAGCACCGGAGGCGGATGATTTGGACCGTTTTTCCTGAAAAAACTCTGGTATTTCTCTGCAGCCTCCCTTAACGGCGCGATTTATAGCAGTTCCGTCGTCGCGCAGGCAACCAAAAATGCGCGGAAATAGCTGTATTTTCGTTGATATTTCTATAATCATGCGCCGCCGGAAGGCGTTCCCTGCGTTCCTTTCCAGAGCCTGGAACCGTTCTGGCCTTAGATCC
Source organism: Pseudomonadota bacterium (assembly GCA_038757945.1). Lineage (GTDB taxonomy): Bacteria > Pseudomonadota > Gammaproteobacteria > Pseudomonadales > Azotimanducaceae > CALHVX01. The sequence continues at coordinate 1,236 of JBCDGJ010000138.1, forward strand.
TGGAGATAAACAGTGCCGATTTACGAGTTTGTTTGTGCCGACTGTGGGCACGAATTCGAAAGCCTGCAGCGGCTCAACGAAGCGCCGCCCGCCAGTTGTCCGAACTGCGGTGGTGGCCAGGTCAACAAGAAAATCTCGGTCGCGGGCTTCCGCCTGAAAGGTGGCGGCTGGTACGAGACGGACTTCAAGAACAAGAAAAAGGCGGATGGCGGCAGCTCTGGCGCGACCTCTGATAGCGGGGGCGGCAGCGGCGCCAGCACCGGCAGCAAACCCTCCGAAAGCGCTTCCGGGAGCAGCGAATGACCACGACGCAGTCGCCCATGCGGTCTCACGCCGGTGGCGCATTGAGCCTTGCTGAAGTCGGCGCAACCGTGTCGCTCTGCGGCTGGGTGCACCGGCGCCGGGATCATGGCGGGGTGATTTTCCTCGATGTCCGGGACCACAGCGGCATCGTGCAGGTGGTCTACGACCCGGATACGGAAGCGAGTTTCGCCACCGCGGAAACGGTGCGCAGCGAATACGTTCTGCAGGTCACCGGGCGGGTACGCGAACGCGAAGCAGGGAAGATCAATCCGGAGATGGCGACGGGGCAGATCGAAGTGCTCGGTCTGGAGCTGACCGTGCTCAGCGAAGCACAGACGCCGCCCTTCCAGCTCGACGAGTACTCGGACGCCGGCGAAGACGTGCGGCTGCGCTATCGCTATCTGGATCTGCGACGGCCCGAGATGCAGAACAACCTGCGCCTGCGGGCCCGGGTCACGAGCGCTGTGCGCCGAGCCCTCGAAGCGGAAGGCTACTGCGAGGTCGAAACGCCGACGCTGACCCGCTCCACGCCCGAAGGCGCACGGGACTATCTGGTCCCCAGCCGCACGCATCCGGGCGAGTTCTTCGCTCTGCCGCAGTCGCCACAGGTCTACAAGCAGCTGCTCATGATGGCGGGCTTCGACAAGTATTATCAGATCGCGCGCTGCTATCGCGATGAAGATCTGCGTCATGATCGGCAACCGGAGTTCACGCAGATCGATATCGAAGCGTCGTTCGTCCGGGAAGAAGACATTATGGCCATGACCGAGCGCATGCTGCGCTCGGTGTTCGACGAGGTGCTGGACGTGCAGCTACCGGCCTTCCCGGTGCTGACCTTTGCCGAAGCGATGGCGCGCTACGGCAGCGACAAGCCTGATCTGCGCAATCCGCTGGAGCTCTTGGATGTCGCGGAGCTGGTGGCCGACGTCGAGTTCAAAGTGTTTTCCGGTCCGGCCCAGGATCCCAACGGCAGGGTTGTCGTGCTGCGGGCACCGCAGGCAGCACTCAAGCTCTCTCGTCGGGAAATCGACGAGCTCACCGAATTCGTCGGCCGCTACGGGGCCAAGGGGCTCGCCTACATCAAGGTGAACGATCTCGCCGCAGGCGTCGCCGGCCTGCAGTCGCCGATCATCAAGTTTCTGCCGGACAGCACCGTTGAGGCGCTGCTCGAGCGGTGCGGGGCGGCCGATGGTGACCTGGTGTTCTTCGGCGCCGGCGATCGTAGCGTCGTCAACGATTCCATGGGTGCCCTGCGCAACGAGCTTGGCCGCAGGCTCGACCTCATCGAAGAAGGCTGGGCCCCGTGCTGGGTGGTCGACTGGCCGATGTTCGAGGCGCAGCGGGACCAGTCACTGACGGCCATGCATCACCCGTTCAGCCGGCCGACGTGCACGGCCGAGGAACTACTGGCCGACCCTCTGGCGGCGCGCGCGGCGGCCTATGATGTGGTGCTCAATGGCTACGAGATCGGTGGCGGTTCGCTGCGGATTCACGAGCCGGAGCTGCAGACGGCGGTGTTCGAGGCGATGCAGATCGGCGCTGAAGCGCAGGATAAGTTTGGTTTTCTGGTCGAAGCGCTGTCCTACGGCTGCCCGCCGCATGGCGGCATTGCCTTTGGTCTCGATCGCGTGGTGATGCTCATGACCGGCACCCACGCGATTCGCGACGTGATTGCGTTTCCGAAAACGCAAACGGCCTCCTGTCTGATGATGGCAGCACCGAGCCCGGTCGATCCCCGGCAGCTACGGGAGCTCGGCGTGCAGGTGGTGAAGCGCGACTAACAGGCGCTCGAGAATGGCGGCAGCCGGGGACCTACGCGCTGCGCCGGGAGTTGGCGGGTCGGTTGCGGCTGAGCCCGACAGCGAAGATAGCCGCTCACGTGGACGGTCGCTACAGTGGGCAGCCGCTGGAGCGGACAGAGGAATGAGAGGCTAACGCCATGGCAGGGCACAGCAAGTGGGCCAACATCAAGCATCGCAAGGCACGGCAGGATGCCAAGCGCGGCAAGCTCTGGACCAAGATCATCCGTGAAGTGACCGTGGCGGCCCGCATGGGTGGAGGCGTCATCGAGGACAACCCGCGGCTTCGGCTTGCCGTCGACAAAGCCCTGGGTGCCAATATGCCCAAGGACACCATCGACCGCGCCATCAAGCGCGGTGCGGGCGGGCAGGATGGCGACAACGTCGAGGAGCTGACCTATGAGGGCTACGGCCCCGGTGGGGTGGCGGTGCTGGTAGAGGCAATGACCGACAACCGCAATCGCACGGTTGCGGAGGTGCGGCACGCGTTCAGCAAGCACGGCGGTAACCTCGGAACCGACGGCTCCGTGGCTTATCTGTTCAGCCGCGCCGGGATCATCCGCTTCGAACCCGGGGCGGATGAAGACGCGCTGATGGAGGCTGCGCTGGAGGCAGGGGCCACAGATTTCGACATGGATGACGACGGCGCGGCAACCGTGACGACCGCGTGGGAGGAGCTTGGCGCCGTGGTCGACGCCTTGAAGGCCGCCGGCTTCGAAGCCACGGCCGCGGAGATCGAAATGATCCCGAGCACCGAAGCTCCCTGCGACGGCGAGCTGACGCAGAAGATCGTCACGCTGATCGACGCGCTCGACGATCTCGATGACGTCCAGAACGTGTTCAGCAATGCGCAGCTGGACGAGGCAGCGCTCGCTGATTCCTGACCGCACCACCGACCGGCAGCCGCGGTGCGTTCTCGGCATCGACCCGGGATCCGTGCGCACGGGGTATGGCCTGATCGATCTGTCCACGGGTCGACAGCCGAGTTACCGCGCGAGCGGTTGCATCCGTCCCGGTGCCAGCACCTTCCCGGAGCGGCTCGCGGAGATCTACCAGGGCGTGGTGGCCGTGATTGAGGAGTATGACCCGGCCGTGCTCGCCATTGAGGAAGTGTTCATGGCGCGCAACCCGCAGTCGGCCTTGAAGCTTGGCCAGGCGCGCGGCGTGGCGATTGCCGCTGCGGTCGCCGCGGGCCTGCCGATCTACGAGTATGCCGCTCGAAAGGTAAAGCAGACTGTCGTTGGTACCGGGTCCGCCAGCAAAGAACAAGTACAGCACATGGTCCAGTCGCTGCTCGCTCTGAGCGCGCGGCCGCCAAGTGACTCCGCCGACGCGCTTGCGCTGGCGATCTGCCATATCAATACTGCCCGGCCATGATTGCCTGGTTAAGCGGAGCCCTGCTCGAGGCCGACAACGACACGCTGGTGCTGAACGTCGGCGGCGTCGGCTACGAAATCGCGGTGACCGCGGGCGTTCAGGCCGTGTTGCCGCGACCCGGTGAAGCACTGACCCTGCATGTGCACCAGGTTGTGCGCGAAGACGCGCTCACGCTGTTCGGCTTTCGCGATCGGACGGAACGCGATGTCTTTCGCAGCCTCATCCGGGCCAACGGTGTCGGACCGAAGCTGGCGCTCGCGATCCTGTCGGCGCTGACGATCGACGAGCTGGCCGGCGCGGTTCAGGCCCAGGACGTCACACCGCTGACCCGGGTCAGCGGCGTTGGCAAGAAAACGGCGGAACGGCTGCTGGTGGAGCTGAAGGGGCGGTTTGCTGACGTCATTGTTGCAGCGCCGGTTGATGTCGCGAAAGTACCTGTGGAAGCCGACGAGGCGCTGAGCGCGCTGCAGGCGCTGGGGTACCGACCGGCGGAAGCGGCGCGGATGCTGGAGCAGTCCGGAGCCGCGGCCGCCGTCACCGTCGAGGAGCAGGTGCGGCTGGCGCTGCGCTCCCAGGTCCGCTGAACGCAGCCGTACGGAGCAGGGAATGAGCATCGAACCCGATCGGCTGGTGGCCGCCAGCAGCAGCAACACTGCAGAGCGGCAGCTGGACCGCGCGCTGCGGCCCGAGGCGCTGGCCGAGTACGTCGGTCAGGCAGCGGTCAAAGAGCAGCTCGGGATCTTCATCGAAGCCGCGCGCGGGCGTGCCGAAGCGCTGGACCATGTGCTCGTATTCGGTCCGCCCGGCCTTGGCAAAACGACGCTGGCGCACATCATTGCCAACGAGATGGGCGCGGCGCTGAAAACCACCAGCGGACCGGTACTGGAGCGCGCCGGTGACCTGGCGGCGCTGCTGACCAATCTCGAAGCCGGGGACGTGCTGTTCGTCGATGAGATTCATCGCCTGAGTCCGGTAGTCGAGGAAGTGCTCTACCCGGCCATGGAAGACTTCAAGATCGACATCCTGATCGGCGAAGGGCCGGCTGCGCGTTCGCTGAAGCTCGATCTCCCGCCTTTTACGCTCGTCGGCGCGACGACCCGGGCAGGTTTGTTGACGTCGCCGCTGCGGGACCGCTTCGGCATCGTCCAGCGGCTCGAGTTCTACCAGATCGGCGAATTGTCAGAAATCGTTCAGCGTTCGGCCGCTAAGCTCAGCCTCGCGGTCGAAGCGGATGGTGCGCTCGAGATCGCCCGGCGCTCCCGCGGCACGCCGCGGATCGCAAACCGCCTGCTGCGCCGCGTCCGAGACTATGCTGAGGTCAGGGGTACCGGCGTCGTCACCGGACCGATCGCCGACGCCGCGCTGAACCTGCTGAAGGTTGATGTTGCTGGATTCGACAGTATGGACCGAAGGCTGCTCGAGACCATCATCGACAGTTTTGGCGGCGGACCGGTGGGCCTCGACTCGCTGGCGGCTGCGCTGAGCGAGGAACGCGACACCATTGAAGACGTCATCGAACCCTACCTGATTCAGCAGGGGTTTCTGATGCGTACCTCCAGGGGCCGGGTAGCAACGGCCAGGGCATACACGCACCTGGGTCTGCCGGAGCCGGCGGGTCCTGGGGCCGGACAGGTGGCACAGCAGCCGTCGCTTTCGTTGAATGAAGACTGATGCGGCTGACCGCTGCGTCGCGGGTCCCAGCACCTGCTCCGGGTCCCGGTAACCACGGCCAGCAGTAAGCCGGGAAGCGGAACAGCGGTTCGGCAAACGGCAGAGCAAAGGAACAGCGGAAGAGCAAACATGTGGGTAAAGGAGAACACCGGTGGCTGAAGAGCTGTCGATTTTTGAGCTGATTGCGAACGCGAGCCTGCTGGTTCAGTGCGTCATGGGCGCGCTGATGCTGGCGTCGGTGGTGTCCTGGATGATGATCTTTCAGCGCTGGTTCTATCTCGGGCGCGTCGGCCGCGAGCTGAATGACTTCGAGGAGTACTTCTGGTCCGGCATCGACCTGCGCAAGCTCTACGGCGAGCTGAGCGGCAGCCCCGATCTGACCGGCATCGAATCGGTCTTCGTTGCTGGCTTCAAGGAGTATTCGCGCATGGCCGAGCAGCCGGATGTCGATGCTGATGCGATCATGCAGGGTGTGCAGCGGGCCATGCGGGTGACCGTCAGCCGTGAGGAAGAGAAGCTCGAGACGCATCTGCCGTTTCTCGCGACGGTCGGGTCCACCAGTCCCTATGTCGGGCTCTTCGGCACGGTCTGGGGCATCATGAACTCGTTCCGGAGCCTCGCCAACATGAGCCAGGCGACGCTCGCATCGGTTGCGCCGGGGATCTCGGAAGCACTCGTGGCAACGGCAATGGGGCTGTTTGCGGCGATCCCGGCGGTGATCGGCTACAACCGCTTTTCAGCGCGGGTCGAGTCGCTGATGGGGCGCTACGAAGCCTTCAGCGAGGAGTTCACGAGCATCCTGCACCGCGCAGCCCACGGGCGCCCGCAGGCCAGCCGAACGGCTGCAGCGAAACCTAAAGCCACCGGCGGTGCCAGCCGGTGACACGCAAGCGCAAGCCCATGGCGGAGATCAACGTCGTTCCCTATATCGACGTCATGCTCGTGCTGCTGGTCATTTTCATGGCCACGGCGCCGCTGCTTACTCAGGGCGTGACCGTTGACCTGCCAAATGCGCCATCAGAGCCGGTTGCGGAGCAGGATGCGGATCCGCTCATCATATCGATGCGCGCGGATGGTGCGATCTTCGTCAATCTGGGCCTCGAGAACGCAGAGGATGAAGGCACCCGGGTAACGATTTACTCGCTGGCGGACCAGGCCGGCAAGGTGCTGCGGGCACGGCCTGACGTGCCGGTCTACGTCAAAGCCGATCAGGCGCTTGAGTATGGCGCGGTCGTCGGCGTGATGACGGTGCTGCAGAAGGCCGGCGCCGAGAGCGTTGGCCTGATCACCGATCCGCCGGAACTGGGTGAAGGCTGACGGCGGTAACCATGATGATTGCTCTGCGTCACTATGCCGGTCCCTTCCTACTGGCGTTGCTGCTGCATGCGGCAGCCGTGTTTGCGCTGGTCCGGGGTTTTCAGCCGGACACCGCGTCGAGCCGGATCGTGAAGCCCCAGATCGTGCGCTCGGAGCTCGTCGTTCTGGAACCCAAGGCAAAGCCGAAACCCAGGGCCGCGCCACCGCCGAAGCCGGTAACGAAAGCGCCCCCGGTCGTTCAGCAACCGCCGGAACCGCAGCCTGAGCCGCAACCCGTGCCGAAGCCGCAACCGACCGTCGACCGTGCAGCCGAGGAGCGCCGGGCACGGCAGGAGCGCCTGGATTCCCTGGCAGCGGCCCAGTTCGAAGAGGCGCTGGCGGCAGAGGCGGCTGCTCTGGCAGAAGCAGCCGATGCGGCTGCCGCAACGGCGGATTCGAGCCAGGCACAGTCCTATCGTGCGGGTATTCATCAGGCGGTGGTCGCAAACTGGTCGCGGCCACCGAGCGCGCGGCGCGACATGGAAGCGGTACTGCTGGTGGAGCTGGTGCCGACCGGTGAGGTGGTCGCCGTGACGGTCGTCGATTCGAGCGGCAGCGCAGCCTTCGACCGTTCCGCAGAAGCTGCGGTGCGCAAGGTGCGACGGTTCACGGTGCCCGAGGAATCGCGGCTGTTCGAGAAATACTTCCGGAAGTTCCGGCTGCAATTCAAGCCAGAGGATCTATGGCGATGACGAATGGATTGATCATGCGCGGCGGCGCGCGAGCGCTAGTGCTGTCGCTGCTGCTGTACCTGCTCCCGGTCGCAGCGCAGGCGGCGCAGAGCCTCGATACCATCATCATCGAGTCCGGCAACGATCGGCCAACCAGCATCGCGGTTGTGCCCTTTGCCCAGCCCGGGCTGCTGCAGTCCGCGGCGCCGATGGCAGACATCATTGGCGCTGATCTGGCGCGTAGCGGTCAGTTCGCTCCGTTGGAAGCAGCCAACATGCTGTCGCTGCCGACCACCCGGCGGGAAGTGTTCTTTCGCGACTGGCGCGTGCTCGGGGTTGAATACCTGGTGATCGGCCGGACCTCGCAGGCGCTGGATGGGGCGCTCGGAGTCAGCTTCAGCCTCTTCGACGTCAGCAACGAGCGCGAGGTCCTGAGCCGTGAATACGCCGCTGCCGACAACGGCTGGCGTGATCTGGCGCACCAGGTTGCCGATGATGTCTACGAAGGCGTTACCGATATTCCCGGTGCGTTCTCGACCAAAATTCTCTACATCCTTGCTGAACGCGCGGGCCGCCCGGATGCCCGGTACACATTGCTTGCCGCCGATGCCGACGGTGCGCGGGAACGGACGCTGTTTTCCTCGAGCGAGCCGATGCTGTCCGCGAACTGGGCGCCGGATGGCAAACGGGTCGCGTACACGTCGTTCGAAACCGGGCGATCCAGCGTGGTGCTGCAGAATCTGGAGACCGGCGTTCGGGAGCAGCTCACCAATTTCCGGGGAATCAACGGCTCCCCGGTGTTCTCGCCGGACGGGACCCAGCTGGCCATGGTGCTGTCGAAGGATGGCAATCCGGAGCTGTATCTGATGGATCTGTCCACCAGGGCGCTGCGCCGCCTGACGCGAAATCGCGCGATCGATACGGAGCCGAGCTGGTCACCGGACGGCAAGAGCCTGATCTTCACCTCCGACCGTGGCGGCAAGCCGCAGATTTATCAGCTCAATGTCGCCGGTGGCCCGCCGACGCGCCTCACCTACGTGGGCGACTACAACGCGCGCGCCCGGATGCTCGACAGCGGTGAGCAGCTGATCATGGTGCACCGCGGCCCACGCAACGACTTTCACGTTGCCTGGCTCGACCTGCCGCGCGACGATTTACGCCTGCTGACCTCGACCTCGCTGGACGAATCTCCCTCGGTTGCTCCGAACGGCGTCATGCTGATCTACGCGACCCAGGCCGAAGGACAGGGCGTGCTTGCCGTCGTCTCTGTAGATGGCCGCGTCAAGTACCGGCTGCCGTCCTCGATCGGAGACGTACGCGAGCCGTCCTGGTCGCCGTATCTGCCGAGTCCCGTACGCGTCGTTTCGCGGTAGCGGATCCGCGTGGTCCGGTTTGTGATGGTCCGCCCTGCTGTGATGGGCGACGATTCGGAACCCGGTGCCATCATTACGATGGCTTCGTCAAAGTAGGTGCTTTTTTTGAATCGGTCTGATCGACACCGTCGTTCTGAGGCTGCAACATAGGTTTCTGGCGGTGGCGCTGGCCACAACCCTCAGTCATACCCTTCAATGAACAACAACGATGAAGGCAAAGGAGAAGTGGATGTTCAATCAATGGCTCAGGCAGTTCGGATATGGTGCACTGCTGCTGCTGTTCGTCGCCGGCTGCGGAAGTTCTGGTGGCACCAAGGAAACGCTGCCGCCGGCAGAACCCCCGCCGGAAACGATCGAAACGCCGCCCCCGGTAACGCCCCCGGCGGAGCCAGCGGCAGCCTTTGATCCAAACGGCAATCCGTACGTGCCCGGTACCGCCCGGCTGCTGCCGCGCACCTTTTACTTCTCCTACGACCAGTCTGTCCTCAATCCTGAGGATCTCGCGGTGCTGGAAATGCACGCCAACGTGCTGCGCAGCAATCCGGGACGTAACCTCGTAATCGAAGGTCATTGCGACGAACGCGGCACCCGCGAGTACAACCTCGCGCTCGGTGAGCGACGCTCCAACGCGGTGCTGAGCTTCCTGCGCACGGCAGGTGTGCCGGCAAGCCAGCTCGAAGGCGTAAGCTACGGCGAGGAGCGGCCGGAAGATCCCGGTCACTCGGAGGCTGCCTGGGGCCGTAACCGCCGCGCCATTCTGGTGTACCGCTGATCACCATGGCGGCGAAGACGCTTGTCCACCGGTTGCTGCTGGGACTGATGCTGGCAGCACCCGCGCTTGAGGCCGCTGAACCATCCAGGCTCAGCGAGCTGTTCTACCAGCTGCAGGTGATGCAGCAGGAGCTCAACGAGCTGCGCGGGCTGGTGGAAGAGCAGGCGTATGCGATCCGCAAGCTCGAGCAGGCGCAGACGGAGCAGTACCGCAACCTGGATCGGCGACTGCTGGAACAGCAGAACGCCGCGGCTGCCGCGGCAACGCCACCAGCCACCAGTACGGCCAGCGCTGCGGTTGCGCCGGAAGCAGCCGCTGCGGTTGCCGCTGCAGCAGCACCGGCAACACCGGCGGTGGCGCTGAGCGAGGAACAGCAGGCCTATAACGATGCGTACGCGCTGATTGGAGAGCGCCGCTACGATGATGCACTGCGCAGCTTCAACCGGCTGATCGTCGACTTTCCCGCCGGCGAGCTGACCGGCAATGCGCTGTACTGGCTCGGCGAGCTCTACCTCGTCAAAGACGAAACTGAGCGGGCCAGGGCTCAGTTCATCCAGGTGCTGGACCTGTATCCGGATCATCGCAAGATTCCGGACACGCTGTTCAAGCTGGGCGTGACCTATGCCCGACTTGGCGATCGGGGGCGGGCACTCGAGTACCTCAATCAGGTCCGCGCAGAGTACCCCCAGCACGAGGTGGCTGAAAAAGCCGCAGATTACGCGCGCGAAATGTAAGCGACCACCGCCCGCCCCGGCGCTTGTGGTGGTGCGGCGGTGTGCCTACAATGCGCGCCCTTGGGTCGTTAGCTCAGTTGGTAGAGCACCGGGCTTTTAACCTGTAGGTCCTGGGTTCGAGTCCCAGACGACCCACCACTTTCACTCTACGCTCCCCTTGCCTCCGGGTCCTGATGACCGGCCCGAAATGTTGCTGCGGATCCGCAGTGGCCGCCCCGCACGCGTACAATCTCCTTCGTTCGAGCCATTCAGTGCAACAGGGGAGGAGCTATGGCGACAGCAGGGGACAGGCCCGAGTTGAGCCGTTCGGTGACCGGCAGCGTGGCCGTGGTGACCGGCGCCGCAAGCGGTATGGGGCGCGCGACGGCAGAGGTGTTCGCCGCAGCGGGCGCCCGGGTGGCGGCTCTGGATCTTGATGGCGAGGGAGCCGAGGCCGTTGCCGACGGGATTCGCGGGCAGGGCGGCGATGCTCGAGCCTGGCGCCTGGACGTTGCCGATCGCAGTGCGGTAGCCGAGGTATTCGATGCGGTGGGCGCACACTTCGAACGTCTCGACATCCTGGTCAACAACGCGGGCATTTCCCGGTTCACCACCATTGATGGTCCGGATTTCGAAGCCGCCTGGGACCTGTCGCTGGCCGTATTGCTGACCGCGCATACGGCGACCATTCGGGCCTCACTGCCGCTGCTGCGGCAATCACCGCATGCCCGGATCATCAATATCGCCTCCACCGAAGGGCTCGGTGCAACGAAGTTCGGCAGTCCGTACACGGCTGCCAAGACCGGGGTCATCGGGCTGACCCGATCGCTCGCGGTGGAGCTTGGGGAAGAGGGCATCACCGTGAACTGCATCTGCCCCGGTCCGATCCGAACCGGAATGACGGCGGAGATTCCGGAGGATCAGAAAGCCGTTTACGCGCGCCGCAGGGTGGCCCTCAAACGCTATGCGGAGCCCGAGGAAGTCGCCCACGCGACGCTCAGCCTGGCGCTGCCCGCGTCCAGTTTCATCACCGGCGTGACGCTGCCTGTCGACGGTGGCCTCACGATCAAGAACGCCTGAAACGGTTGCCGCTCAGGCGGCGCAGGACTCCGGCAGCTGGGCCCTGATCTCGCGGCGGAGCTCCTCCAGCGAAAACGGCTTTCGCAGCATCGCAAAGTCGCCGCTGGCAATGTCGGAGTAGCCGGACATCAGCAGGACCCGGAGCGCGGGGTACTGTGCGATCGCGGCTTCCGCCAGCTCTTTGCCGTTGAGTTCGCCAGGCATCACGACGTCCGTGAGCAGCAGGTCCGGTAGCGGCTCCCGCTGCAGGTAGTCGAGCGCGCTGCTGGCGTCTTCAGCGCTCGCGACTTTCAGGCCCATCGCTTCAATGAGCCGCGCCAGGGCATTGCGGAGCTCTGCTTTGTCCTCTACCAGCAGCACCCGCCCGGAGACCGGTTCGTCAGCCGGCGCCGCTCGTTGCGTCGACTGCGGAGACCGCGCGTCAGCGGCGAGTGGCAGGTATAGCGAGACCTCCGTGCCACCCCCGGCCCGGTCGGCGATGCGCAGGTCACCGCCAGACTGCTGGGCAAAGCCGAACGCCATGCTGAGACCTAGACCCGACCGGTTCTGCTGTCCCTTGGTGGTAAAGAACGGTTCCACTGCGCGCTCTCTGGCTTCGGTGCTCATACCGGACCCGGTATCGCTGACCCGCACGACGGCCCAGGCCGCTGGCCGCTGGTCCGGAGCCTCCGCCAGCTCAGCCGCCGGCGGTGCGGTGTTGACGCTGATCTCAACCCGGCCGGAACCGGTCGTGGCTTCCCTCGCGTTGCTCAGCAGGTGCAGCAGGGCCGTCGTCAGGCTCGTGCGGTCGACTTCGACGCTGCAGTCCGCGGC
>JBCDGJ010000139.1:0-13123 GCA_038757945.1 Pseudomonadota bacterium
CGGGGTTTTTAGGCCGCTAGTGCGTAGTTTTCGTCGTTGGCAACTATAAAGTTACAGCGATTGTTTAACGAGAGTCACTACCCTCTCGGCATGCACCGCAAGCTCTGCAACCCCCGTCGAAGCCATGTCGCCCCCAAAGGAATTACCGAGCACAGAAGCGTCGCGATACCACTCGCGACTACGCAGGCTTCTGCGCGGCCGGTCGGCAAGTGTAGCACGGCGGCTTAGCGCCCCTGCCGCGTTTCACTGCTCACATCCTTTAAGACCGCCGCGGCGAAGGCGGGTTCCCTGGCCGCATAAGATCGTTTTGTTTCGGAAGAGGAGCTGGTCGCTGCTGCGGCAGCCGTCGCAAACGTTCCAGCGTTTCTGGCCGATCTGACCGGATGCGCAGCACCCGCCGGGCATCAAGGCTGCGCGCCCGCTGCTGATCCACGAACCACTGCCAGCAGCGCGGGCTACGCGGATCGATCGAGAGCTTTTCGCAGTGGCGGCTCATGGCCTCCGCGCACGCCCTCAGCTGTTTCGGCTCGAAGCCTGCCTCCGAGCAGACCTGGGTTAGGGTCCGGCCAACGGCAGCCGGTTCCCGCAGGAGCACGCGTTGCTCCTTCGTTGCTGCGGCAGCCAGCTCTGCGGAACTGCCAAGCAGCAACAGCAGCACGCTGATCACGCAATACCCGCAGCTCCCAGTTGCAAGTCGCCGACTCACAGAAACACGAATACTGCTCACCAGATGTTCCCAGCGCCTGGGGTGTAGGACGCCGAAATCACCGAATCATGAATCGCCGTTGGCGAACGCAACACCCCATCCACGCCAACGTTGCCTGCATTCAGGTTGATGGCGGGGCTGTCAATGTTGGTTACCCCTGTTCCACTCAACCTGAGGACCGTGCTGCTGAGCAGATCCATCTGCAAACCGCTGTGCACTTCGAGTTTCTGCCCGCTACGGATCTCGAGGTTTTTCGGGACAATGAGCTCAACCTTCGTCGGGCTGATGCGAAGTACGTTCTCCAAGGCGGTCAGCCGCGCCGCAAGTGCCTGGGTCGCCTGACCATCGCTCTGCGCCGTTCGAGCGTTGCGCAGCCGGCCCAGTTCACGCTCCAGATCCCGCACCCGTTGCTGCAGATCCGCCACCTGCTGCTCGAGCGTTAGCGTCACCCGGCTACGATCGGCCCGGACATCGACCCGCTGGACCCGGCTCTGCTGATTCGCTTCCGGAGGTGCAGCGGTGCTTACACCGACGCTGCCAGCCAACATGACACAGAGGCCGGCAGCGACTATGAGCCCATGCTTGGTCGTTCTGAGTCTGAGATGCATTGCGTGCCTCCTGAGTTTGATTACTCAGTGAGGCATAGGAAAGGCAGAGCACCAATCCCCTGAATGGGTGAGCCCGCGCCCATCGGATTCCTGTCGTTCGGATCCGCAACCGAGCCGGAAATCAACGCATCAACGGCGGGCGCTCATCAATCATGAGCAGATCCAAGCGCCGTTGTGCACGCTCGTGATCGGCCCGATCGCTCGGCTCCAGCATCTCGCAGTCATCGCGGATCATCTGGCCGATATCGACCGGATAGTGGCGACAATCCTCCGGGCGGTCGTGGTAAATCGCGCAGGAAAAGCGCGTGTCGTCCGCCGCCCGGACCAGCCAGGGACAGCGCGGCAGATAGTCCCCGGACGCGGGATCGACCCAGATCCGGCCGTCCTTCACATACCGGGCGATCTCCGGCCGGTGGGCCTCCCACCAGCGGATGTCTTCTGCCGTTGCCGACAGTCCACCATTCCCCGCGGTCTCGCAGCAGCGCCCGCAGCCGTTACAGTGCTTCATGGGTACAGGATACCGGTGGCCCGGCGCTCCGTGTGACGCGGCGCGCAGCTGGCCGGACAAAACCGGGGCGGGTGATGCCAGCCCTGCCCGCCCGCTCTACACTGGCCGCATGCGGTACCCGACCCACCCCCAACGCAGCCGGCTCCTGCCAGGCTGGCTCCCCGGCCCGCTGCGGGCGCTGTCCCGAGCGGCGCTCTGTGCGGGCGCGCTATGGCTGACGCCAACCGCACTCGGTGCCCCTTTCGACGCGCGCAAGCACCTGGATGAATCCGTTGCTGCCCTGCAGCGCGGCGAGTACGCGCTGGCGCGCGCCTACCTGGCGCCGCTGCTGCCGTACTGGGATCTCAACAACGAGATCCGCAGCCACATCTACTTTCTGCGGGGGCAAAGCTACTACGCCGAAGGCATGCCGGTGTCTGCCCGCAAGGACTATCTGCGCGCACTCGAGTTCGACGCCGGCAACGATGATGTTCGGGTTGCCCTCGGGCGGCTGTATCTGCACGGCGAGGGGGTCAACGCGAACGCGATGCTGGCACTGGGCTTCCTGCACACCGCGGCAGAAAACGGTCACAACGAAGCAGCCTTCCACCTCGGCTACGCCCACCTGCATGCACTGGGCGTCGAGAAAGACCTGGAGCTGGCGCGCTACTGGCTTGGCCGTGCGGCCGAAGCCGGGGAGGTGAACGCGATGACCCATCTCGCCTCGAGCTTCCGCGCACCCTACGCCGACGATCCGAATCCCGCCGTTGCCCTGCGCTGGTACGACGCGGCAATTGCGCTCGATCACCCGCAGGCTATGGTCGCCAAATCCTACCTGCTGCGCTCCGGAGAACTCGACAGTGTGGACTTCGAGCGACCCGTGTTACCCCAGCCACCGACCCTGCCGGTCCGGCCAGAGGACAATCCGATCGCGCTGCTCGAACGCGCGATCGAGCTCGGCTCCACCGATGCGCAGCTGGCGTTGGGCTATCTGCATCTCACCGGCGATGGTGTACCGGCCAATGCCGCGCGCGCGTTCTCGCTGATTCAAACGGCAGCGGGAACCGGATCGCCGGCCGCCCTGCTGCAGCTCGGCTATCTGCACCAGCACGGGCTCGGAACCGACGCCAACGCCGCTGCGGCAGAATCCAGCTACACGCGGGCGGCCAGCGCCGGCTCGCTGCCGGCGATGCTGCGGCTCGGGCATCTGCTCGCCGGCGACGATTCACCCGAGCAACGCGCTCGGGGCGTGGACTGGTTGCGGCGAGCCGCGGCCGGCGAAACAGCTTCGGCCCAGAACCAGTTCGCCTGGGTACTGGCCACGAGTCCCCATGCCGATGTGCGCAACGGTGATCAGGCCGTCGCTGCCGCCCAGCGCGCGGTTGCCCTGGACCGCAATGCGAGCTACCTCGACACGCTGGCCGCCGCGTTGGCGGAACAGGGGGATTTCAGCAAAGCCGTGGCAGTGCAGACTGAAGCGCTGCAGATTGCCGATGCGGCAGAAGCCGCGCTCTCAGCGGAAGCCGTACAGGAGCTGAAACAGCATCTGGACAGCTTCCGAAACCGCCAACCGCTGCGGGACGGGCCGGGCTGAGCCGGCACCGGATCTTTCGGGGCCGCCCTCGCCAGACAGATTTTCTCAGCCGGAGCTTATCGGCGGTCGACGGAGGGTTCGTCAGAACACCTCATCCGGGCGCAGCTCAAAGCGTCGAATGAGCTCGCGTCGCGTGGCCTGATAGGCCGTCGGGTCTTCGCCACGCAGCACTTCGAGCTGCGCCTTGACCTCGTCGCTCAAACCCTGGTTGATGATCACCTCGACGCGGCGATTGCGAGCGCGTCCGGCACCGGTGCTGTTGGCGACCATGGGTTTGGTGGCGGCATAACCGGCAATTTGAAAGCGCGACTGTGGTATCTGCCCCGTATCGAACAGCCCGTGGGCGACGGCTACAGCGCGCGCGCTGGACAGCGCCCAGTTGGACCGGAAGCGCGCCGTGCTGATCGGGCGATCATCGGTATGACCCTCGATGACGATCTTGCCGTCGGTGTCTTCGAGCTGTTCGCGAATGATCTTCAGGATGGGTTTGAAATTGGGGGTGAGGTCGGCCGACCCGGATGGGAAGGTGCCGTACTCCTTGATGCGGATCGTGATCTGGCGACCTTTCGTTTCAACCTCAAGTACGCCTTCCGCAATCTCCTGGGCCAGCGCCGTCGCCAGCTCGATCGCGTCCTCTTCTGTCTGCCCAACGAGATCCTGCACCTCATCTATGACCACCATTTTCTGAGCGTCACCGGACTCGCCGGTGTTGCTCGAACCCAGATCCTGACACGCCACTTCGAGGCTGTTCCGCGACTCGTCCGTGGTTTTCTGCCAGATTTCGTTCAGCGGGGTGGGCTGCGGCCGCCCGGGAGAGAATTCCTGGGCAATGATGCTGGTGCCCTTGGGTATGTCCTGCACACGGAACTGCTGCTGCACGCCGAAGGCGTTCTTCATGGAGCCGGCAAGACGCTTGAACTTCAGCACGTCCATCTCCGAGAACGACAGGAGCAGCACGAAGAAACACATGAGCAGTGACATGAGGTCGGCAAAGGTTGCCAACCAGCCGGCACCGCCCCCGTCGTCTCCTGATTCGTCGTCTTCTACTGCGTCACTCATGCGCTGTAGTCAGCTCAATCCTGCTCGTTGCGCTTGCTCTCGGGCAGGTAGACCTTGAGCATGGAATCGATGACGCGCGGGTTCTGCCCGGCCTGAATGGCCAGCAGCACATCGAGAATCATGCTCTTCACCCTGGCCTCTTCCTCCCGCCGGATCGTCAGCTTGTCGGCGACCGGCAACGCAAACATGTTGGCGAACATGGCGCCGTAGAGCGTCGTCAGCAGCGCAACCGCCATGGCCGGGCCAATGGACTTGGGGTCATCCATGTTGGCAAGCATGGCCACCAGACCGATGAGCGTACCGATCATGCCCATAGCCGGGCCGACATCGCCCATGGCCGCAAAAATCTTGGCGCCGACCTCGTGCCGTTTCAGCGTCTGGCTCAGGTCTTTACGCAGCACCGAGTTGACGACGTCCGCATCGTGCCCGTCCACCAGCAGCTGAATACCCTTCTGCATGAAGTTGCTGGAGACTTCTTTACCTTCCAGGGCCAGCATGCCGCCCTTGCGTGCGGTGTCGGCCATGTCCACGACCTCTTCGATCAGCTGGTCGGGCTCAACGGAGCTGAAGCTAAAGGCTTTGATGGCCACTTTCACCGCACCCAGAAACTGGCTGAGGCTGAACTTCATCAGCACGACGAAGAGAGTTCCGATGAACACGATCAACAGCGAGGGCACGTTGACGAACATGTCCAGCGACCCGCTCATGAGCATGGACGCGATGACGATGCCGAATGCCCCAAGCAATCCAATCAGGGTTGCGAGATCCACAGCTGCCTCTAAAAGTCACTATCGCGACCTAAGTCTAGTCAGCGATTCGAACCTTGCTTGTTGCCGGGAGCGCCGTTACCTTGCCTTTCATGACAGGGAAATCCAGCAGCCGCAAGAAGGCAACAACCGACAAGGCAACTGCAGACCAGGGCTCCACTGCCAGTACTGCTGACGGTGCGGCGGAGCCGGGGCTCGAAGACCTCGACTTCGAAGCTGCCCTGGCCGAACTCGACACGGTCGTGGCCCGCATGGAAAGCGGCGACCTCTCCCTGGAGGATAGCCTGGCCGCCTTTGAGCGCGGGATTCGCCTGACCCGTCATTGCCAGAGCGCGCTGCAGAACGCCGAGCTGCGCGTCAAACAATTGACGGCCGACGGCCAGCTGGCCGACTTCGCCGAGCTCGATGACGATGGGGCCGCCGGCAGCCGTGACGACTGATCTGACCCAGCTGCGGGCCACCATCAACGATGCGCTCGGCCAGCACCTGCCAAAGGAATCCACCCTCGCACCGGAGCTGATCGGGGCCATGCGCTACGCCACCCTGGGCAACGGCAAGCGCATGCGGCCGCTGCTCTGCGTGGCCGCCGCGACCGGTTGCGGCGGGGCGCTGGAAGACGCGCTGGCACCGGCTTGTGCGTTGGAATACATCCACGCCTATTCCCTGATTCACGACGACCTGCCGGCCATGGACGACGACGATCTGCGCCATGGCCTGCCGAGCTGCCACATCCGCTTCGGCGAGGCGACGGCGATCCTGGCGGGCGATGCGTTGCAGGCCCACGCCTTCGAGGTGCTGGCCAACGCCCATGGCCTGTCGATTCCCATACGGCTGGAGTGCATCCGGCTGCTGGCCGAAGCCTCCGGCACCGCCGGTATGGCCGGCGGCCAGGCGCTCGACATGCAGGCCGAGAATCAGGAGCTGTCGCTCACCCAGCTGCAGACCCTGCATGGCGCAAAGACCGGCGCGCTGATCACGGCATCGGTTCAGCTGGGGGCCGTGGTCGCCGGGGCCAGCGATGAGCAGCGGGTGCTGCTACGGGAGTTTGCAACGCGTATCGGGCTGGCGTTTCAGGTTGTTGATGACGTGCTCGATCTCACTGCGTCCACCGAAGAGCTTGGCAAACCGGCCGGCTCCGACCTGGCGAGCGGCAAGAACACCTACCCGTCGCTGCTGGGGCTCGAGCAGTCGAAGACCCGGGCCGAGGAGCTGCTCGCAGAGGCGCTGCCGATGCTGGATCGCGCCGGCATTCAGAACGGTCTCTTAGGGGAACTCGCTACGCTGGCCGTACGCCGCAGCCACTGACCGCAGCCCCGAGCCGTGCACCACTAGCCGTGCACCACTAGCCGTGCGCCACTAGCCGTGCGCCACTAGCCGTGCACCACTGGCCGTGCGCCACTGGCCGTGCACCACTGGCCGTGCGCCACTAAAACTTCTGGGTCAGCATCAGCACGCCGTCGTTTTCCTGCATCTTCACGTTCCGCAGGAAAGACATGCCGAGCAGGATCTCGGTCGGGAAGGCACCGCTGATCACGGCTGCCTGCACGTTCTGCACCTTGATCGACCCCACGGTCACCTCATCGAGGCTCACGAAGTGCGATTCTGTTATGCCCTGGGCGGTCTGCACGGTGCCGGCCTGGCCCTTGCGGTAGTCGATGCCAAGCCGCTCCGCCGTCTGTGAGCTGATTGCAACAACCGACGCACCGGTGTCCACCAGAAAGTTCACGTAGTTCTGGTTTACGGCGCCGCGCACGTAGAACTGGCCCAGCGAATCGGCGTTGACGCTGACCTGGGCCTGCTCGACCTTGCGGTAATTGCCACGGATCCGTGAGCTCAGGTTCAGGTTGTACACCTGGCCCTCGTAGCGGATCTGCGCCCGCGAGGCGTCGGCGCTCAACAGCTTGACGCCGTGCTTCTCCTGACCGGCACGAAGCATGAACTCATCTTCGTTCGGCACCCGCAACACCGCACGGTTCTTGAAGAGGCCAACCACATCGACCGGGCTGGCTTCATTTGCAGCTGCAATGGCCGGGCCGATCAGGCAGCAGGCCAATCCGATGACAAGGCTGAGACGACGCATGGGGAACGGCCCGGTAACGGCGGAACCTCCAGTCTACGGAAGCAGCCCGGCATCGGTAAGGATGAACCCGAAGAATGCGACCTGGAGCACAAGCGCCGCGAGGCAGCCAGCCACCAGGTCGTCAGCCATGACGCCGAAACCGCCACTCAGTTGCCGATCGGCCCAGCCCACGGGGCCCGGCTTCCAGATGTCGAACAGCCGGAACAGCAGGAACCCGACAACGACGAACACCCACCAGTCCTGGTTGAAGCCAAGGAGCGTGAGCCAGAGCCCGGCAAACTCGTCGATCACGATCGCGCCCGGATCCTTGACCCCGTAGCGCCGGCAAACGCGGCCGCTGATCACGCTACCGACTAAGGCCGTCGCCAGCACGATCAGCAGCTGCAGCGGCGGCTCCAGCGGTGCGATCAAAAACCACCAGATGCCAAGCGCAGCCACCGTCCCCCAGGTGCCCGGGGCGGGACGGAGAAAACCACTGCCGAACCCACAGGCGAGCAGCGCCTCCGGATCCCGCGCATGGGACCAGTCAAGCCGGTTGTCCGCTACCGGACCGGGCGCCGCATCAGTCATCCGGCACGCACCCGCCTGCTGTTGCTCCGGCCTGATCGCGACGGCCGCATCAACTGGCCGCCCCGGTCGCTACGAAGTGGTCATAGCCGGTTTCAGGGGCAACCGGTTCGCCGTCCAGGCGGATCCCTAGGGCAGCGGTCAGCTCGCCAATCACCGTACAGCCGGCCGCAAGAAATGGCGCGTCCGGGACGGCAGCCGGCACGGTAAAGCAGAGCTCGTAGTCGTCGCTGGCGCCAAGCGCATCCTCAAGCTGCGCGCCGGCGGTCAGCGGCAGAGCGGAACGCCGCACTTCGGCACCAACGGCGGAGGCACGACACAGGTGGTCGAGGTCCTGCAGCAACCCGTCGGACACATCGAGGCCGGCGCTGGCCTGGCCGCGCAGCAGGGTCCGCAGATCGAGCCGCGCCAGCGGCCGGAAGTAAGCGCGCTGCACAGGAGACAGCGACGCGCCGGTTGCCGCAACCGCACCCGTGCGCACTGCCGCGGCACTGCCGCCGAGCGGACCGCTCACCAGCACCCGATCGCCGGGACGACCCCCGTCGCGCCGCAGCGCGGTCCCCACGGGCACGTAGCCCTGCACGCTGATCGTCAGCGCGAGCGGACCGCGCGCCAGGTTGCCGCCGACGACCGGTAGCCCAATCACCTCGGCGGCTTCCGCGATGCCGGCAGCCAGGTCGCAGACCCACTCCCGATCCGGCGTATCCAGAGTCAGCGCCACCGTCGCATAGCCTGGCTCGGCCGCCATTGCCGCCAGATCCGAAGCTGCAACCATGAGCGCGCGATAGCCGATCTGCTGCGGTAGCGCCGTGGCGGGAAAGTGGCGTTCGGCCACCAGCGTGTCGATCGACGCAACCACTTCGGTCCCCGCCGGCACGCGCAGGATGGCCGCATCGTCCCCGGGGCCGAGCACAACCGCCGGTGCTGCCTCGAGCTGATCAAACACCGCGACGATCGCGTCGATCAGGCGGAACTCAGCCATCGGGCATCAGGCGCCGGGCGCGCGATGATGGGCCGTTTCGATCGGTCGCAGGTCGTTGGCAATCGCGTCCAGCACACCGTTGATGTACTTGTGGCTGGCCTCGGCGCCAAACACCTTGGTGAGCTCGACGTACTCATCGATCACGACGCGGTAGGGAATCTCGGGGCGCTCCTTCAGCTCGTAAGCCCCGAGCCGCAGCACGGCCAGCTCCACCTTGTCGAGCTCGGCCACCTTCCGATCCAGATAGCTGCTGAAGAGCGTATCGATGCCTGTACCGGCTGCGTCCTCGGCGGGCGGCGTTGCGGCTTCCAGCACGCGGATAACCCCGAGCAGAATCTCACGGAAGAACTCCGTGTCGGCACTCTTCAGCGTATCGTCTTCCTGAAACTGAGCGAGCAGCACGACCGTGTCGCCACCGGTCATCTGCCACTGGTAGAGCGCCTGCACCAGCGCCCGTCGGGCCTGGCGCCGCGCCCGGGGATTGATCTTCACAGCGCTTCGAGCAGGTTGGCCATCTCCAGCACGGTCAGCGCGGCGTCGGCCCCCTTGTTGCCAGCCTTGGTGCCGGCCCGCTCGATGGCCTGCTCGATGGTCTCGGTGGTCAGCACGCCAAAGGCGACGGGCAGGTCCTCATCCAGAGACACCCGTGCGATGCCGGCCGCACAGTTACCGGCAACATACTCGAAGTGCGGGGTTGCGCCCCGAATGACCACCCCGAGGGCGATGATGCCATCGTACTTGCCGCTCTTCGCCAGCCGCTTCGCCGCCAGCGGCAGCTCGTAGCAGCCGGGTACCTGAACCACCGGTACTTCTGCGGTGACACCGTGCCGGGCCAGGGCATCGAGGGCACCCTTCACCAGACTGTCGACGATGTACTCGTTAAAGCGCGCCGCCACGATGGCGAACCGTTTGCCATTTCCCGTGCACTGACCCTGAATCAAAGCCCTACTCCTCGCTGGACGCCGGCAGCTGCAGCACCGGCTGGTTGTTCTTGAACTGTAGCCGCAGATCGTCACCGATGGGCTCGACGGCGGCGATTGTACCCGTAATCGCTGCGGCAAGACGTTGTATGGCAACGCTGGCCAGCGGCCGCGCATCGCTGCCGAGCACCTTGGGCGCCAGGTAGATGAGCGCTTCATCCCAGAGCCCGCTGGCCAGGAAGGCACCGATGAGCCGCGGGCCTGCTTCAACGAGCACCTCGTTGCACTCACGGTCGGCAAGCAGCCTGAGCAGCGCAGCAAGATCGACGCCACCGACGGTGGTCAGAGGCAGCTCGACCTGCGGCATCGCAGCGCCGTCGCTGGTGCGGTCCACCCCGGGGCCGGTGACCCGAAGCGCCTCGGTGCCGGGCGTGAAGATGCGCGCCCTGCCCGACAGCGTCCCCTGGCTGTCGAGCACCACCCGCAGCGGCTGGCGCAGCGCACCATCGCGCGCAAAGCGTTCGTCACGCACGTTGAGCTGCGGATCGTCATCGCGAACGGTACCGCTGCCGGTCACGACAGCGCAGCTGCGCGCGCGCCAGTACTGCACGTCGGCCCGCGCGGCAGGGCCCGTGATCCACTGGCTCTCGCCGGAGGCCATGGCGGTGCGGCCATCCAGCGACGCACCAACCTTGAGGCGCACGAACGGTCGACCGTGGCGGTGGCGGTGTACGAACCCGCGGACGTTGGCCGCCGCCAGGTCGAGCTCCGCGGTTGCAACGGCCACCCCGGCGGCGCGTAAACGGGCATAGCCGGCACCGGCAACACGGGGATGCGGATCGGTCAGCGCACCTACTACCCGAGCGATGCCGACGCGTGCCAGCGTGTCCGCGCAGGCGGGCGTTCGGCCTTCGAACGCGCAGGGCTCGAGGCTGACGTAGGCGGTCGCACCGGCCGGATCATGGCCCTGCGCTCGGGCGTGATCGAGCGCGACAACTTCGGCGTGCCGGCCGCCGGCGGGCTCTGTGCGCCCGCGGCCAATGACCTCATGACCGCGAACCAGCAGACAGCCGACCGCGGGATTCGGGCTGGTATGGAAGATAGCGGGCTGCGCCCACTGCGCAGCCGCCTCCAGAAAAACCCGGTCGGACGCCGTGAGCGCAGCGCTGTGGTCGGTCACGTTCACTTCCGTCGGGACGGACGTGACTGCCGCCGCTGTCGGCGTGGCAGATCCTCGACCACCGGTGGCTCGCCGAGCAGGCTCAGCTGCCCGGTACCCTGCGGTTCTTCGCGGGACAGGCCCTCGACGGCATCCTGGAACTCGCTGACGTCCTGAAAGTCCCGATACACCGAGGCAAACCGCACGTAAGCCACGGGGTCGACCTCGCGCAGGGCCGCCATAACCGCTTCGCCAACGGACAGCGACGGCACCTCGCGCTCGCCGGTGGCGCGCAGCGCCTGCTTGATCTGGCTGACGCAGGCCTCGATCTGGTCGGTCGAAACCGGGCGCCGTTCCAGCGCCCGCATCAGGCCGGCGCGCAGCTTGCTTTCGTCGAACGGCTGCCGCGTGCCATCGCGCTTGACCACCTGCGGCATGACCAGGGCAGCACTTTCAAAGGTGGTAAAGCGCTCCCCGCAGACTTGACAAGCGCGTCGACGGCGCACCTCCGTCCCCTCGGCGACGAGCCGGGAATCGATGACTTTCGTGTCGTCAGCCGAACAGAACGGGCAGTGCATGGTGCCTCAACGCCGGATCATCAGGCAGCGCGGCGATACACCGGAAACTGGCGGCAGAGCTCGACCACCTTCTGCTTCACCGACAGCACCATGTTGTCGTTTTCGATGTCGTCGAGCACATCGCACATCCAGCCGGTCAGCGTCTCGCACTCCGTTTCCTTGAAACCACGGCGCGTCACCGCCGGCGAACCGATGCGCAGGCCGCTGGTCACGAACGGCGAGCGTGGGTCGTTCGGCACCGCATTCTTGTTTACGGTGATGTTGGCCCGGCCCAGGGCGGCATCTGCGGCTTTGCCGGTAATGTTCTTGTTGATCAGGTCGAGCAGGAACAGGTGGTTGTCGGTGCCGCCGGACACCACGTCGAAACCGCGGTTCTGAAAACACTTGGCCATGACCCGGGCATTGGCGAGCGTCTGGCGCTGATAAGAAGCGAAGTCCGGTTCCAGCGCCTCTTTGAAACAAACCGCCTTGGCGGCAATCACGTGCATCAACGGTCCGCCCTGCGTACCAGGAAAGAGGGCGGAGTTCAGCTTTTTCGCGATGTCTTCGTTCTCCCGGGCGAGGATGATGCCGCCACGGGGTCCACACAGGGTTTTGTGGGTTGTGGAGGTGACAACGTCGGCGTGCGGCACCGGGTTGGGATACACGCCGCCAGCAACGAGGCCGGCGATGTGTGCCATGTCGACCAGAAAGTAGGCGTCTACCGAGTCGGCGATCTCGCGGAACTTGGCCCAGTCGAGCACCCGCGAGTAGGCCGAGAAGCCGGCGATGATCATCTTCGGGCGATGCTGCTGCGCCAGCTCGGCAACGGTGTCGTAGTCGACCAGGCCGGTCTCCGGGTTGATGCCGTACTGCACGGCGTTGTAGGTCTTGCCGGAAAAGTTGGGCGCCGCGCCGTGAGTCAGGTGCCCGCCGTCGGCCAGGCTCATGCCGAGAATCGTGTCGCCGGGTTTCAGCAACGCCAGAAAGGCCGCCGCGTTGGCCTGGGAACCGGAGTGCGGCTGAACGTTCGCGTAGTCGGCACCGAACAGCTGCTTGACCCGCTCAATGGCCAGCACTTCGACCTGATCGACGTACTCGCAGCCGCCATAGTACCGCTTGCCCGGATACCCTTCGGCGTACTTGTTGGTCATGACCCCGCCCTGGGCCTCCAGCACGCGCGGGCTGGCGTAGTTTTCCGAGGCGATCAGCTCGACATGATCTTCCTGGCGCTGCTCCTCGGCAGCAATGGCGGCGGCGACCTCCGGATCGAAGCCGGCGATTTTCTCGTTCTGGAACATGAGCAGCCTCAAGGTGAAATCAGGCCGGATTGTAGCGAACGCGACGGTGTCAGGTGTGGTGAAATCTTCACGGCCACCATGAGGCGGTTGCGGGTCACTGCGGCTCGCCCTCAGTCCGGGGCAGAACGGAAGTCGAACGCGCTGGCGCTGGGCCCGTCGCTGCGCAGCTGCTGAAGCCGCGCCAGCGCCTCGTCGGTCGTCGGCACATGACCCTCGGGCACCGGCCAGAGCACGAGAATCGGCTGGGTGGGCTTTTCGAACCACTGCCGCCGATGGATCATGATATCCCGGTGGGCGCTGCGGTAGACGTATTCACGCAGCGCCGCTACGGAGGTC
>JBCDGJ010000140.1:0-13064 GCA_038757945.1 Pseudomonadota bacterium
CGGAAATTGTCATGGGAAGAGGCGAAACGCCCGATGATCCATCCTTTTTTAACGCCGATGAGGTTCTAATGAATTTGTCTGGACGGATTGTACGTCCGGACGTGTAGAGTCTCAGTAGAGTGCGTAGAGTGGAAAAAGCCCGCCAATCTGGCGGGCTTTGGCTTTTGTGGTATTGAAAAATGGCGAACGGCGCTTAGCGCGGTGCCATGCGAATGGCGCCATCCAGGCGAACATCCTCGCCGTTGAAATAGCCATTCTTACACATTTCAACCGCCAGAGACGCATACTCTTCGGGATTACCAAGACGTGCAGGGTTTGGCACTTGAGCGCCCAATGCTTGCTTCACGTTCTCAGGTGCCGCTGCGAGGAGCGGTGTGTTGAAAATGCCTGGCAGGATGGTGTTCACTCGGATCAGCTCACGCGAGAGATCGCGGGCAATTGGCAAAGTCATGCCAACGACCCCACCCTTCGAGGCGCTGTAGGCAGCCTGGCCCATCTGGCCTTCATAAGCCGCAACGGACGCCGTGTTGATGATGCAACCACGGCCGCCGTACTGGTTATGGGGCTCGTTCTTCTGCATTTCGTTGGCAGCCAGACGCAGCACGTTGAAGGTGCCGATCAGGTTGATGTCGATGATCAGCTTGAACTTGTCGAGCGGAAACGGACCGTCCTTACCGACGGTTTTGATCGCGTTGCCGATGCCGGCAAAGTTGCAGCAGATGTGGATGGCACCAAAGGCTTCCATGGTGGCTGCAATGGCCGCCTCGACGGAAGCTTCGTCGGTCACGTTGACCGTGCTGAACTTGATCGCATCGCCGAGCTCTTCGGCAATGGCGTTGCCACGCTCCGCGTTCAAATCAAAGATCATGGCCTTGCCGCCGGCAGCCGCGATGCGCCGCACGGTGGCTTCGCCGAGCCCTGAGGCACCGCCAGTAACGACAGCAACTTTATCTTTCACATCCATCTGGTAATCCCCTTCAAATGTTTTGGCGCGCGCAGTTTAGCGGCGCCGGCAGCCTTTGTCTGCGCGCTGCAGGAGAGCGGCCTATTGCCGCACGGCCAGCACCTGTGCTTCAGGCGTCGTCCGCAGCACGCAGCCGGGCGCGGACGTCCATCAGGATCTGCCCGTAGTGGTTGTGCCCTCGGGTATCGCGACCACACCCCCAGAAATAGTCGTACTGGCTGGTTTCGACGATCTGCCGGCCTCCGGTCGCCAGCAGTGCAGCAAGTACGTCCTCGTGCACCTGCGCCTTCATGTAGACACCGCGAGTCATGTAGGCAAGCTGGACCTGGGCCCAGTCCCTGCGCGCGCGCCGCCGGTAGCGCCGGGCCAGCTTGCGCGCCGCCTGCGGGTGCTCGGCGGCTCGAATCCGCTCGCGCAGGGCCAGGTCTTCGAAGCGGATCCCCTGGAAATAATGTTCCACGGACGGCCAGAAGGCGTCGTCCAGTTCGAAGCCATGCCGGGAGAAGGTCGCCAGCGGGTGCGTTGTATCCTGCATCGACAGCAGCACAGCATCGCTTTCGATCGGGAACACACTCATGCAGGAACTTCCGTCAGGCTGCCCGGCGCTGTCGCCGGACCGTTCGCGCTAGGATACTGTTCCATTCCCGCGGCGCCCAAGTCGGATTCAGCCGCGCAACCGGGTGTCCCAGATGAATCCAGCCTTTCGTACTCCGTCGTCCCGTACCGGTACCTACCGGAGTGCAGCGCGCTGGCGCCAGCTGCCCGAGCCGCCGCGGACGCTTCGTTTCCCACTGCAGGCGCTTAGACTGCCGCTGCAGGCGCTTTGCGCCGGGGCCCTGCGGCTGATCTGCGTTGCGGCCCTGGTAGGCATCGCCGGCTGCGGGCGTCCTGGAGCGGATCAGGCCAGCGGCACCGGGTCGGCGGCTGCACCCGACGGTCCGCCGGGCTTCCTCGATCCGGCACCGCCGATGCCGGACTCCGACACGCTCATCCTTTCCGGCGGCACGCTGCTCGGCGCAGCTGTGGCCGAGGAACACCCGGAAGGGCTGTTTGACGCCGTTGTGGTCGTTCGTGATGGCACGCTCATCGGCTTCGGCCGGCGCGGCGCCATCGATGTGCCCGCGGATTCCGTCGGTATCGACACCTCCGGACAGTTCATCGAACCGGTCGGCACCTTTACCACCGGTGCCGCCGTTACGCTGAACGTCTATGGCCAGCGCCCGCAAGCCGACGCGGAGCAACCCGCGCTCACCGGCCGCTTCGCCGACGGCCGCTGGCAACCGGTCGACGACGCCGAGGACTAGTGAGCCAGTCTCGGACTGACTAGGCGGCTTCGACCAGATTGCGCAGCTTGTCGCACTCCGCAACGCGCTCCTGTGTTGTTTTACCGATGAGCGACACGTTCAGCGCGGTCACGCCGGCAGCCTTGAGCGCGGCTATGCGCTCGCTGACAAACCCTTCCGGCCCGATGAGCGAGCTGCGCGCCAGGTAATCCGCAGGAATGGCCTCTTCCGCCGCCTTCTTTTCGCCCGCCAGATACAGATCCTGAATCAGCTTCGCTTCTTCCGCGTAGCCGCTCTTGGTGAAGATCTGGTTATAGAAGTTCTTCGAGCGCGCCCCCATGCCGCCGATGTACAGCGCAGCTTGCGGACGCGCCATATCCCGCAGCGCCTCTTTGCCGTCACCGATCGCCACAGCGCCGCCAGCGTAAATCTCGAGCGGTGCGCGCTCAGGATCGCGGCTGGCAGCACCAGCGCGCAGGGCCTCACCCCAGACGGCATCAGCCGCCTCAGCGGTAAAGAACGCCGGTAGCCAGGCATCCGCGTGCTGGGCCGTCATCGCGACGCTCTTCGGACCGAGCGACGCGATCGCAATCGGAATGTCGCTGCGCACCGGATGATTGATCAGCTTCAGCGGCTTACCGAGCCCGGTGCCCCGATCCTGGGGCAGCGGGATCTGGTAGTGCTCGCCCATGTACTGCACTTTTTCCCGACGCCAGACCATCCGGCAGATGTCGATAATCTCCCGGATCCGGGCCACCGGCGCTTCATAGGGGACACCGTGGAAACCCTCGATCACCTGCGGACCCGAAGCGCCGAGGCCGAGCATGCACCGGCCATCAGAAAGGTAGTCGATTCCGGCTGCGGTCATCGCAAGCAGGGATGGCGTGCGGGAGTAGACCGGCAGGATGCCGGACGCGATCGTCACCCGCTCTGTCTTTGAAGCGAGATACCCCATCGCGCTCGGTGCGTCGAAGGAGTAAGCCTCCGGCACCCAGACGACGTCGAGCCCGGCGCGCTCGAGTTCCTGCACTTCGGCAACCGCCTCCTTGAACCCGCCGTCGTAACGCAGCAGCGTTGCAATTTTCATGGTTTCCTCCCTCCCGGATGCCACTGTTGATTGGTGTGCTTACTATCGCATACCCGGCAGCACTGACCGCAGCCGGGGCTGTTGTCTTCTATTGCGCCAACCGCTTCAGCCGGCCTCGGGTGCCGCTGGCGCACCGGCAGGTTCGGGCCAGCGCTGCGGGACCATCCGAATGGCCGTCCGGTCGTACCCGAGATCCACGGCACGGGCGAGCAGTGCCTCGAGCTCGGCTGCGGGCAGCTCCGGCTCGCGCGCCATGATCCACAGGTAGTCGCGCTTGGTACGTCCGATGATCGTGGTCCGGTAATCCGCGTCGACGTAGCTGATGCGGTATTCGGCCTTGATCGGCCACAGAAACTGCATGCCCCAGTGGCCGTCGCTGTCGTCGCGTACGAACCCGGTCGGGTGGTACGTCTTGACGGGCTCGTCGAAACCCTTGCGAAAGCGAAAGGTAGTGCTGATTCGCGGTGGCTTGCCGCGCTCGTAGCTTTCTATCGCGTTGACCGCGGACTTCTCGATGAAGGTAGGGATGTGGGCGATGACGTACCAGTCACCCATAAACCGGTCCAGATCAACGTCGTCGACGGTGGCGATCGTCGGCTGCGATGTACTCTGGCAGCCAAGCAGCAGCAGCCCGGTACATACTGCCAGCACAAGTCGTGCATGCACTGCGTAGCTCAACGGGGCAACCTGATGGTGGCGGTAACTGATCATGTCGATTTTGAACCGTCTCTGCTGGTTGTTCGTCTGTGTGGTCGCGCCGCCACGATCTGCAGAGCACTGCTGTCGGTGACACGCAGCAGTTAGCAATGAGCTGCGAGCTGTAGCGGGCACCAGCTTGCAACAAGCGGCGCTCCACAACGCCGGGCTGAGGGCCGGCGCCGCTGCATCCGGCGTCGACATTCTGCACTTGTGCAGTTTTGCCAAGCACCTGACGTGGTGCTACAACGTCCCATCGATTCGGTGAATCCACCGGCAAGCCGGACTGACGCTGTGCAGCGTCAGCATCTAACGGATCTGGAGGGTCCTATGCTCATTGAGTCTCCGCAGCAGGCGCGCGACACCTTCGAAGCCAGCACCGGCTGGGCGCTGAAGCCCGAAGGCGCCTGTAAAGCGGATATCTGTATCCCGCTTCGCAACGCCCCGACGCTGGCCGAAGATGACACTGTGGACGCCCTGGAGCTGGCGCAGACCATAGGACTGCCGGTGGTCAAAGCCGAGTCTCGCGACCTCTGGGCAATCGGTCCGGAAGCCATCGGCCAGCACGCGCTGCTGTCGGCCGATGCGCCGGACTTCACGCTCCCGGACGTCAACGGGAACCCCTTTACGCTCTCGAGCCTGCGCGGATCAAAGGTCCTGCTCTACGCCTGGGCGCCCTACTGAGGCTGTTCTGCCGACCTGCCCGTGTGGCAGGCACTACGCCAGGAACTCAACGGCAGCGGCTTCGAGCTGGTAACCGTCGGCCTCGACGTGCTCGGCGCCGACGGCTGCCGCGCCTTCATCGAAGCGGCCCAACCGCAGCATCCGTCGTTGGTCGACGAGCACCACGTGCTCGCGGATCTCTACGGCATCAACAATATTCCGCAAGCGGTGTGGATCGACGAGAACGGCCGGATCGTCCGGCCAGCGGAGGCAGCACCCGCGCCGCAGCAACAAGCACCGGCGCCCGATGACACTCCATCGAACTTCGAGATGCCCGAGGGTGTGCCGGATCGATTCGTGCAGATGATGACGGAGGCCAGCAAGATCACCTCCGATCCCGGCGCCTATCATGCCGCTCTCCGGGACTGGGTGAAGAACGGCGCCACCAGCCGCTTTGCACTGGATCCTGACGCCGTCATCGCCCGGTCGCGCCCACGCAACGCCGACAACGCGCTCGGCCATGCACACTTCGAGCTGGCAACAGAGCTGCATCGACGGGGCGCCGAAGACGAAGCCGTACAGCACTTTCGTCGGGCGCACGAGCTTGTGCCGGAAAGCTGGACCTTCCGGCGCCAGGCCTGGTCCCTGCGCCCGGTGGGTGATGGACCGCTGGCCCGCTTCTGGCAGGGACCGGACCCGAACAATCCGGAAGCCTGGCCCTATGAGGGGGACTGGCTGACCGACATCCGCGCGTCCGGACCGGAAAACTACTCGGACGAATGGCAGCCCTGACCGGCAGCCCTGACCAACAACCCATGACCCCGGCACCGCAGGCTCGAGGACTCCGGCGCGCGGGCCGCTGAACCGTGGCGCCCGAACAGGCAGCGCTCACGGCAATCAGCTGCCTCGCGTTTATGGTGATCGTCGCCTGGCTCTCGTTTCGCTCCGCCAACGGCCGCGATCGGTCTGGCGCGGATGACTACTTTCTCGCCGGCCGCAGCCTGAGCGGACCTTTCATCGCCGGTTCGCTGCTGCTCACCAACCTGTCTGCGGAACAGCTGATCGGCCTGAATGGCAGCGCCTACGGATTCAACCTGTCGAGCATGGCCTGGGAGGTGACGGCGGGCGTTGCCATCATCGTCATGGCGCTGGTGTTCCTGCCGCGCTATCTGCAAGGCGGCTTCACCACCCTGCCGCAGTTTCTCGAGCAACGGTTCGATGCCGGGACCCGGCGGGCAAGCGCGTTGCTGTTTCTGTTGGGCTACAGCCTGATCACTATTCCTGCCGTGCTCTATGCCGGCGCTCTGGCTGTGCTGCAGCTGTTTGATCTGCCCGGACTCCTCAATCTCGACCGGTCGCAGGCGCTGCTCTGGATCATCGTCGCCATCGCGCTCATCGGCGCCGGCTACGCCGTCGTCGGCGGTCTGCGCGCCATTGCGATCTCAGACACCTGGAACGGGATCGGCCTGCTGGCAATGGGCGTGCTGATTCCCGTGCTCGGGCTGGTCAAGCTTGGCGCCGGTGATCCGCTGCGCGGCCTCAGCGTGCTGCTGACCAATCACCCGCAGAAGCTCAATGCCATTGGCGCCGCCGACGACCCAACACCCTTCGCCACCCTGTTCACGGGGATGATTCTCGCCAACCTGTTCTACTGGGGCACGAACCAGTACGTCATTCAGCGTACGCTCGGCGCCGCGAGCCTGGCGGAAGGTCAGAAGGGGGTGCTGCTGTCCGGTTTCTTCAAGCTGCTGGTCCCGTTTCTGATGATGCTTCCGGGCACCATCGCCTACCACCTTTACGGGCCGGATCTCGCCCGTATCGATCTTGCCTATCCGACGCTCGTTGCGGACGTGCTGCCGACCGCATTCGCTGGCCTGTTTCTCGCCGTGCTGCTTGGGGCCGTCTTCAGCAGTTTCAACTCGCTGGTCAACAGCGCAGCAACGCTCTTCACCCTCGACCTGGTCGTCCCGCTGCGACGGCAGGCAACGAGCAATGCGGCCCAGGTTCGCATCGCCCGCATCGCCAGCAGCGTCATCGCCCTGCTCGCCATCCTGATGGCCCCTATGCTGCAGTACGCACCCGAGGGCTTGTGGCAGGTGATCCGCGTGTTCACCGGCTTTTACAACATCCCGGTCATCGCGCTGGTGCTGGCCGGCCTGTTCACCCGCCGCGTCCCGGCGGCGGCCGCAAAGGCTGTGCTGGTATTCCACGTTCTGGCGTACGGGATCCTGCGTTTTGTCTGGCCAGTGGACATCAACTTCATTCATCAGTACGCGCTGCTGTTCCTGGCCGAAGTGGCGATCATGGCCCTCTTTGCGGTCTGGCGGCCCCGCAGCGCAGACGTTCCGCAGAGCAGCACGGCCGTGCCGGTGGACCTGACGCCATGGCGCCATGCGCGCTCCGTCGCAGCGCTGCTGCTGTTCGGCATCATTGCCCTGTACGTGCTGTTCTCACCGCTGGGCGTTGCCGCCTGAGCAGGCTCAGGGTGTAGACTCGAACCTCAGTTTCGCGAGGAGCTTTCCATGGGCACGCCCCCCTTCGACCAGCCAACGGCAGCCGCAATCGAACTGTCCCCGTCCCTGCCGGACTGGATTCATGCGCATGTTCAGCAGTACCTCACAGACCCCGCCGCGGCCCACGACTGGGACGCACGCTCTGCCGGCGGCAGCGGCGTGCTGCCCACCCTGCTGCTGCTCACCCGCGGTCGCCGCAGCGGCAAGACGCTGACCCTGCCGCTGATCTACAAGCAGATCGGCGACGATTTCGTAGTTATCGCCTCCAAAGGGGGAGCACCCGCGCACCCCGCCTGGTTCCTGAATCTTGAGACCGAAGCCCGCTGTGCCATCCAGGTCGGCCCGGCCTTTCATCAGGGAGTCGCGCGCGTGCTGGCGGGACAGCAACGGGCTGCCGCCTGGAAGGAGATGGCGACCCTCTTCCCGCCTTATGACAGTTACCAGGAACGCGCTGGTGGGCGGGAGATTCCCGTGGTCGCCATTCAGCCGGCCGGCTGAACCCGACCGGCTGGCTGCCTCAAGCGCGACGTCCGATCGCCTGGCAGCATTAACTGCGAGCGTCGAGCCAGGCCCGAAGATCGGCCAGCGCTGCCTCCACCGCCAGCCCGTTGGCCGATAACCAGTCGCTCGCATAGCAGCTGTCGAGGTAACGCTCACCGCCATCGCAGATCAGCGTAACGATGCTGCCCCCCTGGCCCGCCTCAGCCATCTCCTTCGCAAGGAACAGCGCTGCACAGAGGTTCAGGCCGGTGGACGGACCGTAGGATCGACCGGTCAACTCCCTGAGCCACCAGACCACGGCAATGCTGAGCGCATCCGGGACCTTGAGCATGCGGTCGACGACGCTGGTGATGAACGAAGGTTCAACCCGCGGCCGCCCGACCCCTTCAATGCGCGAGCGCACGTTGTCGGTCAGCGTCAAATCCTGGCGGCGGAAGCCGTCGAAAAAAACCGACCCTTCCGGATCCGCGACGCAGACGCGGGTTTGTGCGTAGGTTTCCGCCCGGTAGCGCAGGTAGCGCCCGATGGTCGCCGAGGTACCACCGGTGCCAGCACCGACGATCACCCAGTGTGGCGTCGGGAAACGTTCGCGGGATAGCTGCTGAAACAGGCTTTCCGCAATGTTGTTGTTGCTGCGCCAGTCCGTCGCTCGCTCCGCATTGGTGAATTGATCCAGGTAGTAGCCATCGAGGCTGTCTGCAAGACGCTCCGCTTCGCTGTAGATGTCCCCGGCCGCAACCTCCACCGTGCGGCCGCCGTAGCGAACGATCTCTTTGAGCTTCTCGCTCGATGTACCCGCGGGCACGACCGCGATGAACGGCAGCTCGAGCAGCCGTGCGAAGTAGGCTTCCGAAACTGCCGTGCTGCCCGACGACGCTTCGACCAGCGTGGTGTGTGGGCCGATCCGTCCGTTGCACAGTCCGTACAGAATCAGCGAGCGTGCTAACCGGTGCTTCAGGCTGCCGGTCGGATGGATGGACTCGTCCTTGAGATACAGGTCGATGCCGTCGAACACGGGCAGCTCGAGCTTCTGCAGGTGCGTGTCCGCTGAGCGATTGAAATCAGCCTGGATCCGCTGCATGGCCGTGACCAGCCAGGTCCGCTCGGGATCATCGAGCGCACTGGCTGGGTAACAGTCCTGGATTGCCCCGGTCCAGTCAGTCAAAGAGCGTATCCGCCGCGTGATCCAGGGCATGCCGGGAATGGCGCTGCGCCATGGCGGTGAACATGGCATCACCGCGTTCCGTCCGTTCCACAATCATCGAGGCAATCACCGTCACCGCGAAACCGGAAAACGTGCCGAGGCAATAGTCGGTCCAGCAGGCTTCCCAGGAATAGCCGGCCACTCCCGCCGCGCAGAGCCGCTCGTAGTATCGACGCACGATCGGCTCTTCTACGGCTCGACGCGCCTCCGGCAGCATTCCGGCACCGAGGAAATAGGCGACATCCGATAACGGTGAACCCACCTGTATGCTCTGCCAGTCGACAACCGTCACCTCCGGCGGCTGCTGCGCGTCGTTGATCAGCAGATTATCGAGGCGGTAGTCAACGTGGATGAGCGATGCAACGCCGGAGTGTGAGGCTGCTTCGACACCGTAGAAGTCTCCGAACCGGCTGATGATGCGCTGCTGATCGGCATCCAGCGCTGGCCCGTACCGTTCCAGAAAGCCGGGCAGATTGGCTTTGTAGAGAAAGCCGGGATCCTGACCCGCCATGCTCGGATTCACGAACAGCCAGTCAGCGGTGTGCAGTTCCGGCCGGTTCCAGGTGGGCGCATGCAGCCCGACCAGCTCCAGCACGGCCGCTTCAGCAATGGCAGCGCTGCAGCCGGCCAGCTGATCACCCTGCTGCGCCGGGGCCAGATCCTCGAGCAGCAGAGAAAACTCCGGCCCCTCATCGATGATCGCGGCGTGGTAGCAGCGCGGAACCCGGATGCCGAGGTGCGGCACCATCTCCTGATAGAACCGGACCTCCTTGAGATAGTTGCGGAGCAATACCCCGGTAGTACGGCTGGTCTCATCGTCCGACGGCAGCTTGGCAACCACCGTCGACGGCGCCCCTTGCGGATCACCCGTGAACGCCAGCGCGCCGCGATAGCAGCGGCCAATCTGCCCGGTTCCGATCCGCTGCCACTGTACATCTGCAACCGTGGCCGGGTGACCGGCGGCCGCAATCCGCTCGCTGAGCCACGCGGGCGTCATCTGCTCGAGGGTAACCGGCTGCTCCTCAACCACACTGCCGGTCATGGGCGGAGCTCGCAGTAGAGGTTGCTCGGATCATCGAGATCATGGCACTGAAACCGGGACAATCCGCCGTCGCACGCCATGGTCTCGGCAACCGGGGGGTAGAAGCCCAGGATACCGAGACCGGCGCCGACTGGCTCCGACAGCGCCCGATAGAGACCGAGCCGGTCACCAAGGTGAACCATCAGCGATACCATTTCGCGCTGTTTGAAGTTCCAGACGGTGAAGCAGTAGCGCTGCAGCTTGCCCGGATCAACGGCTCCCGTGTTCATGAACCAACCTTGGGGTGCACGCGCACCGGCAGGCTGGTGTAGCCATGCACGAAGGCTGACCGCGTTCGGACCGGCGCACCGACGACCTCTACGAACTCGAACCGCTTGTGAATTTCCTCCCAGAGCACCCGGAGCTGCATCTCCGCCAGCCGGTTGCCCATGCAGCGATGAATGCCAAAGCCAAAGGCAAGGTGGCGCCGCGCGTTCGGCCGATCGATCTGGAACGCGTTCGGATGATCGACCTCACGGTCGTCGCGGTTCCCGGACAGGTACCACATGAGTACTTTCTCGCCAGCAGGGATCGTCGTTCCATTGACCTCCACGTCGCGAATGGTGGTGCGCCGCATGTACGCGAGCGGGGTTTGCCAACGGATGATCTCGGAGACCATGTTGCCGATCAGCTCCGGCTTCGCGCGCAGCAGATCGTACTGTGCAGGATGCTGATTCAGCGCCAGCACGCCGCCGCTGATCGAGTTGCGGGTTGTATCGTTGCCACCGACGATCAAGAGGATCAGGTTGCCCAGAAACTCCATGGGCTGCATGTGCCGCGTGTTCTCGCCATGCGCAAGCATGGAAATCAGATCGTTCCGCGGCGGCGCGTTGACCCGCTCGTTCCACAGGCGCGTGAAGTAGGCCAGGCACTCCATGAGCACATCGCGCCGCTCTTCGATGCTCTCCACCAGTCCGCCTGGTCCCGGCGCCGTCGTAGCGACATCGGACCACCAGGTCAGCTTCGCGCGATCTTCGAACGGAAAGTCGAACAGCGTTGCCAGCATCTGGGTGGTCAGGTTGATGGAGACACGGTCCACCCAGTTGAAGGTTTCGCCGGCTGGCAGGCCATCCAGGATCGCCGCCGCGCGTTCGCGAATGGTGCTCTCCAGCGCCGCAAGGTTACGGGGCGCGACGACCGGTGCCACCGTGGCGCGCTGGACGTCGTGCACGGGGGGATCCATGGCAATGAACATCGGCGTCTTCAGCTGCTGTTCCTGCGATACCGACTTTGGCGGCCCGAGGGTGATCCCTTCGCCGGAGCTGAAGTCCGTATGGTTGTTGTCAACGGAAAATATGTCGCGGTAGCGGGTTACGGACCAGAACGATCCGAACTCGCTGTCCGGGCAGTAGTGCACGGGCGCTTCGTCGCGCAGCCGCTTGAAGTACGCCCACTGCAGGTCCTGCTGGAACAGGTCCGGGTTCGACAGATCAATCTGCTCCAGCTCGAGGCTGTAGGGATCCGGAATGTCGCTCGGATACTCGGACGGATCCGGATAACGAAAGGCTTCGCTCATGGTCGTTGCTCCCCGGTTGCAGCCCTGAGTGTCACACTTGCCGCGCCGCCCCGCCAGCAATCTGCTACTCGAGATCATTCACCAGGTGACGTCCGGCCATGTAGTAGTGAAAGGCGGCCCAGATGTTGAACAGTGAAGCGATCAGCAGCGCGTAGCGCATGTTCTCCTGGCCATAGCTTGTCGTCAGCAGATCGCTGACCCAACCCACGAATTGGGGACCGAGGCCAAGGCCAATCATATTCAGAATGAACAGCAGCACCGCCGCCGCGACAGCGCGCATGCGCAGGCCAACCAGACCCTGGGTCTGGGAGAAGGTCGTCGCCTGATAAAAGTTGCCGAGGGCAACGGGCACGATCAGCAGCCACAACGCCATGGCGGAACTGTCCGCAAGATAAGAGGCGATCGAAAATGGCATGGCAACCAGCAACGCGACGGTCACCACCCACAAGTACCACCGCGTATCGCGCGACCCGTAACGGTCGGCCAGATAGCCGCCCAGCGCGATGCCGAGCCCGCCGGGAATCCCGAGAATCAGCCCGAGCCAGGTTCCCACTTCGCCGGTCTGCATATCGAAGGAGCGGATCAGGAACGACGGAAAGAAGCTCGTAACCCCATAGCCGACGAACGCGGTGAGGCCGCCACCGACCGCCAGATGGCGGAATGCACGCTTTGCCCAGAGATAGCGGAACGTCTCGCGGACCGTTGGCGCTGGAGCGTCGTCGCTTTTGCCTTCAGCCATCCCCCGCGGTGGTTCGGCAAGCGTGAAGCGCACCACGAGCGCCAACAGCAGCCCCGGTATGCCGACCACAAAAAACGCCCAGCGCCAGCCGAACACCTCGTTCATCCAGCCACCTGCCACGAAGCCGAAGAGGATGCCGAAGGGAATGCCTAGGGAGTAGATGCCAAGCGCCGTCGCGCGCCGATGAGCCGGGTAGTAGTCCGCAATCATGGAGTGTGCGGACGGGCTGCAGCCGGCCTCGCCGATACCGACACCGATGCGCGCCGCCAGCAGCTGCCAGTAATTCTGGGCAACGCCCGACAGCGCCGTCATCGCGCTCCAGATCGCGAGTGCACCGGCAACCAGGTTACGCCGGTTGGAACGGTCCGCGTAGAGCGCCAGCGGCACGCCCATCGTGGCGTAGATGGCGGCGAAGCCAAACCCGATCAAAAACCCGAGCTGCGTGTCGTTCAGTGCGAACTCTGCTTTGATCGGTTCGAGCAGAATCGACAGAATCTGCCGATCAATGAAGTTGAAGGTGTACACCACAACCAGCACGCCGAGGGCATAGCGGCGGGTCGCCTCGCTGAACAGGCCAGGGGTGGCCTCGGCAGCCGGCGCTGCCTGAACATCACTCATGCTTCTCCTCCCTATCCGCTGCGGATGCTAAACCATTGATTCAGCTTTAACGAATGGTTCAGGTAAGTTCTGCAAAAGCCGAACGCACGGGGCTTGCGCAGTGCTCTCGCGGGGTACCCACCGGTGAACCCGGCAGAACCACAGCCAGCGCCTGCGATCTGTCTGCGGCCCAACCTGGAGACCACGCTCATGTCCGAAC
>JBCDGJ010000141.1:0-12925 GCA_038757945.1 Pseudomonadota bacterium
CGGCCCGATAGAGGCGAGGAGCGTATCGCTATCCTCCGCCCGCGTCAGCGGTAGCAGCAGTCCGACGCCGAGGTCGTAGCCGTCGAGAATGGCATAGACGAAAAACGAAAATGCCATGAGGCCAGCGAAAATCAGCGGCAGCGCCTCGGCCCAGTTCATGCTTCAGCCTGCGTTCGCGAGAGTGAGCGGGGGCGTCCGGGTTCCGTAGTCTGGTCGGTAAAGCTCGACCTCCAGCTGTGCCGACTTGCGCGCCAGGTAAAACAGGGTGCTGACGTAGGCCACCAGCAGGAAGCCGTAGAGCGACAGGTAGGCGGCAAGGGACGCCGCGACGTTGCCGACCGGCTGATCGGTCACGGCCTCGAGGGTCGTGAGCACGCCGGACACCAGGTAGGGCTGGCGCCCGATTTCCGTCACGTACCAGCCGGCCAGCGTGGCGACCCAGCCGGAGAACGTCATCCCGACCAGCACCCGCAGATACAGCGGTTCCAGAAGTGTTCCACGACGGAGCCGCCACAGACCCCAGAAGCTCACCAGCAGCATCAGCGTGCCCACGCCGACCATGATCCGAAACCCGTAGAACAGCGGCTTGACCGGGGGATGCTGATCGCCGAACTCGTTCAAGCCCTTGATCTCCCCGTCGAGCTCATGGGTGAGGATCAGGCTGGCCGCTTTGGGAATACCGATCTCGAACACGTTGCTGCGGGTGTCCTCGTCGGGAATGGCAAACAGCAGCAGCGGCGCGCCGCGCTCGGTTTCCCAGACGCCCTCCATGGCTGCGATCTTGGCCGGCTGATGCTCCAGCGTATTCAGGCCGTGCAGGTCGCCCGACAGAATCTGCAGCGGCGTCAGCACTGCGGCGACGATGACCGCGGCGCGCAGCGCCTGCCGCGGTGCCGGCTTCGGGTCATCGTGCAGGAGCCGGTAGGCGCTGATGCCGGCAACGATGAAGGAGGCGGTCAGGCCGGAAGCGAGCATGACGTGCACAAGCCGATAGGGCATGGACGGGTTGAAGATCACCGCCACCCAGTCTGTGGCGTGGGCCACGCCATCGCGCAGCTCAAAGCCTGCCGGGGTGTGCATCCAGGAGTTCAGCGCAATGATCCAGAACGCGGACAGCGTCGTGCCGACGGCCACGCACCAGGTGGCCAGCGTATGGACCCAGGGCGGTACCCGTTGAATGCCGAACAGCATGATGCCGAGGAAGGTAGCTTCCATGAAAAACGCGGTCAGCACCTCATAGCCCAGCAGTGGCCCGGCAATGTTGCCGACGGTCTGCATGAAGCCCGGCCAGTTGGTGCCGAACTGAAACGACATGGTGATGCCGCTGACGACGCCGAGCGCGAAGGTCAGCGCGAACAGCTTGACCCAGAAGCGGTAACAGCGCATCCACACTTCTTCCCGGGATAGCTGAAACCGGGTCTTGAAGTAGACAAGAAACCAGGCCAGGCCAATGGAGATGGCTGGAAACAGAATGTGAAAACTGATGTTTGCCGCGAACTGAATTCGCGATAGCAGCAGGGTGTCTAACATGACCTTACTTCTCTCTTCCGGTCCGACTCGCCAATACCAGCCCGCGTCTCCCTGACGGTTGCGCTCGGCCGCGCCGGTGCTCTCTCGGCTACCGTGTTCCGTCGCTGGCGTCGTCGTCAGCCGCTGGCTGGTCGGCGGCAGCGTCTTTGGAGCCGCCGATGCGCCGACCGAACTCCAGCACGCGGCTGACGCCGGTGCCGAGTTTCATCAGGCGCCGCAGGTCGTCGGCATCGAGGCTCTGCATATCATCGGTCCAGCCAACGACCAGCTCGATAAAATCGTGAATCTCTTCCACCCGCTGGCGTGCGTAGGCGTCCTCCGCGGAGCCGCCGCCATCGTCTTCGACCATCACGCTGCGGAGCATGCTGAGGGTGGGATCGATCTCGCGCCGACGGCGTTCCCGGACCAGGGTTCGGGCAATCTCCCAAACGTCATCGGGGACAGCGAAATACTCCTTGCGATCACCCGGACGATGCTGTGGCCGCACCAGGCTGAAGCTCTGGAGTTCCTTCAGGCCAATGCTCACGTTGGACCGCGAAAAGCCAAGCGCCTCGGCAATCTGATCGGCATTTTTGGCGTCAGAACTGAACACCAGGTAGGCATAGATCTGCCCGACGGTGCGGCTGATGCCCCAGCGGCTACCCATCTCTCCGAAATGCAGGACCAGGCTTTGTGCTAAAGGATTCACGAGGGGGATTATGGCCTCTGCGGGCGCGAGAGCGCGTGAATTTTCTGTTTTTTCAAGAAATATTGAAAATTCAGATCGGAAGGCATCGAACTCACGCTGCTCGTCCTGGCTCAGGGGCTTTCGAGGGCCTCGAGCAGCTCCTGCCGCTTCTTCAGGGGATCCATGAGCCTCTGGCCACGGTGGGTCGCGACTTCTGCTGCGTTAAAGGACGCGAACGTTCGCTCCGGGTAGTAATTCGCCAGCATCCAGTTCAAGACCGCCGCCAGCCGGGCGTCGCTGATAGGAACCTGGGCCGCACCAGGAACCTGCGTCAGGTAGGCCCGGCCGGCGTCTGAGGCCGCGAAGCGATCCACGTCGATGCGCAGATTCGGCACTTCCGGCGGATCACCGGTCCCGTCCTCGAGGTGGCAGCCGCCGCAGTAGAGCAGGTAATCGGTGCGGCCGTCGGCAGCGGCGAAACAGCTCGCCAGCAGCAGCGCCGTGAGCGGCATGCCCCGCCTCAGCTGCGGTCCGCCAAGAGCCCAGACCGTTCGAAGCGGCTTCAACAGGAGCTTAGCCCGCCGCTTCGCCGTCACCGGCTTCGCCCAGAACCAGCGCCAGGGTGCAGTGGTAGGCATGGCTCTTGGAACCGAAGCACCACAGGATGCTGTTCGATTTCGAGGGGAAATACACCGGCTTGTCGCCTTCGGAGCGATGGCAGCCGCAGCGACCGCAGCTGCTCTTGCCGCAGCAGTCGTTGTAGGAGATCAGGTAGTTCTTCCCGTCGCTTGGATTCTGGCAGGTGCCGACCCAGGCAACGGAGGCCGTTTCGGATCCGGCCGGGCAGGTGGTGTGCGTGCCACCACAGCAACCACACAGCGAGCCGCTGAAGGCGCAGTAGCGCCAGTAGTCACAGCTCTGCGGATCGCCCATCTCGGGAATATCGGCCGCCGCCGCGGCTTCGCGGTAGACGGGCAGGATCGGGAGCGCACCCATGCCGGCGGCCAGGGTGCCGAGCTTGCCAATGAAAGAGCGCCGTGAAGTGAGTCCAGCAATCGACCGGCTGACCCGCGTGGTCGCCTGATCCAGTTGTTGCAGCCATGTCTTCATGATGCCTCCCCAGCGATTACACCGCGTTTCGATTCCAGCGCCGCGTTGTCCGCCGCGGTCGCGTCTTCAGCCAGGTCGAAGGCACCTTCCTGGGTCAGGTAATCCTGGATCGACTCGAACCCGGAATCCATGCTTTCGACCAGGCTCTCGAGGTGCTCGCGGCTGTTGACGAGCCCCTTGGAGCGGAGCACACCGTCCGCACCGATAAGCACAGCGTAGGGCAGCTTGCCGACCTCGAACTTCATGCCCAGCTCGAGCGAAACCACGTACGGGTAGGCCTCAATGTCCATGGCGCTGACGTACTGCTCGTGCTGCGTGGGTTCGCCGCCATCGCTGGCGAAGGCCAGGCTCAGCCGGCGCTTCTCGTCCCGGGCCAGCGACTTTGCAACCGGTACCAGGGTTTTGCAGATCGGGCAGGTCGGCGAGACGAACAGGATCAGCTGCGCCATGCCGGTATTGCCACCGACGTGCAGCTGACCTCCGGTCAGGCTGTCAATGTCGAGCTCCGGCGCGGTTTCGCCAACCTTCGGACCGGCGCTGGTCATGAGCGCGCCGGCCGGGGCCAGGCGCGTGTGCAGCACACCAATCTGGCGGGCCAGCGCGATGACGAGCACCACCAGTGCCACGACCACGATCCAGAGCACGACGACGCTGCCGAGCAGCACGGCGGACAGGGATTCACCCATGCGGGGCCCTCCATTCTTGCAATACCGATGCGTTTTCCAGCAGCTGGGTCAGAGCGCTGTAGGTGAGAGCCAGCAGGCCGCCGAGCGCCACCGCGACCAGGTAGCTGAACCAGGGTGTTGTGCCGACGGTTGCCGACCCCGACAGCAGGGCCAGGGCGCCACCGGTAAGCGCCAGATTGCGCAGAATGAGCCAGCCGGACAGGAGCTGCGGCGCATCGCCACAGCCGCAGTCGATGTGCGTACGGCCACGGAGCAGATTGATGGCGATCGCAGCAGCGTAGGTCAGCAGGAGTCCTGCTGCCAGCGGAGCACTGACGAGCCAGGCGGGCGGAGTGAGCAGGCTCAGCCCGACCACAATTTCCACGGTTGCCAGCAGTCCGGTCACCGCAGGGACGAGCGCGGACGGTAGCAGCTCGTACTCCGCCAGCTGCGCCTGAAACCGCAGGCGATCGTGCAGCTTGTGATAGGCAGCGCTCAGAAACAGGGCCGCCAACGCAATCGCAATGGCGAGCTGCACAACGAACAGGCTGACTGGGCTCATTGTAGCGGCTGCAGCATGCGGACGCGCATCTGATCCATTTCGTGCATCAGGTGGCCGGTCATGCCGTCATAGATGCGCAGGGATTCGTGGCC
Source organism: Pseudomonadota bacterium (assembly GCA_038757945.1). Lineage (GTDB taxonomy): Bacteria > Pseudomonadota > Gammaproteobacteria > Pseudomonadales > Azotimanducaceae > CALHVX01. Next base: position 4,627 of record JBCDGJ010000141.1, read on the forward strand.
GCTTGGCGAGACCAGCAGCAGGGGTTTTGCGTCGCTTGTGAACTGCAGTCCGCCCGCTTTAGCATCGTCGCCGAGCTCGAGGACATAGCCGCGACGCCGGGTCCTGGTGTTGAAGGCCCAGATTTCTGTACCCCCGTCTTCGAAGGTTTCCTGGCCGCCGCCCTGATGCATCAGCGTGGCCAGAACACCGGTGGCCGCGTTGTAGGCGAAGGGCTGACTGCCGCCGATTCGATAGCCTTTGGTGTCCGTAGGATCGTCATCTTCCTCATCGGCATCGTGGATCGACCAGGGCGCGCTCACGCTGATGGTGCTGCCGTCCCAGGTGGCCTCATAGACCTGGCCGTTGAAGGAGACGAACAGCCATCCCGTTGCGGTGGGTACCGCGTAGTCGTAGACCGGGTCGTCATTGATCGCGAAGAAAGTGTCGCTGCGGGTGCGTGAAGTTTCCTTGCCGGTATCATCGAGCCCGATGTACTGCAGGGTCCCGTCGCCGCAGGGCATCAGAAAGCCGCCATCGACCGGGTACACCGCGGCGCAGCCGGGGGTGGAGATCTCGCCGACGAAAGTGTTGGCCTGTGTATCGACGATGCTGACCGACATGCCCGGCGTGATGTTCCAGACACCGAGGAACCGATCCTTGATCAGCCCGATCATGCCGCTGTGGCCGATGCCGGCCGACTTTGGCGGGATCTCGACCTCGACGCCGGGCTGCATCGTCTTCACGTCGTAGGTGGTCACGATGTCGGTGCGGTCGCCGTAGTAGGTCCTCGAGTAGTAGCTGCCGTAGGCGAAAATCCGGTTGCTGCCGAGATGCGGTCGGATGGCCGGTGTGAACATCGAGAGGGTCAGCGTTCCCCGCACCTCGCCTTCATCGCCATCGATCAGGTAGGCGATGTGCCGGCCGCGGGCGCTGAACCAGTGCTCGCCCGGCGACGCCATTTCGCCCACCGAACCGACAATGGAGTCCCATTCCGCGGCAGACAGCGACAATGGCCCGGCACAGGTGAGAATGCCGAGCAGCGCCGCCTGAGCCCTGCGAAGAAGTTTGGATCGGTGCATGGTCCCCCCGGCATGCTGGCGGGCCTGCCTGCGCAGGCGTTGGTTGATGCGGCACCCAGCTTCGCTGGTGGCCGCTCAGTGGCCGTGTGCAACGGCTGCCTCCGCAGCGGGTGCACGCCGTTGTCGGCCGAAGCTCTGCGATAAGTGTGCCAAAGGAGCGCTGCCGAGTCATCGGCACCGTTCGCAGCGTACTGTTCGATGGGCGCTGGGCGATGCTGCAGGGTGTGCGTACAACTGCTTCGGGGGGCACTCCGCCGCACAATCCGCCGTGCACGGTGGCCGGGGCCGATAGGACGCGGCAGCCCCTGCCACCCTGCGGCTCCCGGTGGGGGATCCTCGATCAGTACTTCGGCCGGGGCGCTCGGAAGCTCAGGCACCGGATCAGCGCATGGAGCACGGGAACCGCTGCCCGGTGCCCGATTGGGAGGCAGGGCGTGGCGTCACCGCGCCCGGCCCGTGATCGCTACTGCTCGACGAACGCCCGTTCGATCACATAGTCGCCTTGCTCCCCCTGCGACGCCGAAACCTGGAAGCCCAGGCTGTCCAGCGCTGTTTCGGTGTCCTTCAGCATGACCATGCTGCCGCAGATCATCGCCCGATCGGTTGCCGGATCGAGCGCAGGAATGCCGAGGTCCTCACACAGGGAGCCGTCGGTAATGGCGATGGGAATACGCTTGGCATGCTCGAAGGGCTCGCGCGTGACGATCGGGTAGTAACGCAGCTTCGGGGCTATGGTCTCACCAAGGTACTCGTGGCTCGGCAGCTCCTGCTCGATATAGTCACGGTAGGCGAGGTCGCTGATCCGCCGGACGCTGTGGACGACGTACACTTCTTCGAAAGCTTCATAGGTCTCGAAATCGCGAATGATCGACATGAAGGGCGCAAGGCCGGTGCCGGAGCAGAACAGAAACAGTCGCTTGCCCGGTCGCAGGTCCGGGATGACCAGCGTCCCGACCGGCTTGTTGCCGACCAGGACTTCGTCCCCGGCTTCGAGGTGCTGCAGGCGCGAGGTCAGCTTGCCGTCATCAACCTTGATACTGAGAAACTCGAGGTGCTCTTCCCAGTTGGGGCTGGCGATGCTGTACGCACGCAGGACCGGTTTGCCATCGACCTTGATGCCGATCATGACGAAGTGTCCATTCTCGAACCGCAGCGACGAGCCCCGCGTGGTTCGAAAGCTGAACAACTTGTCGTTCCAGTGGTGAACGTCGAGCACGGTTTCGGGATGTAGGGCGGCCATTGGAGTCTCCAGAAGCTGTACCGAGCCGCACCGGTTCCCGGCAGCGGCGGCAAAAACGGGCCGGATAATACACGGGCCGCGTGCAAAGCGTCGAAAGACGGCCGCATAAGGTTAGAAGCGCCTGCTGTCCAAGAAGGGCCGCGGCTGCTCAAGAAAAGCCGCGGCTGTCCAAGTGGGGCCGCGGCTGTCCAAGTAGGGCGGCGGCTGTCCAAGTAGGGCGGCGGCTGTCCAAGTAGGGCGGCGGCTGTTCAAGAAGAGCCGCGGCGCTGCCTCAGCCGAGGCTCAGCAAGCGCTCGATCAGCCAGAATGCGCCGAGGCCCCCGGTGCTAAAGCTCAGGACCTGCCGCGCAGGAGTTGCCAGGTCGAGCCAACGACACAGCGCGAGCAGAGCAAGGATCAGGCCGACGAACAGCAGCTGACCAATCTCGACGCCAAGGTTGAAGCCAAGCAGCACCGGCCAACGCGTCGTGCTGCTGACCCCGAGAGCTTCGAGCGCGCTGGCGAAGCCGAGCCCGTGCAGCAGACCAAAGCAGGTGATGACCAGAAAGGGCCGGAGCATGTGGTCAGTGCGTTCCCGCGGCAGGAGCACTTCTCGCGCCAGCAGCACGATCGACAGCGCGATCGTGGCTTCGACCGGGCCGATGGGCAGGTGCAGCACCTCGTAGAACGCCAGCGCGAGCGAGGCAGAGTGACCGAGGGTAAAGGCGGTGATCAGGAACAACAGCTGCCGCGCCGGTACCAGAAGGCAGATGAGCAGCACGAAGCTCAGATGGTCCCAGCCGATGGCGATGTGAACCATACCCTGCCACAGGCCCTCTCCCAGGCTCGCAACGCCCGCGACCTGTGCCCCGTCATCGCCCAGCGGTACTGTGATCGTGCCATTCCGTGGGCGCAGGGCGGTCGTAAGAATGCGCCCCTGCTGCCGCCTCAGCAGGCGGGCACCGTCGACTGCCCAGGGGAGGGTGATGGCCATCCCGGGCTGCCAGGGTGAAACGCTGCAGGTCACTTCGAAGGTAAGCAGCTGCCGCTCGCCAAGCGTACGATGCTGCTCGTTGGTCACCCTGCACCCGTCAGGCCAGCGCGGACGGGCGCTGACATCAATGCCGACCGGAAGCCGCGTTTCGAACACGAGCACCTGTGGGTCGGTGGCTGCTGCGACGCGCAGCTCGGCGCCCCGGAACACATCGGCACCGCCGTTGCTGCTGAGCAGGAGGCCGAGCAGCGCAATGAGGAACAGCACTGTTCTGCTCCAACGAAGCCGATGCAGCGGTCTTAAGAACGTGGCCACCGGTCAGGGCACCGGTACGGTGACCGGCGGCATCTCGAGGTCGTAGGCGGCGGCGCGGTCGGCGACAAAGGCATCAACCCGAGCATTGATGATCGTGACCAGATAGTCGCTCTCAACCTCGGCCGTGACTTCCGCGAACCGGAGCTGCCGCGCTGGCAGCCGCCGGGTCGGGCGCACGAAGTGCCAGCCGTGCTTCGAAGCCAGTGGTCCGGACCAGCGGTCCAGCGGTGCGGACCAGAGCGCTTCGACGAAGCTGTTGCCGAACAGCCCGCGAAGCATGCTCCGGCTGGAGCCGGAAAACTCGCTGCCTTGCCAGAACCGATCACCTGCAATCGTGCTGCCGGCGCGCAGCTGCCCGAGCAGCGCCGCTGTCGCATCGGACTCGTTCTGAAGATAGACATGACTGAACCAGACCGCAGGTTCGGCCTGGTAGCGTTCGAGGTGCTCCGCGTAGTAGTTGACCAGCGCCGCTGGCTCCGGCGCCGGCAGCGTGCCCGTGACGCGGATGCGCATGGCCTCGATCGCTGCGGCGCGCACCTCGCTGTTGAACAGGTGCACGCTGTCCTCGAGGGCTTCCCGAAACAGCAGCTCGTCAACGAACCACTGTCTTTCAAGGCGCTTTACTTCCCCGGCGGTCGGAGTTCGTCCCAGTACCGCGCGCTGATTTTCGATGATGACTGCGCGGGCCTCCGGCGACAGCCGGATGCTGCGTTCGGCGGTCCCCTCGAGCCAGCCGTTCAGCGCGAAGATCAGGGCTCCGGTGATGAGCAGCAGCCACAGCGGATCGCCGAGCCGGATCATGCGCGTCTGGGTGGCGGTTTCGCGTCGGCCGGTTGCGGCAGGTGGCCGTTCAGCGCTCAGCTTCCTTCAGCGGGCCGCGTTCTTGTTGAAATAGCCGATGCCATGGTCCCGGGGCAGCTTTGCTCCAGCAAACCAGCCACCGCGAACGTGGCGGCGCTGCCCGCTCACCCCATCAGCGGTGCCCCGAGCCGCGGCGTGCCAGAGCTTGTAATCGTGCAGGATGATGTCGCCGCGCTGCGCGTAGATCGGGAGCTCGCCGGGAATGGAATCAAACTGATGCTGGCCGAGACGGGTTGCGTCGATCTCGGCCTTGTGGGAACCGGGCACCACGCGGAGAAAACCGTTCGCCGGCGAGGTGCCGTCGAGATGGATCGTGAACGAGAAGCTGGGCCAGGCCTCGATATGCTCGTTGGCCTGGAAGTCGGAATGCCAGCCGATGCGCGAGTAGTGGGAACCGGTGTCCGGCCTGGCGTCCTGGTAGACCACCCCGAAGCGGCAGTAATCGTTGAGCCAGGGTTCACCGCCGTAAAGGCGGCCAAGCAACGCCCCCAGCAGCGGATGCCGTGCCGCGCTATCAGCGGCCGGTGACAGATCGGTGCAGTAGATGACGTAGTGGCGGAACGGTTTGCCGTGGAGCGTGGCACCGGGTTCGTCGAGGTCCGGAGAGCCGTAGTAGTCGTCAAGCGTACCGTCAATGAGCTGTTGTTTGGCGGTCTCGAGCTCCTGTTCCATCTGCTGCAGCTGGCTTTCCGGCACCAGCCCCCGCAGCACGACGAAACCGAAGCGCTCATAAACGTCGGCCGCGCGCTCCAGATCTGCGCCGGTGACGACAAATGCATCGCTCAGCGGATCAGCCACCTTAAGTTCGCTGGGAAGGTCAACGGCCTCTGCCATCGTGGACTCCTTGCTGTCGCTCGGGCCCAGAGCTTACTCCGCCGCATCCTCCCGACAAAGTTTTTGCGCGCTCTGCACGATCCCGGCGATGGAGGTTTTGCCGTACGCGACTTCCTGATGGGTCAGGCCGGCGAGCTCGTGGGGGAACACCAGCCACTGTGCCGTTTCGTGGACGTAGTAGTGGGGCACCAGCTCAGTCAGGTTCTTTTCCGGCTTGTACCACACCGTGGCGATGCGGGTCTCCTTTGGCATGTTACGCCGCAAGAGCTGGTTGAGCTTGTCCATGATCGCCTGAATGCTGCGTCCGCGGTCGAACACGTCGTCAACGATCAGCAGCGAGTGATCATGATTCAGATTTTCGGCAAGGTAGCCAAGATTGTGCACCTGAACTTCGCGATGGGTTTTATCGATCCCGTGGTAGTAGGACGTGCGGATCGCAATGTGATCGCTTTGGATGTCGCAGTAGCTCAGCAGCTCCTGCACCGCTATGCCGACCGGCGTGCCGCCGCGCCAGACCGCGACGATGAAATCCGGCCGGAAGCCATCCTGCAGGACCCGCAGTCCCAGCTCGAACGAATCGCGCAGCAGCTCGTTGGCGCTGATGTAGATTTTTTCATCCTGCCGCGGGTCGGCAGCTGCCTGGTGAGCGGTGGTTTCAGTCACGGGCACTTCGCTTTGCCGGGAGGGGTTGCGCATAAAAAGGGAAACGCTCTGCGGATGCAAGCACTCGCGGCAGCCGTGCTGATCCGCTAGCCTCTGGCGATGCTTCAAGGCACTGTCAGCAGCCTGTACGGCCAAGATCATGGGTAACGGAATCAATGGCTTCGACCGCATCCATGGATCAGGTCTGAAGGCCCGCCGGGCGGTGCTGCCGTGGCGCGGGGATGGTGCCGCCGCTACGGTTTGCGCCGGTCGCGACGGTGCTGTCCGGCGGCACTGCGACCGCGTCGTGATTGCTGTTGCGTGTCGCGACGGTGCCTGCAACCACGATGGCTGACGCGCCCGCCGCCGGGCGTCACGATGTGCCTGCCCGCGATCGCTGGGATGCCTGGCTGGCGCTCGCTTACGAAGGCGACGGACGGCGGACGGTGCTGCGGCGCCTTGGCGCGCGCGGGCCGCTGTACGTGCAACGGCCCTTCTATCCGGAAGGCGCGCGCTGTCACACCTATCTGCTGCATCCGCCAGGCGGCATCGCCGGCCACGATACGCTCGACATCAGCGTGTGTGTCCGCGAGCACGCAGGCGCGTTGTTGACGACCCCGGCTGCCGGCAAGTGCTATCGCAGCGCCGGTTCGGAAGCCCGCGTGCTGCAGCGCCTCGAGGTTGCTGCTGGCGGTGCGCTTGAGTGGCTGCCGCAGGAAAACCTGATCTTCAACGGAGCGCGCGCGCACTTCGATCTGCGCATCGACCTGGATCCCGAAGCACGGCTGCTGGCGCTGGACGGGTTCGGGCTCGGACGCCCGCACTCGGGAGAGACCTTCGAACACGGCCGGTTGCGCCAGCGGGTGGCGGTCGATCTCCGGTCCATTGCCGGTCCGCAGCCGCTGCTGCGCGAGCGGTTCGAGCTTACCGGTGGCGACCGGGCGCTGGCTGCACCCTGGGGGCTCAAGGGGGCCGCGGCATTTGGCGCCCTGTATGCCTATCCGGCAGAGCCCGAGCTGCTGCGCTGGCTGCGGGCACGGCTGAACGACTCGATCTGGCAGCAGCAGGCACCAGTCGTGCTGACGGCCACCTTGATCGATGGCCTGCTCGTGGTGCGTGCGATGGCTACGGAGCTCGAGGCGCAGACCCTGGCGCTGCGAGCTGCGTGGTCGCTGCTGCGCGAGCCGATCCTCGGCGCCTCGCCGAACCCGCCAAGAATCTGGAATACTTGACCCCATTCAGATCCGCCGGCGGCGTCGTTGTTCGACGTTGCCGGATCGACAGAGGACGACCATGGACCTGTCCCCGAGAGACAAAGACAAGCTGCTCATCTTCGTTGCGGCGCAGGTTGCCGAACGGCGCCGCGAGCGGGGCGTCAAGCTCAACTATCCCGAGGCCGTCGCGCTGATCAGCGCTGCGATCATGGAAGGTGCGCGGGACGGTCGCAGCGTACAGGAGCTGATGCAGTTCGGGACGACACTGCTGAACCGTGACGAGGTCATGGAGGGCATTCCGGAGATGATTGACGAGGTGCAGGTGGAAGCGACGTTTCCCGATGGCACTAAGCTGGTCACCGTCCACCAGCCGATTGCCTGAGCCAGCGCTGGCCAACGGCTTATCCCAGCGCTGACCCGGAGAGCAACGATCACAGCTAACGAAACCCGGCAACGACGCGAGGTGCCATGATTCCCGGAGAGTATTTCATCGAGCCCGGCGAGATCGAGCTGAACGCCGGCCTGCCGGTGACGGAGCTTGCGGTTGCGAATACGGGCGATCGCCCCATTCAGGTCGGGTCGCACTACCACTTTGCTGAAACCAATCCTGCGCTGACCTTCGATCGCGGCGCGGCCCGCGGCCAGCGCCTGAACATCCCTGCCGGTACTGCGGTTCGGTTTGAGCCCGGCCAGCAGCGAACGGTCACGTTGGTCCCGTTCGCCGGGCGGCGCCGGGTGTTCGGGTTTCGCGGCGAGATCATGGGCGCGCTGGATGACAGCATATGAGCGGCATCAGCCGGCAGGCTTATGCGGAGATGTTCGGGCCGACGGTCGGAGACCGGGTCCGCCTCGGTGATACGGCGCTGGTCGTCGAAGTCGAACGGGATCTCACCGTTTACGGGGATGAGATCAAGTTTGGTGGTGGCAAGGTCATCCGCGATGGTATGGGCCAGAGCCAGCTGGCCAGCGCAGACGTGGTCGACCTGGTGATCACCAACGCGCTGCTGATCGACCACTGGGGCATCGTCAAGGCCGACATCGGCATCAAGGATGGCCGGATCCACGCGATCGGCAAAGGTGGTAACCCGGATACGCAGGCTGGCGTCGAGTTTGCCGTCGGGCCGGGCACGGAAGTGATTGCCGGCGAAGGCATGATTCTGA
>JBCDGJ010000142.1:0-12831 GCA_038757945.1 Pseudomonadota bacterium
GGAGGGTTTCGCTGCGAACAGTCGGGAGTATGCGAACAAATGGCAATTCAGTGTTTGTCGTCTGCCGACAAACGCTCGCGCGTATTCGCTCGAGCTGGCGTCGCCGCGCCTTCGTCGACTAAAAAAGCTATATAAAACAGATAGTTAGATCGTTCTAAACTCTTTTCAGAAAGCTGGCATGGTTTCTGCTGACGTCTCTGGTGAGCGGGTTTGAACTTCAGGCCCCCAACAAGGAAACAAGGAGCCGAAAATGCTGACTATCGAAAATCTCGCCGACGCCGTTGTTCTGGACCGGAAAGCTGCTGGTGCGCTGTCCGGCGGTTACTTCGAGAACTACCTGGCCTCGTTCGTCAACACCACCAACGTGTTCACCCAGAACGCCACCAACATCAACATCGGTGCTGGTCATGCGGGACTGGTTAGCGTTGGTTCCCTGTCGCTGACGCCGGTAAGCGCCGGTAGCGCCATGACCTGGCTGCAGACGGTCTGATCCAACTCGGCTACGGTCAGAACCGATGGTTCGGCGGCGTCAACACGTGTGTCGAACCCTTGTCCTGACTCGCCTGTTCTGGGGCTATTGCAGACCCCGGAAAGGCGTCCTGGCCTTGTCACAAGCGTCCAATATCCGCTGCCCCATTACTTTGCTATAAGTGACCTCGGGAGAAATGGCGCCCGCTTCACGCCGCGGCGATCTCCGCTGGCGGCGAAGGCGTGGCGGCTGGCGAACGAACCCTGAGGGTCCGGGCACGAAGACGTCGCTATAGATGTGAGGCGTCGCGGCAGCGACGAAACGATTACGGACATCAAATGGGGGATGACTATGGTGTATGGAGAACGAATCGCGGCCAAGCTGGTGCTTGCTGTTGTGGCCGCAGGCACAGTGCCGGACAGCGCTTGGGCGGCAGCGGCCGGTGACGCAATTCGCGCAGCCGAAGGGCCGACATTCAGCGCAAATGCTGCGGATGCGGTTCAGGAAACCTGCCTCGATTTAGTTGCGAACTTCGCTGGCGGAACAGGCTCGGAGACGGCGGAGCAGAATGACCTGCGCGTGAACTGCGGCAACATGGTTCGGACAACGCTGAATGTCCTTAGCGACGGCGAGGCAGCAGTCAACGAGTACGGCTTCAGTAGCGAGACTGAGGTGTTTGCCGCGTTGCGTCAGTTCTCCGGCGAAGAAACGTCGAGCCAGGGCCGCTACGCCACAGAGACGGTTAACCGACAGTTCTCAGCGGTCACCGCGCGCATGAGCGCTATTCGACAGGGCAGCAGGGCAGCCTCTGGCCTGTCCTTCAATCTCGAGGGTATGGAGCTCCTAGCCCACAACGCCGATACGGCGCAGGCACCGCTGATCGGTGGCAATGCCGGCGCTGCGGGAGATAGCGGGTTTGCCTGGTTTGCCAACTTCGATTACGGATTCGGTGATCGTGACGGTACAGACAATGAAAGCGAGTACGAGTACGACAGCTATCAGGTTACTTTCGGCATTGACTACGCCTGGTCCAGCGGTTGGGCTGTGGGCGGCATACTCTCCTACAGTGATCACGAGGTCGACTTCGACAGCGGCGGCGCCGTTTCCCCGGTTGCCGGGGGCTCTATGGATACGGACGGTTACACGCTGTCCGGCTTTGCGCAGTTCCAGCGGGATCAGTTCTACCTGAGCGGCGTCGTCGGCTACGGCGCCCTCGAGCACGACATGGAGCGCCGCGTGCGCTTTACCTCGAGCGGCGCCGGCGCGTCGCCGGACCGGCTGATGGTCGGCAACACCGACAGCGATCAGATTGCGACCCAGGTAACGGGGGGCTGGCTGATCGGCAGCGGGGCAACCACCCTCGATCTGTACGCCGGTTTCGACTACCTCGACATTGAGGTCGATGGCTTCACCGAAGATGACACCAGTGTCGGTGGTGGTCTGAACCTTGCCTTCGGGGGGCAGGACATCGAGTCGACCCAGTCCATTCTCGGCGCAATGGTGCGACACGTGATCGCCAACGATGGCGGCGGCGTGTTCGTGCCCTATCTCGGCGTTGAATGGCGGCGCGAGTTCGAGAACGACGCGCGTGTGGTGGATGCCCGGTACGCCCAGGCCCTTGGCGACATCAACGGTAACGGCGCGAGCATCAACTTTGCCATGCCAACCGATGAGCCGGATGAGGACTTTGGCGAGGTTACCCTCGGTCTGTCCCTGCAGATGCGCAACGCGATGTTCCTGTTCGTCCAGTGGCAGAGCGCCGTCGGGCTCGAGGATGCGAGCGCGAATCTGATTACGGCCGGAATCCGGGGTACGTTTTAAGGGATCGTTCATTCCGCAGCGACAGACAGCCATGGACAGCGACTGAAGCGGGATACCCAGCGTTTTGCAGGACAGGAAAGATGAGCACGTTCCAGCAGGCACTAGAAGCATACAGCCGGGGTCGTCAGGACTTCGCTGGGCTGCGGCGCATGCTGCTGGAGGAGTTGTCCCGAACGACGGGTGAGTACGAGTCCCGGCGGCAGGAGATTCTCGAATCCTGCCTGCGTCAGAACCTGGACGCCCCGACTATAGAGCGCCTGCTCGCGGATCTCGACGCCGGTCTGGCGCGCAGGGCAGCCGTTCACAGTGTGTCGCTGCCAGCGGCAGCTGGCGATGCCACCGCGGCTACACTACTCGCCGAGGGTGCTGAGGCCGAGGAAGAAACGGTTCGCGAGCATCATCAGGCGGTCCCGGCAGCGGTCGGGACACCACCCCCCGCGACTGCCCCGAAAGCGGACACTACCACCGGGATTGATGCACCGACCGTCTGTCTCGAGCCCGATGCGGAGCTGTCCCGGCCCGCCGGCGAGGTTGTGGTGACCGTCCCAGAAACTGCTCGTCGGGACACCAGAAGCCCCGCTGCCGGTACACCCGGCTCAAAAGGTCAACGCCTGCGTCCCGGCGATGTGCTGAACGATCAGTTCGAGCTGGAAGAGGCCATCGGTGAAGGGGGAATGGGGCAGATCTTCCGTGCGAAGGATACGCTGGACCTGCAGTTTTCCGAGAGCAATCCCTACGTGGCGGTCAAAGTGCTGAGCGATAGCTTCAGTGGGCACAAAGACTCCGTGATGGCGCTGCACCGGGAAACCCGCAACGCCCGTAAGCTGCAGCACGAAAACATCATCAACGTCTACACGTTCGGGCAGGATCACCGCACCGGCCAGTATTTCATGGTCATGGAGTACCTGCGTGGTGAGCCCCTGAACCACTACATGCAGCGCAAAGGGCTGCGGGGGCTCCCCTTCGACGAAGTCTGGCGGATCTGCAGCGGTGTCGGTGGCGGACTGCAGCACGCGCACTCTGAAGGCATAGTCCACAGCGACATCAAGCCGAGCAATATCTGGATCACCGATTCGGGCAAGGTCAAGGTGCTCGACTTTGGAATCGCTCGGGTCGTGAACCCGGATACGCAGACGGTATGGGGCGGCCTGCCGGCCGCGTCCGTGCCCTATGCGGCCGAGGAGGTGCTCCGGCAGCAGGATCCCGACGAGCGAGACGACGTTTACGCGCTCGCCTGTGTCGTCTACGAGCTGCTGACCGGCCGGCATCCCTACAAGAAGCAGGGCGCCATTGAGGCGAAAGCAAAAGGCCTGTCTCCCAATCGGCCGAAAGGGATCAAGGGGCGGCAGTGGAAAACGCTGCGCGAAGCGTTGAGCCTGCGGCGCGATGAGCGAACCGCGAACGTTGCGGCGTTCCTGGACGGTTTGCGGCCGCAGCCCTGGCGCTGGGGACCTGTCGTCAGCACGGCTGGAGCGGGCCTGCTGTTCCTGCTGATGGTGACCGTTCTCCTCGGCGAATGGACGGGCCTGGGTGATGGCCCGAGCGAGGAAGAACGCTACGTCGCCAGGCTCCTCGAGATCGAAGTCAGCCAGCCGCTCAGCGATGAGGATCTGCCGATGTACCTGCAGATGGGTCACGAAGCAACCGAGATTGGACGCGAAGAGTTTGCCAACGACGATCTGCAGCAGGGTAACCAGACGCTCAAGAACGGGCCTTCGGTTGCATTCCGCGATTTCTATGACGTACTGCGTGGCACCGAGGATCCCGAGCGACGCCTCGCGGCGGCCAAGGGGATCTTCACGATCCAACGGCTGTATGCCAACACGATTGACCGGCTTCATGCCGATGGGGCTGTCAAAACAGCGCTCTGGCTGGCCTGTCAGTCGCTGGCTCAGCCGCCGGGAACGCGTACCCCCGAGTGGGCGCGGCTGCGCGACCATTACGAGTCGCTGTGGCGCGAGGTCAAGGGAGAGAGTGCGCCTGCGCCCTCCAGGGGCTGTAACAGCAACGAGGTTCAGGACGTCTGGGGTCGGGATCTGACCTTCCGCAGCCCCTCGGCGGGCTGGCGTGTGCCTGACCGTCGCAACACCGGAGCGGCTCCCGGTGCGCTGTGAGCGCACCGGCCCGCCGGCATGACAGGAGCGATTCGATGAAAAGCAACTCTCGAGCTCGTACGCTGCTGCTCATCGGCATGCTGCCGTCGGGCTGTACCAGCACGCCGCCACCGGGAACCCCTGCTGAAGAATTGCGTGGCGAGCAGGCCGTGCATTGCCTGCTTCCGGCACAGGTTCGCAAGCTCGGCAATACCATGTATCCAGCACGCCGGCGGCTCGTTTTCGAGTCCGAGTCGCGCTGCAGCCTGCGCGGTGGCGAGTACACGGTCTACGATCGTGCCAGCGCAGCGGGGGCTGCCGAGTTCTACCAGGCACTGGCCGAGGCGGGAGACGCCGAGGCGCAGTACTCGCTGGGCCTCGTCTACGAGTCGCTCTACACGCCGGCCCGCTACGTTGAAGCGGCTCAGTGGTACCAGCAGGCGGCGGCGCAGCAGCATGCCGGCGCGCAGAAAAACCTGTCCTTCCTTTACGAGCAGGGCCTCGGTGTTCCGCAGGATGCGGTAATGGCGATCAACCTGCTGCGTCAGTCCGGCGGCATCAGCGATGATCTCGTGATGGCTTCGCAGATGGATGAAGCCCTGTCGGTGGCAGCGGCAGAAGTACAGGCGCTGAGCGAGGCGCTCGAGGCGCAGAATGCGGAAACCAGCGCACTGCAGCGGCAGCTGGCCGCGGTCAGCGGCACCCTGGACAGCGAGCGGCGCAGCCTGGCCACGGCGACCAGTGCCCTGGCCGCGCTGAAGGCACAGCGGGCGCAGCTCCTCGGGCCTGGCAGCAGCGAGACCGACGTAGCGGAACTGCAGTCGCAGATCGCAATGAAAGAACGTTCGCTGGCGAGCCAGCAGCGGCGGATCGACAGCCTGGCCGCCGATCTGTCGGCGCAGCAGGCGCAGCTCAAAGCCAGCGAGCGGAAAGCCGCGCTGCGGGAAGACGCGCTGCAGGAGGAGCTTGCCGCCGTGCGTCAGCGGGTGGCGGATACGGCTGGCGATAGCGCGGCCGCGCTGGCGGCGCGCGACGCACAGATCCGGGCGCTGAGCCGGGCGCTCGCCGTGTCCCAGAAACAGGCGGCTGATCAGGCGGCCGGGCGGCGGTCGTTGCTTGCAGAGCTGGAGCTCGTCCAGCGTGAGCTGGGACGCAGCGATGCCTCCGATCAACTCGCCGAGTCGCTCGCCGCGCTCAAGGAAAAGGAGCGCATGATCGCCGAACAGCGCCGCAGCATCGAAGCGTTGCGGCAGACGGTTGCGGAAGACCAGGGCGCTGCAACTGAGGTCAGAACGCTGCGGGATAAGGTTGTGGCGCTGCAGCAGGCGCTGATGGAACAGGAAGTCGGCTACACTGCGCTCGAGCTCAAGCTCGAAGCCGTGCGCAGCTCGGCCGCGGGCCAGAGCGCAGCAGATGATTCGCGGCTGCAGACGCTGCTTGCAGAACTCGATAAGGGCGCGCGGGCGCTGCGCGAACAACAGCAGCGCATGGCAGCGCTTGAAGCTCAGGTGGCCGAGGCTGGGCAGGTGACCGCGGCGCTTACTGCGGGCAATGCCCGGCTTGCGGAAGAGCGCGCCCTGGTGCAGGGACAGCTGGTGGCCGCAGAGACGGAGCTGGCCCGGGTGCAGGCGCAGCTGGTCCGGCTTGAAAGCGAGCTGTCGCAGTCCAGGAGCCAGCAGAACGTGCTGCTCGGTGACAAGGATCGGCTGCAGCGGGCTCTGGCCGTCGCGTCCGCTTCAGAGGACGCGAGAATCAGCGATCTCGAGGCGCAGCTTGCTGAGAACCAGCGGTCGCTTCAGGCGCAGGCGGAAACCATCAGCCGGCTGGAGCGGAGCATTGCTGATCGGCGCAGGGACTTTGTCCGGGCGGCAGATGATCGCAGCGAGCTGGTGGTCACGCGCAGCATGCCGCAGCCGGTGTTCCCGATGGTTCCCGACATCGACCTCGGCGGCGGGAAACGCTATGCGCTGATCATCGGCAACGACAGCTATGAACATCTCAACGATCTGACGACCGCGGTCAACGGCGCGACGGCAATCGATGAGATTCTCCGGCAGCGCTACGATTTTGAGACCCAGCTGCTGCTGAACGCATCGCGCGATGACCTGGTAAAAGCGTTCTACCTGCTGCGCCAGAAGCTTGAAGCGGAAGACCAGGTGTTTATCTACTACGCCGGGCATGGGGAACGCAGCGCGAAGGATCCGGACATCACCTATTGGCTGCCGGTCAACGCTCAGGAGAACGAGCTGAGCTATGCTGCCGACGGAATCAAAAGCACGTGGATTACAAACGAGATGCGGGCCATGAAGGCCCGCCACGTCATGATCGTGGCGGATTCCTGTTACGCCGGCGCCATGGTGCGCCCGGTTCGCGTTGCCGTGTCTTCCCGGAGCATCGATGAGCGACGGTTGAAGTGGATGACGCGGCGCCGCTCCCGCACGGTCCTGACCTCCGGAGGTAATCGCCCGGTGCTGGACGAGTCCGTCGATGGAACCCACTCCGTATTCACCCAGGCCCTGGTTGATGTGCTGACGGAGAACCCGGGTGTGATCTACGGTGAAGCCCTGCACGCAGCGTTGGTGCAACTCGTGCGCTACAATGCTCGGCAGTTCAACTTCGATCAGGTGCCGCGCTTCAGCGAGGTCGCAGATGCCGACCATGGCAATGGCCAGTTCGTCATGAAGAACATTCGTGGCTGACCGGTGCGGCCCGAGCGGGCGGTGGGCCGAGAGGAGCTGAGCGTGCGCGCCGAAACGAGAACGTCGCGCAGAGTGCGGTGGAAAGAAAGCGTTGGAACAAGAGCGGCAGAAAGAGAGCGGTAGAAAGAGAGGGGGGGGACACAGATGGACGACCGTACCGGCGAGCTCCGGGAGTTTTTTGACGACTGCGACCGCAACAACGATGGCCTGATCGAATTCTCCGAGTTCGCTCTGCTCCTGAAAAACATCGGGAACGATGTAAGTGAGTCGGAATGCCGCATTGGTTTCGAGGAGCTGGACGCAGATCACGACGGGCGCATCGACTTCGACGAGTTTGTCGTCTGGTGGCAGGAGCAATCCTGAACGCCTGATCCGCGTCCCCGCTGTGCTCCGGCTATGGGGTTTTGCGGCTGCGTTCCTGGCGTGGGTCGCGTGTCAGTTCGGATGCCAGCAGGTTCCGGGCACTGGCGCCGGACTGCAACGGGACATCCTTACGGCCGGGCAGTTTCGCCTCGCGCTCACCCGCCCAAACCTCAAGGCGGTCCGGCAACCGCTCGCCAGACCCTGGCGGATCGTGCTGATCGATGGTGACGGGCGCGCGTTTCTGACACCTACCCGAGTCGCGGCAGACCCGACGCCGCGGCGATCCTGGCTCTACGATCAAATCGGCCCGCTGCAGGCTATTGCTGAAACGCAGTACCTCGGCCGGCCCTGTTACTGGCAGACTGCTGATCCGGCCTGCCATCCTCGCTTCTGGACGACGCACCGCTACAGCAGCGTGGTACGGGACAGCCTGCGCGTGGCCATCGAATCCATCGCGGCCGATGGCGCTCGGCTGATCCTGGTCGGGTACAGCGGTGGCGGGTACCTGGCGATCCGCCTGGCGCAGCGGTTGCCGACGTCCGTTGGCGCGCTTGTGACCATCGCCGCACCGATGAATCCCTCTGCCTGGACAGCCCACCATGGCTACACGCCCCTGGTGGATGCCGACGCGGCGCCGCCAGGCGATCTGCCGCTGCCGCAGCGGTGCCAGCGGCATCTGATCGGTAGCCGGGACCGTGAGCTTCCGCTTGCCCTGACGCGGACCTGGTTGCCGCCCGTAACCGAGAGCGTGGTCCTCAGCGACGCCAGACACGACTGTTGCTGGGAGGCGGCACTGCGGAGCGCGCTTAAGGGGTTACTGAACGATTGCTCAGCGCTGCGGTCCGAGCTTTGAAGCGACGGCGCAGTGGGGCCCGCGCGCTGCTTCGTTGTGGGTGTGGGGGGCCTTTCATATGATGCCCGACTGCTGCGACACCGGGTGTCGTGCGGCGCGCGGCAGACGCTGCGCTGGAACCGGTGTCAGTAGCCGTTCAGGCGACCCGCAGGCCATTCCAGCGCTGATGGGTAGACCGTTTACAGGGAGAATACCGTTGTGACCGAACAGCTCAAAAACGTCACCGATACACAATGTGCAGCGCCGCCGGCGAAGTACGACGATCTGAGCGTGCTGATGCTCAACTGCACGCTGACCCGATCACCGAACCTGTCGCATACCGAGGGGCTCCTGACGGTTGCTGACGGCATCTTCCAGGCAAACGGGGTGCGCACCGAGATCCTGCGCCCGGTTGATTACGAGATTCCTGCCGGGCTCGAGCATGACTACACGGGTGTTGACGGCTATCAGAAAGACGACTGGCCGCAGCTTCAGGCGAAGATTGATGCCTGCGACATTCTGATCCTCGGCACCTCGGTCTGGCTCGGCGAGAAGAGCTCGGTCTGTAACCGGGTTCTCGAGCGCATGTACGGCTATACGCACGACTTCAACGCGAAGGGACAGTATCGGGACTATGGCAAGGTCGGCGCGACCCTCATCACGGGCAACGAGGACGGGGTCAAACATTGTGCGATGAACATCCTCTTCTCGCTATCGCACATCGGCTATACGGTGCCGCCCCAGGCCGATGCCGGGTGGATGGGCGAGGCAGGGCCGGGACCGTCCTACATGGATCCGGGCTCCGGCGGGCCGGAGAACGACTTCACCAACCGGAACACGACCTTCCTGGTCTGGAACTGCCTGCACCTCGCGCGCATGCTCAAAGACGCCGGCGGCATACCCGCCCACGGTAACCAGCCGGCGGTCTGGGATGCCGGCTGCCAGACCGATTTTCACAGCCCCGAACACAAGCGGTAAGTCACGACCAGCACAGGAGAACACGGAGTGTCTGCGCTAAATCCATGGCACAAGGTAGCCGAGCTCGATGAGCTGCCTGAACGGCGGGTAAAAACCGTCACCGTCGGCACCACGTCGCTTGCGCTCGTACACTTCGACGGTCAGTACAGCGCCATGGACAATCGCTGTCCGCATCAGGGCGGGCCTCTTGGCGAAGGGTCGATCGAAGAGGGGGTTGGTGGCCAGTGCTGGCTGCGGTGTCCCTGGCACGGCTGGGATTTCGACCCGCTGACGGGCAAACCGCCCGGTGGCCATGAGGATACCGGCCAGGCGTTGTACCCGGTCGAAGTGCGCGACGACGGGATTTACGTGGCGGTCGAAGCAGCGCCCGAGCACGTCACGACCGTTACCGACGTCATGGCAGACACGCTGGTGAACTGGGGTGTCAGGCGGGTCTTCGGCATGGTCGGGCACTCGAACCTTGGGCTTGCGGATGCGCTTCGGCGCCAGACGCAGGCTGGTCGGCTCGGCTACGTTGGCATCCGCCACGAGGGTGCGGCCGCCTTCGCCTGCTCCGGCTATGCCAAGCTGACCGGCTCGCCGGCGGCGTGCCTGACCATTGCCGGCCCAGGCGCGACCAACCTGATGACGGGCCTGTGGGATGCGAAGGTTGATCGGGCGCCGGTGATCGCGTTGACCGGCCAGGTGCAGACGCAGGTGTTTGGCCCCGGCGCGTTCCAGGACATCGATCTGCGCTCCGCCTTCGAGGCGGTGACGCGCTTCAGCCAACCGGTATTGCCGAGCTCGAAACATGCCGAGCTGATGTCGCTGGCCTGCAAGCACGCGATCGTCGAGCGCGACGTCGCGCACCTGATCTTCCCCGACGACGTGCAGACGTTGCCTGCCGGAGACGCAAGCGCGCAGACGCCGACGGGACGGCTCGGTGCAATGGGCGTCGCACCGGATGCAGCCAGTGCGGCGGCCGCCCTCGACGCCATCGCCGCCGCCCGGCGACCGCTCATCGTCGTTGGCTACGGCGCCCGCGACGCGATGGGGCCTATCATCGAGCTGGCCGGGCGGCTCCGGGCACCGGTGGTAACCACCTTCAAAGCCAAAGGCCAGATCTCGGATCAGCATCCAAACGCCGCCGGTGTGCTGGGTCGCTCCGGCACGCCGATCGCCTCCTGGTTCATGAGCGAGTGTGACCTGATCGTCGCGCTCGGCTCTTCCTTCTCGAACCACACAGGCATCGAGCCGAAGAAGCCGATACTTCAGGTCGATTTCGAAGCCATGCAGCTCGGCAAGTTTCATCCGGTCGAGTATCCCGTGCTGGGGGAAATCGGACGGACGGTGCGCGGGTGGCTCGACACGCTGCCGGGCACCCTGGCCGCGGAGGACCAGCTTCCTGAGCTTGCGCAGCGCTGGGTGGCGTGGCGTGAGGAAAAGGCCAGCCGCCGCGGTGATGACCGGGCCCTCGGCATCAATGCAGCGGCCGTGTTCGATGCGCTGTCGAGCCTTGCACCCGCCAACGCGGTCCTGGCGGTCGACGTCGGCAACAACACCTACTCCTTCGGGCGTTACTTCGAATGCCGGGAGCAGCGGGTGCTGATGTCCGGGTACCTGGGTTCCATCGGCTTCAGCCTGCCTGCCGCCATCGGCGCCTGGTGCGCGACGCAGGATTTTGCGGAATACGCGGGCCGCAAGGTGATCTCGATCTCCGGTGACGGCGGTCTTGGCCAGTACCTGGCTGAGGTGACGACCCTGGTCAAATACAATATGGGCGTGACCCACGTGCTGCTGAACAACAACGAGCTCGGCAAGATCTCCAAGGAGCAACGGGCCGGCGAGTGGGACGTCTGGGAAACGAATCTGCACAACCCTGACTTTGCAGCGTATGCCGAGCTCTGCGGTGCCATGGGCATTCGGGTAACCGACGCGGCGGATCTTGAGGATGCGCTTGGCCGGGCCCTCAGTCATGACGGTCCGGCACTGGTCGAGATCCTCACGGATTCGGAGCTGGTATAGGCGGGCAGGATGTCCACGGAACTGCTGTTCGCTACCCCGCCGCAGCAGCTGGGTTCAGCCCGCCTGCTCAGCCATGCGGCCGTGCAGTGGCCTTCACGGGCAGCACGGGCAAACCTGCAACCGTTGGCAGATGACAGCCACTCCAATCTTGGGTGGCACGACGACAGCCAGGCCCTCGTCAGCCATCCGCTGGACCGGGATGGTCGCTATCAGCTTGCTTTCAGCTTCACGTCTGCTGCATTGCTCTGGCTTACCGAAGGCACTGTTGCCGCCACGCTGCTGCTGGCGGACGCAGACGAGACGTCGGCTGGTGCCTGGTGTGACGCGCTGCTTGCGGAGGCGGGGCTGCGAGCGACCGGTGTCGCCGAGGTGCCCTACGAGTTGGCGCCGGTGGACTATGCCGGTTTCGCAGCAGCCGGTGCTGCCCTCGAAACCCTTGGCGCCTGGTATGCGCAGGGGCAGGTTGTTCTGCAGACGCTCGTTGGCGCCTTCGGGCCCCGCGCAGTGGTCCTGCCGACGGTTCGCTGCTGGCCCCATCATTACGATCTGGGCACGCTGTTTGCGCTTGATGCCAGCGATCCGGAGACCGCGCGCTCGATTGGGGTGGGCTTATCTCCGGGCGATGGCAGCTACGCCGAACCCTACTTCTACTGCACGCCCTGGCCGACCCCGGCACGGCTGCCTGCAGCGCCGGAGACCCTGCACTGGCATACGCAAGGCTTCACTTCCCTGGTGCTGCCGGCGAGCCGAGTCGGCCGGCGGACTGAGCTTCCGGCCTTGCTCACTGCTGCCGTTGAGCTTGCTCACCGTACGCTCTGAGCAGTTTCAATCGTGCTCGCCAGCCCCGCACGGTTCGGCAATCGAGACCCAACCCACCGGGCAGCCAGTGCGAGCATTCCCTCGTCCAGGCGCCGGGCGGCGAATCCCTGCCGCGCGAACGCGCGTGGGGTTCAGCCCCTGCGCCGCTTGAGCGCTTGGTAGTAGAGTTCAAGAAATGCCTTCAGATCGGCAAAGCCGATACGGCCGTCGCTGTTGAAGTCAGCAGCTTCCAGATAGCGGCGCTTACCGCGCTTCGACCCCAACGCCCTCAGGAAGCGCCGCAGATCTGAGCGGTCGACCGTGCGGTCACCGGTGAGATCACCGGCTACGGCGAGCGTCCCCCCGACAATGACGGGATCATGGTCGGAAGACCGGAACGGGTCGGCCGCGAACAGGGGCAGCGCTCCGGATTCACGCAGGAAGAACGGTTCCGACGGATCCTGCACCGCGTCGTTGTAGTCGAGCAGCGGTACCTCATCGGCATTGATGTGCCACTCGGTAACCCCTTCGACCTGGGCGAGCATCGGCGCGTTGGCCAGGGCGTGATCCAGGTAGCCCAGCTGACCATCGAACAGGAAGCTGTAAGCCTCGGGTCCCTCGAAACGCTCGATCAGATTGGCGTAGCCTGCTGTTTCCAGGGCGGCTATTGGATCCTCCTTGGCGTAGGCGTTCAGATCGCCAATGATCATGATGTCCGGGTCGCCGCTGCGGGTGGGATCACCCGCCAGCCAATCGGCCTGTGTCACGGCGGCC
>JBCDGJ010000143.1:0-12797 GCA_038757945.1 Pseudomonadota bacterium
ACCGCACCGAAGGGGATCACGCTCATGATGACCAATGGCTGCAGGTAGCTCTGCAGCGGGATGGCCAGCAGCATGTAGATCAGGATCAGCGACAGCACGGCACCTGCCGCCAGGCCGGTGAGCGCTTTCAGCCGCTCTTCCTGCTCGCCGCCGAGGTCAAACACAAGGTCAGGGTACTTTGCGCTCAACCGCGGGACAACGGTCTCGCGGATCGAACCGCTGACCTCTTCCGGTGACGCCGTGGTGCGGTCGATGTCGGCAAAAACCTCGACCGTGCGCGTTCCGTCGCGGCGGTCGATCTTCGAGTAGCCCCGGGCCAGCTCGAAGCGGGCGACGCTCGAGAACGGGACTTCGACCCCGTCCGGTGCACGGATGTACATCTCTTCCAGCGAGCCAATCGATTCCCGCTCCTCGGCCGGCAGCCGCACCATGACGCGGACATCGTCTTGATCCCGCGCGACCCGCTGGGCCTGGACCCCGTAGAAGGCAGCCCGAACCTGGCTGGCGAGGTCGCTCAGCGTAATGTTCAGGTTACGGGCTTCCGGTAGCAGCTGGAGCTGGATCTCCTGTTTGCCAGACCGGAAGCTGTCAGCGATGTCGAATACGCCGGAGTAGCGTGTGAGCTCCGCCTTCATCTCTTCTGCCGCCTGGCGCATCCGATCGACGTCGGTACCCTTGATCTGATATTCGATCGGATTACCGGCGCTGAACGTGTTGGCGTCGAACTTGAGCTTGACGGCGTCCGGGATCGGGCCAACCAGATCCCGCCAGCGTTGTGCGATGACGTTGGCGCTCAGGTTGCCGCGTTCTTTCAACGGCAGCAGGTCGATGACGAGCTCCGCAAGATTGCTGCGCCCGGCTTCCGGCGGTCGGCCGGGGCCGTCGCGGTCGACATTAATACCGATGCTGGTCAGCGTGTTCTGAATCAGCGGGGTGCTGAGTCCCAGCTCGCGAGTCATCTCGCCGTTCAGACGAACGGCGGCCCGTTCGATCTGTTCGGCGGCGCGCAGGGTTACGGAATTCGGTACGCCCTCAGGCATCTCGAGCGTGGCGTAAATGCGATCGCCCTCGACGGCCGGGAAGAAGCCG
Organism: Pseudomonadota bacterium; assembly: GCA_038757945.1. Classification (GTDB taxonomy): domain Bacteria; phylum Pseudomonadota; class Gammaproteobacteria; order Pseudomonadales; family Azotimanducaceae; genus CALHVX01. Next base: position 1,090 of record JBCDGJ010000143.1, read on the forward strand.
AACACGACGCGTCCGCTGGCGATCAGCGCTACCGCCAGGAACAGCACGCCGAGGCCGAGCGCGGCCGTGGCGTAGCGCCAGTGCACGGCCGTCTTGACCAGCGGCTGGTAGCTGTGGCGCGCAAAGTTCTGCAGCCGATCACCGAGCCCGCCCTGAAAGTCGTTCCACCATTTGCCAAGGCCCCGCTGAGCGGTGGCGTGATTGCGGTGGGCGAGGTGGGCAGGGAGGATCAGCTGGGATTCGATGATGCTGCAGACCAGCGCAATCATCACCACGTACCCGATGGTGGAGAAAAAGCCTGACAGGCGGCCTTCCACCAGGATCAGCGGCAGGAATGCTGCAATCGTCGTGAGCACGCCGAAGATCACCGGCACGGAAACCTCCCAGGTGCCGTCGATGGCCGCCTGCAGCGGCGGTTTGCCCATCTGCTCATGGGCGTAGACGCGTTCCCCGACGACGATGGCGTCGTCCACCACGATCCCCAGTACCAGGATGAACGCCATGACGGTCATAGTGCTGATCGTGATGTCGGCGTAGGGGAACACGGCGATGGTGCCGAGCAGGGCGACCGGGATACCGACTGCAACCCAGAGTGCCAGCTTCAGCTGCAGGAACAGCGCCAGAATGATAACAACCAGCAACAGCCCACCGAGTGCATTGGCATTCAGTACCGATAGCCGCTCTTCGAGTTCCAGAGACGTGTCGACCCAGACGTCGTAGCTGATGCCTTCCGGCAGCTGGGGACCGGCTTTATCAAGGTAAGCGTAGGTATCGCGGGCGATGGCGATCAGGTCCTCGGTGCCGACCTGAGAAACGTTCACGACTACTGCCGGCTGATTGTTGAAGCGGGCGATCACGTCGCCTTCTTCAAAGCCATCGACAATTGTTGCGATATCACCGAGGCGAACGCGCGTGCCGTCAGCGCTGGTCAACAGCACGATCTCGCGGAAGTCGCGCGCGTCGTATGCCTGGCCGGTGGCGCGGATCAGGATTTCACCGCTTTCGGAACGAATCGTGCCGCCGGGCATGTCGAGGGACGCCGCACGGATGGTTGCTGCGACACGCTCGAGCGTCAGGCCATAGCGGCGCAGATCCTGCTCGGAGACTTCAACGGCAATCTCGTACGGGCGGGTATAAGAGACCGTGACCTGGGAAATGCCGTCGATGCCGGCGATGTCGTCGCGCATCTTGCGCCCAAGCTCTTTGAGCGCCCGCTCATCCGTGTTGCCAAACAGAGCGATCTGGATGACGCGACGGGCCAGCGTAACCTTGCTGACAATCGGTCGTTCGGTCTCAACAGGAAAGCTGTTGATGCCATCAACCTGGCTTTTGATCTCGTTCAGGGCGACAACTTCATCAGCGTCGTTGGTCAGCTCGGCAAAGATGCTGCAGTTACCCTCGACGGCGGTGCTGCGCAGCTTGTCGATGCCCTCAATACCTTCGATCGCTTCTTCGATGCGGACGCACACACCCTGTTCGACCTCCTGCGGTGCAGCGCCGAGGTAGGGCACAGATACGCTGACCGCGCGGACGTCAATGTTCGGAAATTCTTCCTGATTGACGGTAAAGGCGCCGAGCAGGCCGCCGACGATCAGCAGGATCATCAGCAGATTGGCGGCGACCGGGTTCTTGACGAACCAGCTGATGGCAGTCTGCATGGCTTCAGCGACTCCCGATCAGAGCTGAGACAGCGGCAGGCCGGGCGTCATGACCGGTTCCGCCTCCAGCAGCGGCAGCACGCTCATACCTTCGACTACCGTCTGGATCTGGCTGATGCAGACCCGGTCCCCGGGGTTCAGGCCGGACTGCACGAGCAGCTCTTCGTCCTGAATGCGAAGTGGTTCGATGGGACGGAAGCGCAGCCGATCGTCGGGGTCGATGATCAGCAGCTGCCGATCGTTGCGCAAAGCTGACCGCGGCAGCACGTAGATATCCTCTGCCACGCGGCCTTCGATCGTCGCTTCGACAAAGAGGCCAACGGCGGGTGGTGGTACGCCCTCGCGGCTGTCGACACGCGCCACCAGGTAGACCATGCGGCTGCTGCTGTCGATCGCTGCCTCGGTGCGGACGATACGGGCAGGCCAGCGCAGGCGCTCACCCGCATACTCGGCCGTCAGCGTAACCGCTGCCTGATTTGCCGCTGGCAGCGTGCCCTGTACCCCGAAAGGGAGATCGAGGTACTTAAGCTGGCGGTCCGCGATGGGTAGCCGAATCTCGGCGGCAGCGGCTGAATACAGGGTTGCAACGGCGGCGCCGCGGGAGACAAATTGACCGATCGCTACGTTCTCCGTGCGCACCAGCCCGGTGAAGGGTGCCGTGATCGTCGTTCTGGAGAGATCGAGGGCGGCCTGCCGGGCGTTGATCCGGGCTTCCTCGAGGGCCGCGTCGGCAACCCGCAGGCGCCGCAGCGCGGCCTCGGCCTCTGATTTAGAGACGAGCTGCCGCTCGGCAAGGCCAGCCAGGCGCCGCTGCTCATAGGCGGCGTTCTCCTGTTCCGCTTCCGCGCGCTTCAGCCCGGCCTCGGACCGTGCAGCCGCGTTTCGGTAGTCTGCGACTGCAATCTTGAGCAGCGGTTCGCCCGCCGCGATGCTGCCGCCGGCGACCAGCGCCGGCGACACCCATTCGATGCGTCCTGAGACCTCGGGGATCAGCTGTGCTTCTTCTGCAGGCGCGACGGAGCCCTGGGAGCGGACAGTGAGCTGCACCGCCTCCGGTTCCACCCGCAGGGCGCGAACGGTCAGTGGAACCGGATCCGGTGTCTCCGGTTCGAGTGCGGGCGCCGTTGCCACCAGGGCAAACGCGCCAACCAGGAATACGGCTACGATGGCTACGGGAACGACGATGGCTCGAATCATGACAGGGCGGCCTCGGCATATTGCGGGCTCTGTTGTTCGGCGATTTTCGCCGCCAGGAAAGCGCGCATGATGGTTTCTCGGTTCAGATCGCTGAAGCCCTTCAATGCGAGGTTAAGGGCGTCCACGTTGCGGTTTGCGATGGCAGCGTCGAGCTGCTGGTAGTAGGCCGTGTAGGCCGGGATATCGAGTTCTTCATCTGCAAAGGGGCGGAGCGGCTCCATGCGCGGTGCAAACTGCTCAAGCAGCGCCCGCGCGATCAGCCGGCAGACCAGATTGCCGCTGGTTTCCATGAAGGCACCCATCAGCTCGAGCCGGGCCGCCTGATGCGAGTCGACATCGAGGTTACCGGCGACCAGCGGTGCGACCAGCCGGCGCAGCGCCTGTAGCTGCTCCTCCGTCGCGTTGACCAGCGCACCTTCGGCCGCCACTCGAACGAGGGCGTTGAGGACCTCGAGAATGGCGTCGACGAGTTCGGCATCCGGCAGGGAACCGCGCTGTAGCAGATGGCCGACGACATCGAGGCTTGAATCCTCGAGGGCCTGCACCCGGGCGCCGCCCGGCTGCACCGCAGCGAGACCAAGCTGCTCCAAGCGCTTCATCGCCTCGCGGACGGCGCCGCGATTGACCTGAAAACGAGCGGCCAGGTCGCGTTCGGAAGGAAGACGATCCGTCGCGCGATATCGACCGGAAAGGATCTCTTCAATGAGCTGTTCTGCGATTTCTTCGTGTTTCGAAGCCATAGTGGTGTTGTGTGCCTGTTTCCAGCGGTGGCGCTCCGGGACGTGCCAGGGCGTGCCTTATTGTTCTGGTCTTGGTTCTGGTCGTGGTTCTGGCTCTAGCTCTGGTCCTGGTCTTACCAATTTGGTCTGCCCACTATAGGGACGATTTGGTAAATTGCTAGTGAAGCGTTACCAAAAGTAACCTTTTGTTTTCGGCGATCGGGCGGAATCTGTGGATAAGATCTATCTTTTGCTTGTCGGTCAGTTACTTAACCGTTGCTCTGGGTATCTGGTCTGACTAGACTTGCCGGGTTGATAAGAGCGTATAGAGAGGAGCGCATTTATTAAGAAATCCGACGGTAAGCGCGGCAATCGGTCGTTGCTGAATGAGGACATCCTGGCACGCGAGATGCGGCTCATTGGAGCCAACGGTGACCAGGTCGGTATCGTCTCCCGTGATGAGGCGCTTGCGGAAGCTCGTAGGGCGGCGCTGGATCTGGTGCTCATTGCACCGGACGCGGAGCCCCCTGTTGCCAAGATCATGGATTACGGCAAGCACCTGTTCGAGCTGAAGAAAACCAAAGCCGCGCAGCGTAAGAAGCAGAAGCAGATCCAGGTCAAGGAGATCAAGTTCCGTCCTGGCACTGAAGACGGCGACTACAAGATCAAGCTGCGGAACCTGATTCGCTTTCTCGAAGACGGCGACAAGGCAAAGATCAGTCTTCGGTTCCGTGGCCGGGAAGTCGCGCATCCGGAAATCGGTATGCAGCTGATGTCGCGTATCGAAGAAGACTTAAAGGATTATGGCGTGGTAGAGTCCGCGCCGAAATTTGAAGGGCGTCAGGTCATCATGGTCCTGGCTCCCCGAAAGGGCAACAAGAAGCCCTCCGCGCAGCTGGAAAAGAGCGCATAGGCGTTCCGCCTGAGGCAGCCGCTTCAGGTCCGTCCCGAGCAACTCACTCCGCAGCGCATGTAACCGTCCCCCGCGTCCCGATTGGGATGCTGGTGGATTGAACGGCCGGCAGTAGTGCAGGTTCAGAATCGCCGACGGAGCACCGCGCGCACAGCACGCGGACACGTCGTCAACCTGAACCAGGCTGTCCGGCGGCCTGGTAACCGTGGTTCATCCCGTTCGCCGTCGACCCTTGCCCAGCAGGGCGGGGCTTCAGCAACGGCTGAGCGTTATTGGATACGGGCGAACTGCACTGATTCGTCTGCGACGGAGTCGCAGGCGCGTCGGGCCTTTTTGAAAGAGGCGAACATGCCAAAGATGAAAACCCACAGCGGCGCCGCCAAGCGGTTTCGTCGCACGTCCAGCGGCTACAAGCACCGCCAGGTCAACCGTAATCACATCCTGACCAAGAAAGCGAGCAAGCGTAAGCGCCAGCTGCGCGGTCTCGAAGACGTCGCCGCTGCGGACACCGCAGCGCTCGATCGAATGCTGCCGAAGAAAGCTCGGTAACGGAGCCGGACGCCGCATTCATTCTCAGTCATTCGGGTCCGTTTGCCACCGGTGTACCGCACCGCGCGAACGGGCCAGCCAGGTCAGGAGTCAGTCAACATGCCCAGAGTCAAGCGAGGCGTCGCCTCCCGAGCACGTCGTAAGGCGGTCCTCAAGCAGGCGCGCGGTTATCAAGGCGCGCGAAGCCGCCAGTTCAAGGTCGCCAAGCAGGCGGTCATCAAAGCAGGACAGTACGCGTATCGCGACCGTCGTCAGCGTAAGCGCCAGTTCCGAGCGCTATGGATCGTGCGGATCAACGCCGCGATCCGTGAGCACGGCCTGTCGTACAGCCGATTTATCGAGGGTCTGAAAGAGGCCGGCATCGAAGTGGACCGCCGTGTCATGGCCGACCTGGCTATGCACGAGCCGGACGCCTTTGCCGCGCTTGCAGAACAGGCCAAAGCCGGGCTCGAAGCCAAGGCTGCCGCCTGAGTCCAGACGGTCCACGGCGCTGCCGCCGGGCACGTCAACACGCTTCTACCCGTGTCCTGCGAGGCACGGGTTTCCGAGAGGCAGGTACGGCATGGAACTTGATGCGATAGTCGGTGCGGCGCGCGAAGCCATTGCGAGCGCCGACGACGAACGCGCGCTCGACGCGGTGCGCGTGCAATACCTAGGCAAGAAAGGTGAGCTCACTGCGCTGCTGAAGCAGCTTGGCCAGCTCGATCCAAGCGAGCGCCCGGCCGCCGGTGCGCGGATCAACGAGGCCAAGGAAGCCGTGCAGGAGGTACTGCAAGGGCGCCAGCGGCAACTCAAGCAGGCGCGTCTCAACGCCAATCTGGCGAACGAAGTCCTCGACGTCACCCTGCCAGGGCGGCGGGTCGATCAGGGTGCGCTGCACCCCGTGTCCCAGGTCCTCGAGCGTATCGAGCAGATCTTCGCCGGTGCCGGCTATGCGGTGTTCGGCGGCAACGAAATCGAAGACGACTACCACAACTTCGAAGCGCTCAACATTCCGTCACATCATCCGGCGCGGGCAATGCACGACACCTTCTACTTCGGTGATGGCACGCTGCTGCGCACGCATACGTCGCCGGCCCAGGTGCATGTGATGGCGGAGCAGGCGCCGCCGATCCGGGTCATCTGCCCGGGGCGCGTTTATCGACGCGATTCTGACCTGACCCACAGCCCGATGTTTCATCAGGTAGAAGGGCTGGTGATCGACGAAGGCATCAGCTTCGCTGACCTGAAGGGCACCGTAGACGACTTCCTGAAACGCTTCTTCGAGCAGGATCTGGCCGTTCGGTTCCGGCCGTCCTACTTTCCGTTCACCGAACCGTCGGCCGAAGTCGATGTGCAGTGCGTGCACTGCGGCGGCAAGGGGTGTCGGGTCTGCAGCCATACCGGGTGGCTGGAAGTGGCGGGCTGCGGGATGGTGCATCCCAACGTGCTGGCCATGGCGGGTATTGATAACGAGACCTACACCGGGTTCGCGTTCGGGTTCGGCGGGGATCGTCTTGCCATGCTGTACTACGGCGTTGATGACCTGCGACTGTTCTTCGAAAACGACGTCCGGTTCCTGCGGCAGTTCCAGTAGCGGACCGCGATCGCGCGGACGCATCCGCAGCAGAGGTTAACTATGAAATTCAGCGAAGCCTGGCTCCGTGAGTGGGTTGATCCGCCGGTGGCCACCGACGAGCTCGTGCAGCAGATCACCATGGCTGGGCTCGAGGTCGATGCAGTTGAGCCTGCTGCGGCCGCGTTCAGCGGCGTCGTCGTTGGGCTCGTTACCGCCGTGGAGAAGCATCCGAACGCCGAGAAGCTCTCGGTCTGTTCGGTCAGCAACGGTGCTGAGTCGCACCAGGTCGTGTGCGGTGCGCCGAACGTCAGGGCCGGACTCGTGACGGCCTTTGCGCAGGTGGGGGCCAAGCTGCCGGGTGACTTCAAGATCAAGAAAGCGAAGCTGCGGCAGGTGGAGTCCTACGGCATGCTCTGCAGCGCGGCCGAGCTTGGCTTGGGCGAAGACGCGGACGGCATCATGGAACTGCCCGACGGACTACCGCCCGGTGCAGATCTGCGCGCGGCGCTGACGCTCGACGATCAGTGCATCGAAGTTGATCTTACGCCGAACCGGGGCGACTGCCTCTCCCTGCGCGGTCTGGCGCGAGAGGTTGGCGTGCTGAACCAGGCTCCGGTGACTCCGGTTGCCATTCCCGCGGTGACACCCACCCACGATGCCGTATTCCCGGTCACGCTGACTGCCGCGAACGCCTGCCCGCGCTACCTCGGCCGGGTGATCCGTGGGGTTGACGTCAGTCGACCGAGCCCCTGGTGGCTGAAGGAGCGGCTGCGGCGCTGTGGGCTTCGCAGCATTGATCCGATCGTCGACGTGACGAACTACGTGCTCCTCGAGCTTGGCCAACCCATGCATGCCTTCGACCTCGACAAGCTGACGGACGGAATCGACGTCCGCTTTGCCACCGCTGGCGAAACACTGACGCTGCTCGACGGCAAATCAGTTGAGCTGGACAGCGCAACGCTGGTCATCGCCGACCGCGCCGGTGCGGTGGCAATGGCGGGTGTCATGGGCGGCGCTGCAACGGCGGTCAGTGACAAGACGGTCGACGTTTTTCTGGAGTGCGCCTACTTCAACCCGCTGGCCGTGGCGGGAACAGCCCGGCGATTCGGGCTGCACACGGACGCCGGGCACCGCTACGAGCGTGGCGTCGACTCAACGCTACAGGCCGACGCCATGGAGCGGGCAACCCAGCTGCTGCTCGACGTGGCTGGCGGTGAGCCTGGTGCAGTATTTGCGGCTGTGCAGCCGGAAGAGCTGCCGGTCGCGGCGGAAGTTACGCTGCGGGAAACACGACTCGCGCGTGTTGCTGGGTTTTCCGTACCGGCGGCAACCGTTGATGAGGTCCTGGAACGGCTCGATTTCGAGCGGGTTGCTCGCAATCAGACCGATGACGGTGTCGAATGGACCGTTCGGGTGCCGAGCCATCGATTTGACGTTGCGATCGAAGCTGACCTGATCGAAGAGGTCTGTCGGATCTACGGCTATAACAAGCTGCCCAGCCGGCGGCCGCATACGGACCTGACGCTGGCTCGGGTCCCGAGAAACGAGACGCCGGTGACGGCGCTCAAGCGTCAGCTGGCCGCTGCAGGCTACCAGGAGGTCGTGACTTACTCCTTTATCGGGCCAGAGCAACAGCGCCGCTTCGATCCCGAACTCGAGCCGCAGACGCTGGCGAATCCAATGTCGGTCGACCAGTCGGTAATGCGCACCAGCTTGCTGCCCGGGCTCACGGAGGTGTGGCGTGGTAATCGTGCACGGCAGCAGACCCGCCTCAGAATCTTCGAGATCGGTCAGTGCTTTCTGCCCGGTAACACGCTCACGCAGCGTCTCAACGTGGGTGGCCTGTTGACGGGTAGCCGGGACGAAGAGGGTTGGCTGGACAAAGGGGTGGGCGAGCCCATTCCCGGCGCGGGCGTGAAAGCAGGCGCGATCGACTTCTTCGACGTCAAAGGCGACGTCGAACAGCTGCTGGCCTGGCAGGGAGTCCACGGGGCCGAATTTCGTCCGCTGTCGGACGATCCTGCTTTGCACCCGGGACAGGCGGCCACCGTGCACGTGGGGGAAACCTGCGTTGGCCGGCTCGGCCGGCTGCATCCCGCGATCGAGAGCGAGCTCGAGTTGACCCAGGCGGTGTTCGCTTTCGAGCTCGACGCTGAACGGCTGCTCCGGCGCGACCCGCCAACTTACCTGCCAGTTTCCCGGTTCCCGGCCGTTCGCCGCGACCTGGCCCTGCTGCTTGATCGTACCGTCCCTTCAGCGGCGGTTCAGGCGTGTGTCGAGGAGGTTCTTGGGGAGCGGCTGGTCGACTTCACAGTCTTTGACGTCTACACCGGCAAAGGCATTGAATCTACTAAGAAAAGTGTCGCTGTTGGCTTGACGATTCAGGATGCCTCAGCCACTCTGACAGACGATCAGATTACGGAATTCGAAGGGGCCGTAATCGGGGCACTGAAAGAGCGCCTGAATGCAGAACTCCGCTGATTTTCCAGGGAGATGCAAGCGTTTTCAGCGAATCGGTGCCCGTGAAACGATCGCATCAAACAATCGACGGATCCGGATGTTCGGCTACAAAACTGACAACGCCTGGTGCAGACTCCTGAGCGGAGGTAGATCAGGATGAGTGCCTTAACCAAAGCGCAGATGGCCGATCGTTTGTTCGACGAGCTCGGCTTGAACAAGCGCGAAGCAAAAGAGATCGTCGAAATGTTTTTCGACGAGATCGGCCTTGAGCTTGAGCGTAACGAGCAGGTCAAGCTGTCTGGTTTTGGCAATTTCGATCTACGCGAGAAAAGCGAGCGCCCTGGTCGTAACCCGAAGACCGGCGAAGAAATCCCGATCAGCGCCCGCAGGGTGGTGACGTTTAGGCCCGGGCAGAAGCTCAAGGCCAGAGTAGAGGCATATGCTGGATCCCGGTCAGAATAGCGAACTCCCTCCAATCCCAGGCAAGCGGTACTTCACCATTGGTGAGGTGTCGAGCCTGTGCGACGTGAAGCCGCACGTGCTGCGCTACTGGGAGCAGGAGTTTCCGCAGCTTAAACCGGTTAAGCGGCGTGGTAACCGGCGCTACTATCAGCGCCAGGACGTCATCGTCATTCGCCAGATCCGGGCTCTTCTCTACGATCAGGGCTTTACCATCGGTGGCGCGCGCCAGCGCCTCGAAGGGGATGATGCGAAAGAGGATCAGACTCAATTTCGTCTACTAATCAAGCAGATGATAGTCGAACTTGAGGATGTACTTAAGGTGCTAAAGGCCTGAGCTTCCCCTACGGTTAATGCTGGGACTCCCCAGCGCCGACCGGTCAGATCCTGCGCTTGCGACCGATCTGCTTTGCGGTAGTCGTTTGGCGTTGCGGTATTGAACCCGCACCGGTCCAGCCGGTACCTACGGTTGAATCCTCGACCGCACTGGAACCGCAATGCTCCTCAAGACTCGAATCCGTCGACGGGTTGGACTCTGGCTCGTGCTTGCTTCAATGGCGAGTCTGCTCCCGTTGGCAGGACTTGCTGGGCATTCGGCCAGGCAGCAAGCGGCGTTCTGCGTGGGCCAGGTGTGGCTTTACGATGGTCGGGCACTGTTTCCAGAGCTCTTCAAAGATGTCAGCTTCGGCGCATTCCGGATCGCTCAGGCGATGGGCGATGAGCTGTTGCTCGACTTTACGCACCACAACTACCTCGAGCGGCAGGACGTCCGTGATGAGCTTGGTGATACTGAGTCCGCTCAGATCGGTGAACTCTTCGAATCCACTGGAATCTGGTTGAACCGCTCGGAACTCGCTCATCGGTCAGTGGCGAGGCAGATTGAATTCCAGAGGTCAGATGGCTCCGCGGGGTGTGAGCAGGCTCCGCAAGCCGTTTCCGCGATTGATCCGTTTGGCACGCCGCGGTTCGAGACGCGCCTGCAGCAAGAGGGGAGCAGCGAAGTTAGCGGTACACCTGCCTTGCCAGACGACCCTCGGGTGCGTGAGGTGCATTACCCGTCGGGAGATCTGGCGCTCAAGGCATGGCTCGCGTTACCGGAGGGACCGGGCCCTTTCCCGGCAGTGATCTATCTGCATGGCGGCTTCAGCCTGTCCGCGGGTGACTTCGCGGATGCCGAAGCGTTCCTGGAGGCGGGATTTGCAGTGCTGCTGCCGATGTTGCGGTCAGAGAACGGGAACCCTGGCGCCTTCGAGCTCTGGCGCGGCGAGGTGGATGACGCCGCCGCAGCAAGCCGTTGGCTGGCCCAACAGCCCGACGTTCGGGCGCAGGACATATTCGCCTTCGGTCACAGCGTTGGCGGTGGTGTAGCCGCTGGACTCTCGCTGCACCCCGATGCCGCGCTCGCCGGAACCGGCGGTTCGGGCGGGCTATATCTGCCCGGCGTGTTTGCTTCGTGGTCCGACGTCGTTCCCTTCAGGCTCGACGATCCCATGGAACAGCGTGCCCGGCTGCTATTCAGTAATCAGCACGCGATGCGGCGGTGGCACACAGCCTACGTGGGGAGCGAAGACCGCTCCTTCTACGCAACGCGGTGGGTGGCCAGCGCTGCAGCAACCGCGGCTCGACATCTGGAAGCAGAGGTTGTCCCCGGAACGCACTTTTCGTCGTTGCCGGAGGCTGTGCAGCGATTCATTGAGCGGATTTCTAGAGCAGCTTCGCGTCATCCCCAATCCTGACGCTGCCGGACATTTCAATCGAAGCGTAGACGCCAAAATTGCCTTCGAATGCCTGCACCAGCGTGCGCATGATCGATGGATCCTTGTCCAGGCCATCGAAGGGAAGGGTGGTCATGATGCAGCGGGGGCAGGGGATTTCGAGCTTCAGTACGCAGTCGCCAATGGCCAGCCACCGGCCGCTCCAACTCGTTTCCAGCACGCCGTCCGCGAGTACATCGTCGAGCACGAGGTTCGGCCGGAATCGTCGCATGTCGATGACCGTTTCCGGCTTCCTTTCTGCGTGCGCCTCCTGCATAGCCTCGAGACTGGTGCGGGTTGCAATCAGTATCGGGTAGGCATCGAAATAGGTGCCGGGGGGTGATTCGAACTCCGCGAGCTCTGGCGGCAACGCAGCGAGATCCGGCAATGGTAAATCGTCACCGCGCGCGAACATGCGGCGCAACTCCTGCTCCGGATCCT
>JBCDGJ010000144.1:0-12748 GCA_038757945.1 Pseudomonadota bacterium
CGCGATCAGCTGTATCCGAGCACGACGGTGATCAGCGGCTGGTCGAACCCCGCAACGCTGTTCACGGAGTACGAGTTCGACAACCCAACTCCGCTCAGCATCGGCAGCCTTGATCTGACTTTTCTGGTCGTCGCATTGATGCCGCTGCTGATGATCGCTGTGTGCTTCGACATCCTCGCGGCAGACCGTGAACGAGGTCGGGCCCGCCTGACGGCTGCGCAGAGCGGCTCGCTCAGCCGTTCGATCTGGGAGCGCCTCGCACTGCGTAACGTGGCTCTATGGGGCGTGCTCGTCTTCGTAACGGCGATGGCCGTTCCCTTCTCGCCGAGCGGCGCAACGACGGAGATACGCATAACGCACTACCTGGCATGGTTGGCAACTGCCCTGCTGTACGGACTCTTCTGGTTCGGCTTGATCGCTCTCTTCAGCGCATTCCTGAAACGAAGCGAAACGATTGCATCTGCCCTCTTCGCGGCATGGGCCACCTTCCTGTTTGCTGTGCCCGCTCTCGGGGGTTCGCTGGCTGAGGGTCTCTATCCGCCACCATCGCGGCTGACATTCCTGTCCGAGATGCGCGAAGGAGAAGTGAAAGCCGTTCGCGAAACCGCTGAGCTCACCGCAGGCTTTCTTGCCGACCACCCGGAGATGACGGTGAGCGACGAAGAGGTACCGGGTTTTTACCAGCGCAGCTTCATCGCCAACAACGAGGCAGCAAAAAGAACCACGCCCGTTCTGGAGTCCTTTTCGGCATCCCGCGAGCGCAGAGAGGGGCTTGTTCGCCTGATCCAGTTCGCCTCGCCCGCCATGATCGCGGACCGGGCGCTCTCGGCGTTCGCCGGTGGGGATCTCGATCGAGCGCTCGCGTTTCAGGCCCAAGCCTACGTCGCCTTGGAAACCCTGCAGGCAGCAATCGGACCTGCAGTTGTTGCCAAGCAGCGGATCTCTATTGCCGAGTTCGATGCGTTACCACCTTTCCGCTTTAAGGAACCTGGCGTTACACAGCTCTACGGCCGTAACGGGGTACCTCTGCTGTATCTCGGCATACTCAGCGGCGTTTTGATCCTGGTTTCCCGTCGACGACTCGGTGCCCCGTTGGAACAACTGCTGTAAGAACGCCTCAAAGCAAACAACAGGACGGCGGAACACAACTCTTGATGGTCTGATCGCGAACAGGCGGCAGCGGATGACGCACCTCAGTGCCGAGAACACCGCAGCAGGGAAGTGACCGCATGGGGGCGGCTTAAGTCCGACACCTAACCCAACGCCTTGAGTTGCTCATCTATCCTGGCAATCTCCTTAAGGCTTACCCGTTCGACCTCCTGGAGGGTTTACGGGTTTTCGAGCTAGACAGCGCGCGAATCGTAGACTGAATCACCTCGGACGTGCGGAGCTATTGAACCTGGCGGGCGGGCTACTCCGCCGTGGAATACGGCGTGTCTGGAGCTGCGCCGGGTATGACGCCGCTGGGTAGGCTTGCAACGTGATTCGCGATCGCCCCAGGACGCGTAAACCACACCTGCGCAGCGTCAGCGTGTGCGCGTACCTGTTGAAGCGCGCGCCGAAGCTGAGCTAACCGGAACGGCTGCCCAACGACGGGCGTATGCAGCGAGATCGCACAGACGAGCGGTTGATCTTCCGATTGGCGTAGCATTTCGTCGAACTGGTCGACGATCATCTCCGCAAAATCGGCCGCTGAATGATGGCGCGTCAGCAGGGCTGGTGCGTCATTGAGCTCAACCGGATAGGGCATTGCCAGCAATGGGCCGGCACGAGTCGTGAGCCAGACCGGTTGATCATCCAGCGGCCAATCGAGCACGTACTGGTAGCCAGCCTCTTTCAGGAGATCCGGGGTTGTAGCGGTCTCCGAAATCCATGGGCCCAGCCATCCCCGTGGAGGACTTCCTTCGTGTTCGGTGAGCGTTGCGGTCGCCTCAGCGATCAACGTGCGTTCTGCTGCTTCGTCGAGGTCGCCCTGACGCTCCGAATTTGTCCGTCCGTGCGCGACGATCTCGTCACCGCGGGTCCGCGCTCGCTCGAGAATCTGCGGTGCATAGTCGTAAACCGCGGAATTAACGAGAAGGCAGGCCGGCATCTCCAGTTCATCCAAAAGATCAAACAGCCGCCAGATACCGACGCGCGAACCATAGTCGCGCCAGGCAAAGTTCCGCACATCAGGCTGAGGGGTTGCGTAGGATGGCGTATGCCCAAGACCCTCGCCAAAGTGAAAATGCTCCACATTGATGGCGACGTAGAAGGCAAGCCGCTTTCCACCCGGCCATTCATAGGCAGGCCGCTCCGTAATTGGACTGTACGGATAGCGGCCATGCGTTTTGAGGTTCATCGCAGCTCATCCTCAGACCGCTCGACCAATCGCCAGGCCGCGCCCTCAGCGCGATCCTCAACTACGACCCCAAGGGCGGCCAGGTCGTCCCTAAGCCGATCCGCAGTCGCATAGTCCCGCGCCGCTCTTGCGGCCAATCGCTCGTCGACCAGACGCTGGATCTGCGCCGTGTCCGCACGTTCTCCTGTGGACTCCCCGAACCAGGCGGCCGGACTCTGCTGTAGCAGGCCCAAGAGGTTGCCTGCCTCGCGTAAAGCCGCTTTGTAAGCAGCACGATCAGCCTCGGTCTGCGCCACCCGCGTCCCTTTGGCAAGTCGAAACAGTTCAGCGATAGCCCTGGGGAAGTTCAGATCATCCTCGAGGGCCGCCACAAAGGTGTCCAGCAGGCCGAGCGGACAGTCAACATCGGGCGCATCACCGAGATCGCGGAGCACGCCATAGAGACGGTCGAGACCGCGCTTCGCTTGGGTAAGCCCATCCTTACTCCAGTCGAGCGGTTGACGATAGTGCGCACTCAGCAGGGCAAAGCGGACGGCCTCGCCAGGGGCTTCGCCCAGCAGATCTCGAACGAGCAGCACGTTGCCGAGCGACTTCGACATCTTTCGGCCCTCAACGGTGACGAAGCCGTTGTGGACCCAGTAGCGACAGTACAGTTCGCCGTCATGGGCGCAGGTGCCCTGGGCGATCTCATTCTCGTGGTGCGGGAAGACCAGATCCTGGCCGCCACCGTGAATGTCGATGGATGCCCCGAGATGCTCTTCGATCATCGCGGAGCATTCAATGTGCCAGCCAGGCCGCCCTCGGCCCCAGGGACTCTCCCAGCCCGGCAGATCCGGCGTTGAAGGTTTCCACAGCACGAAGTCCGCCGGATCGCGCTTGTAAGGCGCCACTTCGACCCGTGCTCCCTGGATCATTTCGTCTCGCCGGCGACCCGACAATGATCCATAGGCAGGAAATGAGGGCACGTGAAACAGGACATGCCCCTCAACGACGTAGGCATGGCCGCGCGCAATCAAGCGTTCCACCATGCCGACAATCTCGGGTATGTGTCCCGTCACCCGCGGTTCAAGGTCCGGAGTCAGGACGCCAAGCGCGGTCATATCGGCATGGTAAGCGTGGATGTAGCGTTCGGTAATCACCGCGATCGGCTGGCCGCTCTCCTTCGCGGCAGCGTTGATCTTATCGTCGACATCCGTGAAGTTGCGCGCGTAGACAACCCGCTCGAAGCGCCGTTTCAGCAGGCGATAAAGAACGTCAAAGACCACGGCGGGCCGCGCATTACCGATGTGGGCGAAGTTATAGACTGTCGGTCCGCACACATACATGGTGACGTTGGCAGGATTCGCGGGTACGAACGTCTCTTTCCTTCGCTTCATAGTGTTGGTCAGTTGAAGGGTCATCTCGGCAAATCTCGGACGACGACACTACCGTCATCCGACTCGACGGCTACGTCCTCTAGCTGCTGCGCAGGAGTGCCAGTGAACATCTTCAGCGTGTTGCGAATGGTCGACGCGTCGATATCACGGGTGATGAAGACGATTCGGGAACGGTGGTCTTCGCTCGGCCACTCCTTGAGCCTGGCCGGCGGGTGAAAGATATGCTGCACGCCGTGAATGACCATCGGTCCATCGAGGCCGGTCACATTGATGATCCCTTTGATTCGCAGGAAGTCTGCGCCCCGAAACATAAGCAGCGTCTCCAGCCATGCATCGAGCGCATCGCCACTGATCGGATCGTCAAGCGTGATGCAGTGCGCCTTGATATGCGCGTCATGTCGATTGACGTCATCATGCTGATGGGAGTGGTCGTGCCCGGCGTTTTCGTGACCATGATCCTGACCATGGTCATGCGCGTCGCCATAGGCTTCCGCCTTCAGCCAGTTCTGCACATCCGCGCTCTTGGTCTTCGGGTCGTAGAGTCCAGCGTCGAAAAGCAACGCTGGATCGACGCGTCCGTTTTCCACAAAGATCTGCGGGGCGGCGGGATTCAAGCTCCGAAGACGTTCCTGCAAGCTGCGAAGGTCAGCGGCATTGGTAAGGTCAGTCTTGGTCAGCAACAGGCGGTCGGCCACTGCCGCCTGCTTTACGGACTCAAACTGGCGTTCAAGGGTTTCGCCACCATTGACGGCATCAACCGCGGTGATGACACCATCCAGACGATAGCGTCGTACGATACCCGGGTCATTCATCAGCGTATGGAGGATCGGGGCCGGATCTGCGAGCCCGGTCGTCTCGATCACCACCCGGTCAAACCACAGTTCGCCCCCGCGAGCGAAGCGCCCGGGAGCCTCACGCAGTGTTTTGACCAGATCGCCACGGACCGTGCAGCAGAGGCAGCCACTCGACATCTCGATGATCACATCGTCTGTGCTGTGCGTCACGAGGTCATGATCAAGGCCGATCGCACCGAACTCATTGATGAGCACCAGCGTTCGTCTCATTGCGGGTTGTTGCATGAGATGGTTAAGAACGGTTGTCTTGCCACTGCCCAGGAACCCGGTCAGAACCGATACCGGCAGCGGCCGCGTAAGCCGAGTCGCCATAGCGTCTCCTTACTCGCTCAGGACGATTCCGCCGTGAGGCAATTTGAACAGGTGCCCTGCACTTCGACCACGCATCGACTGATCCGAAATCCGAGGTTTGAAGCATCTTCAGCGAGCCGCTGCTCGGTCTGCGGGTCCTCCAGTTCCTCGGCGGCTCCGCACTTATCGCAGAGAAGGAAGAGACACTGATAACGCCGCTCCGGGTGCGCGCAAGGCGCATAGGTGTTGCAGCTTTCGATTTTTGCAACGAATCCCTGGGCAATCAGGAATTCGAGCGCACGATAAACCGTTGGCGGTGCAACAGGCCGTGAGTTCCTGAGCTGCAGCCGCTCGATGAGGTCATAGGCGCCCATGGGGCGGTCCGCAACCCACAGCAGCTCCAGAACCTGGCGCCTGAGCGGCGTGAATCGCACACCGCGGGCGGCGCAGAGCGACTTCGCCAGCGCTACCCGCTCCCTCGGCGCATCCTGTCCGCGATGGTTGGTATCGCCGCAGGGCTCTAGACGTGTCGACGGAGGCGTCATGGTGTCCGTTGCTCTTCATTGGTGGTGGAGTGTTTGCAGCCAAGACCGCTCATGTTATGTTATAACATGTAGGTTTTCGCGCGGCACCCTTCCTAGACAATTCAATAGCTAACTCCGTAGAGAAGTCCGTAGATAACTCGAGCGAACCAACCCGGACGAGCCAGTCCGAGAGAGATGCATTGAACGTCTCTGCAACGATTAGTCACTGGTCTGGGCCAGCCCACAGATTCACTGGACACTCCCCATGAGCGCTGAACGCACTGACGGGCCAACAACACCTCCCTTCGCAACACGCCTTTCGATCGAGCAGGTCGAAGAGGGTCTCGACCTGGCGCCCAAATTTGATCAGGACGGCCTGATACCGTGCATAACGACAGACTCCCAAACAGGCGAAGTGCTGATGCTCGGCTACATGAATGACGAGGCACTGAAGCAGACCATTGCAACCGGCGAGGCCTACTACTGGAGTCGAAGCCGCCAGGGTCTCTGGCATAAGGGTGCAACCAGCGGGCTCAACCAGCAGGTGGAGGAACTGCGTATCGACGACGACCAGGACGCCATCTGGCTCCGTGTTAAGGTCGCGGGCTCTGGTGCCAGTTGCCATGTGGGGTACCGTTCCTGCTTCTACCGATCGGTTGAACTGGGGAGCCCTGCCGATGGACCTGCGCGCCTGGTATTCACCGAGTCGCAGAAGACCTTTGACCCAAAAGACATCTACGGTGACGCGCCCAACCCGACGCAGCTTTAGGTCCGAAGCACTGTAGCCCCCCCTGCCCGGGAGGTGTCTGCCGGGTCAACACACGCCCTGAACGAACCAGCCGAGGAGTTCGATGAACCTGAACCAAGAGCCCCCTTCCAACCACCCGCGCCTCCCCGTCACCGTCTTGTCGGGATTTCTGGGAGCCGGAAAAACCACGCTGCTCAACCAGGTGCTCAACAACCGGGAGGGCCGTCGCGTCGCCGTCATCGTGAACGACATGAGCGAGGTCAACATTGATGCAGCGCTCGTAGAGCGTGGTGGCGCGGAACTCTCAAGAACGGAAGAAAAGCTGGTTGAGATGTCGAACGGCTGCATCTGCTGCACGCTGCGCGACGACCTGCTCGCCGAGGTTTCCAGGCTCGCACAGGAAGACCGCTTCGACTACCTGCTCATCGAGTCCACAGGGATCTCGGAACCCATTCCGGTGGCGCAGACCTTCACTTTTGAGGACGAGGACGGGGTCAGCCTGAGCCACGTATCACGCCTCGACACGATGGTCACCGTTGTGGACGCAGCAAGCTTCCTGCGGGACTACAACGCGGCCGACGCACTCCAGGACCGCGGCGAGTCACTGGGCGAAGAAGACCACCGCACGGTCACCGATCTGCTCATCGACCAGGTCGAGTTTGCCGACGTCATCGTCTTGAACAAACTCGACCTCGTCAGCGAAGACCAGGCACACGAGGTCGAGGCCATCATCCAGGCACTTAACCCTGGCGCAAAGATCATCCCCGCGACACGGGGCCAGGTGCCCCTCGAAAGCGTCCTGGACACGGGTCTGTTCGACTATGAAAAGGCAGCAACCTCCGCCGGTTGGATCAGGGAACTCGAAGGCGAGCACACCCCGGAAACTGAAGAGTACGGAATCTCGAGCTTCACCTATCGCACGTCCCAGCCTTTCAATGCGGAGAAGCTGTGGGCGTTCATCAACGACGACAAAAACTGGCGCGGCGTGCTGCGCTCGAAGGGTTTCTTCTGGGTGGCGGCCGACCACCGGGTTGCGTACGAATGGGCGCAGGCCGGTGGGGTCAGCAACGTAGAGCCGGCCGGCATGTGGTGGGCAGCGGTGCCGAGGGATCGCTGGAGTCATCCCGACGGTCAGCGACCCGACCAGCGGCCCGAGTGGCACCCACGGTTCGGCGATCGCGCACAGCAACTCGTCTTCATTGGCCAACAGATGGACGAAGGTGAGATGCGCCGGCGACTGGACGCCTGTCTGCTCGACAAGAAAATTGCCGACTCCGACAGTAGGGCCTGGGCCAAGCTGCGGAACCCATTTCCCGAGCTCTCGACTACCGGTTAAATTAGACCGCGAACACCCGGGTATTGTTGAGAGGTTGCTATGCGTAAATACGAGAAGATGACCAAGGCTGAGGTGGTCAGCGCGCAGCGTGCGTGGACCAAAG
This sequence comes from Pseudomonadota bacterium, assembly GCA_038757945.1. Classification (GTDB taxonomy): domain Bacteria; phylum Pseudomonadota; class Gammaproteobacteria; order Pseudomonadales; family Azotimanducaceae; genus CALHVX01. Next base: position 7,574 of record JBCDGJ010000144.1, read on the forward strand.
CCGTAGTCGAGCAGGACGTTGAAACGTTGCTCGAACTGTACGACTTCGGAGACCCGGACGAACCGCTATTGTTTAAACCCACCCTGACCGACGAAATTCGGCTAGACGAAGCCGGCGCGCGCTCATACTTCGTCGGCGGCAACCCCGACTACCCTTACGACGGCGGCTTTCTGTTCAACGCGTGGAAGCGCGTGGACTTTCAGAGCGCCGTGGGGCCCATCCTAAAAGCCGGCGGGCTGGGCTACAAGGACATGGGCCATTACACGTTCGTCAACGAGCAGGGTGACGCGACCCGCGCCGACTACACCTTTGCGTATCACAAGCTCAATGGAAGAGTGCTGATTTCGCTGCACCACTCGTCACTGACCTGGTTTCCTCCGACAGAGTGAGTCGAGGCTCGTTGGAAAACTACGCCCACTGCGAGATGAGGCCGAAATTGTCCTCTTCTGCGAACTGCGCGGGACCAAAGGTAAGCGCTTCTGTAACGCCTCATTTTGAGCCAATCGAAGCGCGTTGCTTCCGCGCTCGGGGCAGGACTCCATCGCGTTGCAGGACAATCAACCACCACCTTCTCCCGCTTCGAGGCAGCGCGCTACAACTCACAGCTTGAGCGGTTGAACAAAGCGTAGGAACGAACAGCCATGGACCAGGCGAGCAGCAGGCCGACAGTGACGCTGTCGCGTCGAGAGTTAATCAACGGTTTGGCAGCCGGCTCGGTGCTCGCTTTCACCGGCGCAGGCGTCACGGGGTGCACGACCAACGAAGCGCTCGGACGCAGTCAGCTGCTCCTCGTGTCGGACGGTCAGCTCGCGCAGCTCGCAAATCAGTCCTGGACGCACAAGCGCCGCACTTCTCAGCCAAGCCACGGGGGACGAAAGTCAACGGGCGAACGAATCGGGCGCCCGTCGGCCGGGCTCCTGCATGATCACTCGCTCCCGCTAAGCTGGGCGTTCAAGCCATCCGGAAACTAAGGCAGCCAAGGCGCGGCTTCCTCAGGTACCCTTCGCTGAAGTCGATGCCGCTGACAGGCCATGCTTCCCCGTTCCTTCCTCTGGTCGGTGGTCTGCAACGCGTGCGATCACGCCTCGCTTCATCATTGATCAGCTTTTTGCGAGCAGCCAGTCAGTCAAAACCTGATCATACGCATCATCGCAACCGGCATGGGTCGCTCCGCAAAGGATGAGCGTTGTAAATCTTGTGCTGACGAAGCAAAAGTCGACGCACTTCTCCATCTGTAACCGTGCCGGTCTCTATCCTTACGGCACTTCGTTACTTCACCCCCAACGCCATGCGACAGCTCTGGTTGACGGTTCTGACATCCGCACTACTTGGCTGCGGCGGCATACCCACACACTTTGGCCAGGCTGAGCCGTCCGCGCAGAGGGTTTCCCTGCGGCTGCCAGACGGCGGCAGGTACGTCGGCGAACAACTGAATGGCCAGCTTCACGGTAAGGGAGAACTCAGCTATCGAAGCGGCGAGCACTACATTGGGGACTTTCGCAATGGCATGCGCCATGGGACCGGCAGGCTGACGACCGTCGACGGGCTCAGCTATGAGGGTGCGTTCGCCAACGGGCTGTTTCATGGCAACGGTGTGCTCACGTACGGAGACGGCGATCGCTACGACGGTGAGTTCAGACAAGATCAGTTTCATGGCCAGGGTACCTACAGCAGCCAGGATGGCACGACGTTCGCTGGCGAATTCAAAGACGACACCACAGACGGTAATGGCGTCATCACCTACCCTTCTGGCGATCGCTATGAGGGGGCATGGGAAGACTGGCAAGCTGAAGGCAAAGGCACTTTCGTTACCGCAACGGGAGACATCTACGAAGGCCAGTTCAACGACGGCGCACCCGACGGTCAAATCAGAATCACGTTCGACGACGGAAGCACCTACGAAGGCGGCATGGCCTCGTGGACCTACGAAGGATCAGGCACTTACATCAGCGAAAAGGGCGTTGTATGGCGAGGCACTTTCTCCGAGGGAAGCCTGCAGGGCGCTGGAACAATTACCCGTCCGAACGGTGATCGCTATGACGGCGAGCTGGAGGGCTGGCGCCCGAACGGCGTTGGAATCAGCGTGCTTCAGGACGGCACGCGTTATGAAGGCGAATACCAGAACGGCCGGTACAGCGGCAAAGGTGAGCTGCGGTCCGCTGATGGAAGCGTTTACCGTGGTGCTTTCCGCCGCGGTGAGTATCACGGCACGGGGACGCTGCACCGCAGCACCGATGCCAACCCCATCACGGGCCGCTGGGAGAGAGGACTCTACGTTGGTCCCGATCGGGAACGTTACGTGGCCGAAGGTATTGGTGCGGTCGACGGCGAACGATTGCTGACCAAGCAAAACGATCTGATGCGCCGGGCACTGAGCGCAGTAGCGGAAGAACGCCCAGATCAGGCAGACCTCTACGTGGTGACCTTCGCAGCTCACGGTCAACAGCAGGTGTTTCGCCTGGAAGCAGAAACCGCTGCCACCGCCCTGCAGCAACGCTTCACCGATCGCAGCCGCATACTGGCACTGGTCAACAGCCCGGCAACAACGGCCACGCAGCCCCTGGCAACGAGAACGAACCTCCGGGAAGCCATCAGTGAAGTCGGCAACCTGATGGATCGGGATCGAGATCTGTTGCTGCTGTTTCTCACGAGCCATGGATCGAAGGATCAGACTATTTCGGTCAACCTCCCCGGCCATCACTTTGACGCCCTTTCCGCCCAGGAGTTACGTCATATGCTCGATGAGGCAGAGATCCGCTGGCGAGCGGTAATCGTTTCTGCCTGTTACTCCGGAGGTTTCATTGAGCCGCTGAACTCGCCAGAGACGCTGATCATCACATCAGCCAGAGCGGATCGAACGTCTTTCGGGTGCAGCGACGACGCGGCCATGACCTACTTTGGGAAGGCGTTCTTCGAGGATGCCCTGCCCCGTTCCGCCGATCTGATCAGTGCTTTTTTTGATGCCCGACGGCGAGTGTCCGCGAGAGAAGCGGAAGAAGGCTACGAGCCCTCTGAGCCACAGATCCATGTCGGATCGTTGATCGAACAGACCCTTCAACGCAGTTTCACTTTCCCATTGCCGGAACTCGGAGCGATAAACGATGGCGAGAACAAACCAGATGCGCACCTTCACTGACGTCCTGAACACGCTGATCAGCGTACTGCTGCTCTGGTGCGCCAGCAGTACAGCGGTCGGCAAAACAACGCTGGAAAGCGTGCTCGAATCAAGCGGGCTGAAAGCGCAGTTCAGTGTTGACTCCGAACCCGCAGCGCGGCTCTTTGCACAAGGCTTCGGCTCAGCTTTACCCCCGCAGCTCGGTGAGGAGATCACCGACATCACCGTGCGCGTTATTGCAGGTCACGATCTCTACGCGTTCACCAAGAGCGCTCTGGCTGACAAGATCAGCCCCCGAAACCTGCGCAAGTTGTCGACCTGGTTTGAATCTGATCTCGGCCGAAAGATCGTGACAAATGAAGTTCAGCATGCGACACCGGAAGCGATGGAGCGGCTCGCGGCACAGCTCAACAGCCTGACTGCAGATCAGTCGCTCATGGAAAGAGCGCGGCAGTTGGATGTCGTTCTCAACATCGCAGCGAACTCAGCACGTTCTGTTCAGATCACGCAGACTGCGGTCACAGAAGGCATTCTCGATGCGCGCGGCGCCAGTGAAGAACAGAAAGAGAGTGCGTTGACGGAAGTTCGTCGTGGTGTCGATCAAGGGCTCGAGGAATCAATGACGCTGTTTGTCGCAATGGCGGGCAGCCCCTACCGGTCCCTGACCCATGATGAGTTCGAGCGCTACCTGAAATTCCTGCGTTCAAAGCCCGCGCAGCAGTTCCACGAGCTCATTACCGAGGCGAGCCTGGAAGCCGTCCGCATCGCCTACTACGACGTTGGCCAACATCTGGGCACCTTTCTGCAGAATGCAGCCAGAGAGGCCGCGACGACCCAGTCCGGGCCGTGAGCAGAAAACTGCACAATCAGCACAACACGAAACGACGCCCGGGCTGACAATTCAACCCATCAAAGCCGGTAGTAAGCGCCAGTCAGTACTCTGCCGCCCGTTCTGTTGAAACGCAGGCTTGGTCCGATGGGGCCAAGCTCTATCAGGTAGTGCTGATGTCCATGGGCCCATTTTCGTTTCCTTTAGGAGCCTGCTATGTCGCAGTAGCAGGCGGACCCGGTTACTGTCCAGGGATCGCGATCACGGGAGCGCCATTCCAGGCCGCTTTGTGTCGGAATAGCCGTCCGCACGGAGTGTCCAGATTCGAAAGTGGCCTCCGCATCGGAAGTGCCGGCAGCGAGCGCGAGCAACAAACTGGAAAATCGCCGAGGGGCAGTCGAACGTTGCTCGGTTGCGGCGGGATCGGTAACCCTGCGTGAGTGTGCTGACCGTGCGAGCAGCACCTGCGGTTCGATGCTACCGCAACATAGCTGCATCTGATGGGCGAGGGAGTTGGTGGAGCCAGGCGGGATCGAACCGCCGACCTCAACACTGCCAGTGTTGCGCTCTCCCAGCTGAGCTATGGCCCCAATCGAGCGGCGCAGTGTACGGCCGATCGGCCACATACAGCAAGACCTCCGCATCGCCTCCTGATTCCCAACCTGCAGACATTGCGGTGCCTAGCTGTTAGTTTGTGGGGGTGCTGAGCGAATGGCCAGCACCTCAACCGTCCGAGGCCATGCCCGGACGAGCAAACCCTGAACCCTCGTCCACGAGCCAACCGGGCTCCGCAGACGAATTTGGAGGTCTTATGACGTACCCCTACTTTTCCCGCTGCGGCGGCATCCGCCGTCATGCTTACGCAGTCTTTGCAACCCCATCCGCCCGGGCAACGAACGCCTGGCAGCGCTACGAGCATCGGCGCCACGGTCACGGCGGCAGCTTCGGCGTTCGCCGTCCCCTGCGCTACCTGGCGCATCGCCTGGACCTCGATGACAGCCAGGTACGGCGCCTGGCGATCGTGCTCGATCGGCTCAAGAGCGAACGCGAACAGGCCAGGCTTGATGACGAGCGCGCCATGAGCCGGGTGGCCGAGCTGTTGCTCGATGGTGAGCTGCCAGAGAAAGCCGCCTTCGATGATGCGCTGCGCTGCCGCCGGGACAGCCAGGAACGCCTGGAAGCGGAAGCTACCCAGGCCCTGGTGCACATCGCCGAGCTGCTGGATCCCGAC
>JBCDGJ010000145.1:0-12717 GCA_038757945.1 Pseudomonadota bacterium
GCTCGGGGAGCGTGCCGAGATCACCGATCGGCATCGGCAGATTGTTGCCGTTGGAGCCGAGCTCGAGGCGGATAACCTGCTGGTCGTCAGCGACGAACCCGATCTGGCGCGGACGGCCGACGGCCTGCACCAGCTCTGTGAGCTGGCCGCACCCAACGGGCAGCGGGTATGCCTTGAGTTCCTGCGTATAACGGCAATCAGCCGTCCGTCGCAGGCACTTGCTGCGGTCCGCCAGGCGGCTCATCCAGCGGTCGGTATCCTGGTCGACAGCCTCCATCTGGCACGCAGCGGCGAAGCGGCGGCGATACTCGCGGACCAGCCATCACTGCTGCCGTACCTGCAGCTGTGCGACGCGCCCGCGAACTTCACCGATGACCCGGCGGGCCTGCTGGAAGATGCGTTGGATCGGCGCAGCGCTCCGGGCGAGGGCGAGCTGCCACTGGCGGAGACGTTGGCGCTCAACGAAGCGGCGCCGCTCAGCCTCGAAGTACGGTCCCGTGCCTATCGGGAGCGGTATCCGGATCCGGTGGAACGGGCGGGCGCGATCCGCCAGCAGACGCTGCGGTTTCTCGCCGCGCAGGGAGCCTGAGCCGGACTATATGGGCGCCGACGGGCTCGGTTCAGGGGCTCAGCGGCGGACGGCGGATCGGCACAGCGGTCAGCGTCAGCGGCTGGTCGTCGCGCAGCACGTCGAGCTTCAGCGGCGTGCCAGGCGGTGCGGCCGCGATCTGCTGGCTGACGACGCTCGAGGTCTGACAGGGCGTTCCGTCCACGGCCATGAGGACGTCACCCACCCGGACCCCAGCTACCGCCGCCGGCCCGTCAGCGAGCAGGCGGTTGATGCGCAGCCCGAAGGGCATGCCCGGGGCTGGCGTTGGCGCCAGCTCGAAGCCGAGCCAGCCGCGAACGACGGCGCCGCCGGCGGCGAGCCGCTGCATGATGTCGAGCGCAAGATCGACCGGGATTGCAAAGCCGATACCTTCGGAGCCGCCGGAGCGCGAGAAGATCAGCGTGTTGATGCCGATCAGCCTGCCCGCCGTGTCGACCAGGGCGCCGCCGGAGTTGCCGAGGTTGATCGCGGCGTCGGTCTGCAGGAAGTCGGCGTAGGGCGAGTCGGTGATGCCGATGCGTCCTTTGGCGCTGATGATGCCGGCGGACACCGTTTGCCCCAGGCCGAACGGATTGCCGATTGCAAGAGCGATATCGCCCACGGCGACCTCGGCGGAGCTGCCGAACGGCATCGGGGTGAGCCCGGTTGCAGGCACGCGGATCAGCGCAAGATCAGTCTCCAGATCAGTACCGATGATCGAGGCGGTTGTCGCCTGGCCGTTGTGAAACGCCACCAGCACTTCATCGGCATCCGCCACTACATGATTGTTGGTCAGAATGAAGCCGTCCGCCGACACGATGACCCCGGAACCGAGCGAGCTCTGCACCCGGGCGCTGTTGCGCAGATCGAGGCGCTCACACCATTCACGGTATTCCGGCCTTGCGCAGATAGCGGGGCGGCTGCGCTGGGAGGTGTAGATGTTGACCACGGCCGGTGCAGCTTGCCGGACCGCTGCGGCATAGCCCGGGCGTTCTGGAACCGTCTCCTTGGAGCCGAGGAGAATCAGGCCGATGAGGATCCCGAGGCCGGCCGGCAGCAGGATGTAGCGGGTGAAATCGAACATCTGCGGATCATCGGGAGCCCGATTGACAGGGTCAATGCTAGAGTCGCGCCGTTTTTCCTCGAGAGCTCCGCAAGCGACGATGAAAGAATCGCAAGTCAGGCAGGTAGCCAACGCAGAAGCGGTACCGGGCAGCGCCGGCCCCGCTAACTCCGAATCGCCGCTCGAGCACTACGAACGGCTGCTGGCGGAGGGCGTGCTGGCGCCGGATCCGGCGCAGCGCCTGGTTATCGGTGCGCTGAACGATCTATACCGAACGCTCACGGCGCCGCCGCCACAGCTCGGGCTGCTCAAGCGGTTGAGCGTCCGCTTTCGGGAGCCGCAACCGCCGCCGCGGGGACTCTATATCTGGGGCAGCGTCGGCCGCGTCAAGACCATGCTAATGGACATCTTCTACGACCGCCTGCCCCCGGGCGTCGGCGTGCGGATGCATTTCCATCGTTTCATGCATCGGGTGCAGGCTGAGCTGAAGGCCCTGTCCGGGGTCAGCGATCCGCTCGCAGAAGTCGCTAAACAGTTTGCCCGCGATGCTCGCGTGCTGTGCTTCGACGAGTTCTTCGTCTCCGACATCGGTGATGCCATGATCCTTGCCGAGATGCTGCGACATCTCTTTGCGCTCGGGGTCACGATGGTGGCTACCTCGAACGTCGTACCGTCTGGGCTCTATGCGAACGGGCTGCAGCGGCGGCGTTTCCTGCCAGCCATCGAGCTGCTCGAGACCTACCTCGAGGTACTGGAACTCGGAAGCCCCACAGATTTCCGGCTGCGCGCGCTGAAGCAGGCCGAGATTTACCACTCGCCACTCGATGCGGCGGCCGAGGCTGGTCTGGAGCGCAGCTTCCGGTCGCTGGCGCCAGAGGCCGACTGGTCCCCGGAGCCGCTGGAGATCGAGGGGCGGCCGATTCCGGTGCGCGCGCTGGCGCCGGACGTGGCCTGGTTCGAGTTTGCGGCACTGTGCGAAGGGCCGCGCAGCCAGGTCGACTACATCGAGCTGTCGCGAGAGTTTCATACGGTGCTGCTCGCCAACGTGCCGCAGCTGACCGCCCGACAGGAAAACGCGGCGCGACGCTTCATTGCGCTGATCGACGAGTTCTACGATCGCGGCGTCAAGCTGATCATCTCGGCTGCGGTGCCGATCCTCGAGCTCTACGCCGGCGACAAGCTGCGCTTCGAATTCGAGCGTACCCAGAGCCGTCTGATCGAAATGCAGTCGGAGGCCTACCTGGCGAGGGATCATCAGGCCTGAGGGGCATTGCCTGGGGGGCTCCGCTCCGCTATCCTTCGCGACCCATTTTTGACCGCCCTGCGCTGTGCCGCGGCGCGGTCCGTTACCGGATCCACCAGTCCACCGGAACGGTTGGTGCCAGGATCGCAAACGAGACTTGACCATGAGAACTGTCAGCCGCCGTCCGCAGGACGTGCAACACAACTGGGTGGTGATTGACGCCAAGGACCAGGTCCTTGGTCGCCTGGCAACCGAGATCGCGCACCGCCTGCGTGGTAAGCACCGTCCGGACTATACGCCGCACGTGGATACCGGGGATTTTGTCGTCGTCGTCAACGCCGATCAGGTGCGGGTGACCGGGAATAAGGGCGAAGGCAAGATGTATCACCGTCACACCGGGTTCCCGGGTGGACTTAAGTCCATGAGTTTCAATAAGTTACATGAGCGGCAGCCGACCCGGGCGATTGAGATCGCGGTGAAGGGAATGCTCCCCAAGAACCCGCTGGGACGGGCCATGTTCCGAAAGCTGAAGGTCTACGCGGGCGCTGAACACCCGCATGCCGCCCAGCAACCGCAAGCAGTGGAGTTGTAAGAGATGGCACAGAGCTATGGCACCGGTCGTCGCAAGACCTCAGCAGCTCGCGTTTACCTGACGCCGGGCACCGGCCGCATCCTGGTCAATAGAAAGCCCCTTGACGAGTACTTCGGCCGCGAGACCGCCCGGATGGTAGTTCGCCAGCCGCTGGCTGTCGCCGAAATGCTGGACCGCCTCGACGTCAAGGTTTCCGTGAGCGGCGGCGGCGGATCCGGCCAGGCCGGCGCTATCCGCCACGGCATTGCCCGGGCGCTGGTAGAGCACGATGAAACGCTCAAGGCCCCGCTCCGTCGTGCAGGCTTCCTGACCCGTGATGCACGCGCCGTTGAGCGGAAAAAAGTGGGCCTGCGCAAGGCGCGCAAGCGGCCGCAGTTCTCCAAGCGCTGATTGAGCGCGAATACCTCGAAAATTCTGTCCGTGAGGGATCAGTTTTGGTGGGGTTTTGACGCGCGCTGGGTCAAACTGCGCGCGTAATCGACTGACGGAGCGCCCGTCGGGAAGGGGCACCCTCAACCACCGGATACGAACGAGCCAGAATCGAGCAGCCACGGAGCAGGCGGGAGCCTGAGCGGGGTGCTGAACGGTCCCCGGTCGACCACCGGTGATCGTTGGGCGTGCTGGCATTCGATCCTGCCATCGATCCTGGAATCGATGCCCGCGGCGGGTCCCCTGACTGAGAGCGCATTCGGATCACGACTATCCGGATCCCATGGGTTGCGAACATCAGCCGATACGCTTTCAGCGTGGCGTTTCGTTGCAGTGAGCGGTCCTGCTTACCGAACGAAGGGCGACGCCGGGGCGAGCACTATTCGTTAACCAGCAGGGATCAGCCATGGCCGAAGCAACTGCCGAGCAGACTGAAATCGCCGCGATCAACTCCGGCGCCCCCATCAACTCCTCCCGTCGTTACTTTCTGATCGCGTCTACGGCCGCGGTGGCCGGTGCCGGTGTCGTCGGAGCGGCTGTTCCGTTCGTGGCGTCCTGGTTCCCCAGCGCCAAAGCCAAGGCGGCGGGCGCGCCGATCCGGATCAACATTGCCAAGCTGCAGCCCGGCGAAATGTACGGGCCGATCCCGGCCTGGCGCGGGCAGCCAGTGTTCGTGCTCAACCGCACGCCGGAGATGCTCGAAGGGCTCGGTGAGCACACCGGCGATCTGAGCGATCCGGAGTCTGATGTGGAATCACAGACGCCGGAGTACGCCAAGAACGAGCATCGCTCGATCCGCCCCGAGATCGGCGTATACCTCGGTCTCTGCACGCACCTCGGCTGCTCACCGAAGTTTCAGCCGACGGTTACACCCGCGCTCCTCGGCGACTGGAAAGGTGGCTTCTTCTGCCCCTGTCACGGCAGCAAGTTCGACCTGGCGGGGCGGGTGGCCAAGGGAGTTCCCGCGCCGTCTAACCTGCTGGTGCCGCCCTACTACTTTGAAGGCGCTAACACGATCGTAATCGGCGAAGAAGGCAACGCGTAATGGCAGAGATCCCTCAGGACCCGAACACGGGTTCAATGACCAAGTTCATGAGCTGGGTTGACCGGCGTTTTCCGGCAACGGAAACCTGGGAATACCACCTCTCGAAGTACTACGCCCCGAAGAACCATAACTTCTGGTATCTGATGGGCTGGCTGGCAACGATTGTGCTGGTGAACCAGCTGCTGACCGGCATCTGGCTGACCATGAGCTACGTGCCGAGCGGCGAGGGCGCGTTTGGTTCTGTTGAATACATCATGCGCGATGTGGAGTACGGCTGGCTGCTGCGCTACCTCCACTCCACCGGTGCGTCGGCCTTCTTCGTGGTCGTGTACCTGCACATGTTCCGTGGCCTGCTGTACGGCAGCTATCAGAAGCCGCGCGAGCTGTTGTGGATCATCGGTATGGGTATCTTCGTTGCGCTCATGGCTGAAGGCTTCTTCGGCTACCTGCTGCCCTGGGGCAACATGTCCTACTGGGGTGCGCAGGTGATCGTCTCGCTGGTTGGCGCCATCCCGGTAGTCGGCGCTGATCTCATGGAGTGGGTTCGCGGTGACTACCTGATGTCAGGTATCACGCTCAACCGCTTCTTCGCCCTGCACGTCGTCGCGCTGCCGCTGGTGCTGGTGATGCTCGTATTTGTTCACTTCGTGGCCCTGCACCATGTTGGTTCGAACAATCCCGACGGCATCGAGATCAAAGAAAAGAAAGATGAGAACGGCGTGCCGCTCGATGGCCTGCCCTTCTGGCCCTACACCGTAACGCACGACGTGCACGCAACGGTGATCTTCCTGTTCATCTTCTGTGCGGTGGTGTTCTTCGCGCCGGAGATGGGCGGCTACTTCCTCGAGAAACCGAACTTCGAGCAGGCGAACCCGCTGAAGACGCCGGAGCACATAGCACCGGTCTGGTACTACACGCCGTACTACGCGATGTTGCGGGCGGCAACGTATCCGCTGTTCGGGCTTGATGCCAAGTTCTGGGGCTTCGTGACCATGGGTGGTGCCATTGTGCTGCCAGCAGTGCTGCCCTGGCTGGATCGCAGCAAGGTCAAATCGATCCGCTACAAGGGGTCCATGTCGAAGATCATGCTGGCGCTGTTCACGGTATCGTTCCTGATCCTCGGCTACCTCGGCACCATCGCTCCGTCGGCGATTGCAACCTTCATGGCGCAGGTGTGCACGATGATCTACTTCGCCTACTTCGTCCTCATGCCCTGGTACACACGGGTCGAAGAGACAAAGCCGGTCCCGGAACGGGTGACAGGCTGATGGAGGCGCAAGTGAGCGGGCAAAGGGAGATGACGATGCGTCATGGGTTGGTACTGGCTGTGCTGCTGGTTGGTCTCGGTTTCATGGCTTCAGTAGCCCGGGCTGCCAGCGCTGAGATTGCCTGGCCGATGGAAGCGTTCAAAGGCGATCTCGAGAACAAGCCTTCGCTGCAGAACGGCTTTAAGCATTTCGTCCACTACTGCCTGGGCTGTCACTCGCTGAAGTTCCAGCGGTACGAGCGCACGGCGGATGACCTCGGTATTCCGCACGATGTGGCCATGGAGGACCTTGTGTTCACCGATCAGAAGATCGGGGATCTCATCACCACGTCGATGGATCCTGAGCTTGCGAAGAACTGGTTCGGGGCCGCGCCGCCGGATTTGACGATGGTCGCGCGCGTCCGTGGCACCGAGTGGATTTACAACTATCTCAAGACTTTTTACGTGGACGACTCGCGGCCGCTGGGCGTGAACAACAAGGTCTATCCGAACGTCGGTATGCCCCACGCGCTGGCTGAGCTCCAGGGCGTGCAGCGCGAAGCCTGCGGCGCGGAGCCGGCCGGGGACGAAGCGCACAGTTGTGAGAAGCTTGCGGTCGATGAGGGGACTGGCCTGTACACCGCAGAGGAATACGATCAAGCCATTTACGATATCACCAACTTCCTTTACTACGTCGGTGATCCCAGCCGCCTGGAGCGACAGCGAACGGGCGTTTTCGTGTTATTGTTCCTCGTGATTCTCGGGTGCTTTACCTACCTCCTGAACCGGGAGTTCTGGAAGGGCATTCACTGAGCGTCGTAGACGGCGGCGTGTTCGTTCCGAACGCGCCGCGACGTGTTTCCGGGTGCAGGATTTACTGCTACCGGCTCAGCGGGGGTAGTCGTCGGGCTGTTCCTTGCGAGCACGGTACGCGGCAATCCGGCTGGGGGTGGATCCTCCGAACTCAGCGTTGATCAGCGGGACAGTGATCGCGATCGCTGCGTGCTTTGCGCGCGCGAACTTGCGATGGTTCCGTTGAGCTGCGTCGAAGGAGCTGACAGGCCGGCACTCTGAAACCGAGCCGGAGACCAGCCCACGGCAACGAACGTGGGTGGCTCTGAAAAAGAGAAAGCCCGGGCAAAGACCCGGGCCAAAGAGAAAGCCAATGACACTGTATTCAGACGCCCGCGACCACTACTCGCATCGGGTCCGGATGGTACTCGCCGAGAAAGGTGTAACGATCGACATCATCGACGTCGATCCGGCCAACAAGCCCGAAGATCTCGCGGAACTCAACCCATACAACACGCTTCCGACACTGCTCGACCGGGATCTCGTGCTCTACGAATCCACAGTGATCATGGAGTACCTCGACGAGCGTTTCCCGCACCCGCCTCTGCTCCCTGTTTACCCGGTCCAGCGCGCGCTGTCCCGGCTCTGGATCACCCGGGTAGAAAAAGAGTGGAGCCAGAAGCTCGATATACTGATGGCCGGGAAAGGACGCGAAACCGTCATCTCCAAGGCCCGTAAGGAGCTACGCGAAAGCATCATCAGCATCGCCCCGATCTTCGCAGAGAAGCCCTTCTTCATGAACGAGGAGTTCACCCTCGTCGACTGCTGCGTAGTACCGATCCTCTGGCGGCTCGAAGAAGTCGACATCGCGCTGCCGGAGCGCAGCACACGGCCGTTGCAGCAATACATGCAGCGCATGTTCGAGCGGGAGTCGTTTCGTGCCAGCCTCACCGAGGCGGAGCTGGAGATGCGCGCATGACACCAAGACAGCCTTATCTGATCCGCGCGCTCTACGATTGGATTCTCGACAACGATGCGACGCCTTACATTCTCGTGCGTGTCGACGATCGCACCTCGGTTCCTGCGGACTTTGTTCGCGACGGGCAGATCGTGCTCAACATCTCGCCCACCGCCGTTCGCGACCTGGCCATCGACGATGACTGGCTTGGGTTCGATGGCCGCTTCAGCGGCCGCAGCTTCTCTGTGCTGGTACCGGTTAACTGCGTCTGCGCGATCTACGCGCGCGAGACCGGTGAGGGCATGATCTTCGACGGTGAGCTGAAGGATGGTGGCCGCCGCTCAGAGCCAGCCCCGGACCAGGCACCCTCCGCAGCTCTGGTGGCTGATGCGGAACAGCTAGGACGCTCCGATGTTGACGGCAGTCGCGGTGAAACCAGTCGCGGTGAAACCAGTCGCGGTGAGCCCCGTCGCTCCGATAGCGGCGCCGACACCGGGGAGGGCGGTAACGGCAAGAAAGGCCCTCATCTCAGGGTCGTAAAGTAGCGCTCGACGTCACCTGCGCCAGGGGCTGTGCGGTTGCTGGCCCATCGGCGTCCAGGTAGTCGAACACCTTGACCACTCGCTGCACGCCAAAAACGCGACGGGTCCTGTCGACGGCAGCGTCCGCCTGAGCGCGAGTCACGCGTCCGAGCAGATAGACGTTCCCGGCTTCGGTAACCACCCGCAGGGCTTCGATCCGGGTATCTTCCGCAGCCAGCAGCGCTGAGCGTACTTTGGTTCCGAGCCAGCGGTCATTCGCCCGCGCCAGGTACGACGTGACGCCACCCAGCGTCAGTTCGTTGTGTACCCGTCTCACCCCGGTGACGTCCTGTGCCTTGCTGCCCGCCAGCTCGCGATCGGTTGCGTTGCGAACCTGGCCCAGCAGCAGTACCAGCCCATCGTTGACCTTGACGCTGAGGTGCGCGCTGCGCAGCCCGTCGCTGCTGCTGCGCAGTGCGCGTGTCACGCGGCTCTCGAGCCGTTCATCAGCCCAGAGCTGTCCTGCCGAGCGCACGTTCGGATCTGCGGAAAACAGGGCGCAACCGCTCAGGAGCAGCAGCAGCGCCATGGTTACCCGGCGCAGGGGTCTGCGTGGCCACTGATTGAGAAGTGCCGGGTCTGTGGTATCGGTCTCAGTCGAACTGGAAAGCATCCCTGATCCATTCGAAGTGACAGTGGTGCGGCGGCTCACCGCGCACGGCGATAACATCGAACCGTATTGGTGTCTGGAGCGCAACTCCCCGCGCGGCAACAAATCGACGCGCTGCCCGGTACAGGCGGCGCTGCTTGCGCGCATCCACGCTGCCGAGTGCACCGCCGAAACGCTCGCTGCTACGCAACCGAACCTCGATGAATACGAGGATATCGCGGTCCAGAAACACGAGGTCGATCTCGCCGGCGCGGCAGCGAAAGTTGCGCTCCAGCAGGGTCAGGCCGGCAGCGCTCAAATGCAGCGCGGCTGCCTGCTCGGCGAGTTGCCCGGCCGGGTTCCGGGTGCCGTTTGGCACTACTGCCCGGAAGCGCTGCTGCCGCTGATCGTGTTCGTGGCGCGCGTTGCGGCAGGCTCTTCTACCCCCCGTTCCGCCCGCACGACCGGTGCTGGACGGGCACGCCCCTGGTTCAGCACGGCCCACCCGAGCTCGCGCTGCAACCGGCGGCCGTCTGCCGCCAACGTCAGCGCCCCGGTCGCGCCATCGAAGGCGAACGCGGGTTGCTGCTGCAGCAGCGGCAGGTGCTGTGCCAGCCGCGCTGCATCGGCGCCTAGCGTATACAGGCCGGAGAGCGGGCTGGCGGGCAATCCGAACGCCTCGTTGAAGCGGCGCGACGGTTCTTCAGTCGTAAGCAACCCGGGCAATTCGGTGAGCTGGATGCCGCTGAGCCCCGGTTGATCTTCAATGTCGCGGCTGCGCAACAGCTGGCTGGTGCTGAACACCGGCACGCGCTCGGCGAAGTGAAACCGCAGCGCCGGCCGCAGTACTTCTGCTTCTACCGGAGACACCAGCGCAACGATCGCATCCAGGTCCTGACGCGCACGGGGAATGAACTCGATGTGTTGGCCGATGGTGCGGCGCAGTTGCTGCGCGCGTCGGTGGCTGTCGTCAATGAGCATGCCGTCGCCGATGGACTCGGTTACGGTTTTGACGGACTCGAACTGAGCGGTGCGAAGGTAGCCGCTCCATTCGGCGGCAATGGCGGTAGCTGCGCGCTGTGCCCAGCTTGCGGTGCCGTGGATGACGAGCAGGCGCTCGATGCCGCTGCGCTCGAGCTGGGCGATCAGCGTTCGCGCTTCGTCTTCAATCGCGATGCCGAGCTGGAACGGGACCTCGCCCACCGCAGCGGTAAACGGGCTGTCGGCCGCGGGGTCGGCAGCCTCAGGTGCTGCGCTTGGCGGTTCCGATTCCGGGTCGACGGCGCCTGGCTGCGGCGCGCTGGGATCAAGGTAGTTGAGTGCCAGGATTGGTCGATCCGGCCGCAGCCTGGCGATCTCGCTGACGCGATCCTTGGTGACCGGACCAATGATGACATCGGCACTGCCTGCCGCTGTTTCCAGGACCTGCGGCAGCGGCGCTGCGCTGACATCGTAGAAGCGCGCGACCAGTGGCAGATCGGCCTCGAGCTGGGTGGCAATGAAGCCATCACGGATCGCGTTGCCTGCCGCGGACAGCGGTCCCGAGAGCGGGAGCAGCAGCGCAACTTCGAGCGGTGGCTCGACGATGGCGGGCCGCGCCAGTGCCTGTAGCGCGCGCGGCCAGGGAAACGCGCCCGGGTGACCGCCGTGCTGGCGTTGCCAGCGCTGCAGGGTGCTCCGGCGTGCCTCCAGCGTCGGTGCGGCGGCCACTGCCAGCCGCAGGTCCCACCAACCCCGCTGCCGTGGTTCCGCCGCGGCAGCGGCCGTCAGCGCGGCAGAGCGTTGGGTCCGGTTCAGTGCCCGCCACAGGTGGTCGTGCAGGGTCTGCCGGGCATCCGTTTCGACAATTGCTGCGGCGAGCGGCGCGGATTGCGGTGGGCTGGGCTGGGCGGTGGACGGCGGAATGAGGGGCACCTGCTGTGCTGGGCCCGGTGCGGTGCCCGGTTGTTGCGCCCCGTCCATCGGCGACTGCGGGACGGGGTTGCGCGCGCTACCGGCGAAGTCCGCTCCGATGGCATCGGGCAGCGCGCCGGCGGCCTGCTGTTCGGCAAACCAGGGTGACCGGCGATAGCGCTCCGCATCCTCGACCTGCGCCAGGGCGCTGGCGGTTGCTGCCCAGTCCGCTGCGGCTTCGCCGATCGCGGCTGCCAGCAGCCAGTAGTCATCGACGGCCGCAGCCCGCGCGCGTCCTGCCTCCGAGCGGCGGATTCTGGCCGTCCGCCGCGGCGCGGGTGCGCTCCCGAGCCATTGCCGCGCAATGTCGACATCGCCCTCGCTGAGGTGCCAGGCGGCACGGAGCCGGGCGTAACGTTCGCTGAGCGCAGCCCGGCCCGGCGGTAGTTCGACGGTCGCGAGCACTGCGCCGAGCGCATCGAAACGCTGTTCCAGCAGGTATGCTTGAGCGGCGTTCAGGTACAGCCCGGCAGCCCTGCTGCCGGTGGCCAGCGCCGCTTCCGCCAGCCATTCATCGCCGCTGGTTTCGGTTCCCAGCAGACTGCCCTCGAGGTCGCCGGTGCCCTGGGGGGTTGTTCGTGGGCCGGTTGAGCCACAGGCGCCGAGACAGAGCGCCAGCAGGGGCAGCAGAACTGCCAGCAGGAGGTTACGCATGGAAAATTCCGGAACGCTGTTCATCGTTGCTACCCCGATTGGAAACGTTGCCGACCTGTCGCGTCGAGCAGAGGAAGTCCTTGCCGGAGTGCAGTTAATCGCCTGCGAGGATACCAGACGCACCGGTAACCTGTTGCAGCTCGCGGGCGCCGCGGTCGGTGCGGAGCAGGCATCCCCGCGGCCTCGTCTGCTTGCTTGTCACGAACACAACGAAGAGGAAGTTGCCGAATATCTGCTGGCACAGCTGGCCGCCGGCGTCGATATTGCGCTGGTGTCTGATGCCGGTACGCCGCTGGTGTCCGACCCTGGCTTTCGGCTGGTCCGACAGGCGCACGCGCGGGGAATCCGGGTGCGGCCAGTGCCAGGGGCCAGCGCCGTGCAGGCGCTGCTCAGCGTCTGTCCGCTGCCGGCGGAGCGATTTCACTTCGAGGGCTTTCTGCCGGCCCGCGCCGGCAAGCGCCGCAGCCGGCTCGAGCAGTTGCTTGCAGGCAACGATCTGGCAGTGCTGTTTGAAGCGCCGCACCGAATCATCGAGACGTTGGACGAGGTTGCCGACCTGGCACCGGAACGGCGCGTGTTTCTGGGTCGTGAGATCACGAAGAAGTATGAGTGCTTCTATCACGGCACTGCCGCCGAGGTGGCGGCTGAGCTCACCGAAACCGATGCGGTGCGCGGCGAGTTCGCTTTGTGCGTCGAAGGCGGCGCTGGAGCGGCTGGCGGCGGCTTTGACGAAGCCCGCCTGCGCCGGGCCCTGGCGACGCTCGGCGATCTGGTTGGGCCCTCGAAGGCTGCCAAAGTGCTCGCGCAGCTGACCGGCCGCACGCGCTCGGAGCTCTACGCGCTGGTGGCGAAGGGCACTGACGGGACGGCATAGTGTCCTGTCGCAGTAGTTCGTTGCATTGAGACGCGCCCTGCGGGTGCGCCAGAAACGCCAATAACCGCGTTGTGTTGCTTGCCAAGGTGCTCGACCCCCCGGTCTTCAA
>JBCDGJ010000146.1:0-12471 GCA_038757945.1 Pseudomonadota bacterium
CCTATACCTATTGGCAGTCCACGATGACCGTGCTGCTGCCCGAGCGCGACTTTTCTGATCTCGCCGCTGCTCAGTATGCGCTCGACGAGTTGGCACCCGCGGACGGTCTCATTCTGACCCGGTACGAACCGGAGCCGCAGCTGGTCGGTCTCAGCGTTGCCGAGATCGCCCGGGCCCGGGAGCTTGGTGAGGCTGAAACCTATCTCGCGCTGATCCGGGACGCTTACCCCGATGGCGGTTTGAGCCTTGGTACGGCGGCAACGCGGGAAGCTGTGCTGGGCCGCAGCATGGCAGAGGAAGACATCCGAACGCTGGCGGCGTGGCCGCACACCAATTTCTGCACCGATGGTTCCGGCGGCGGTGGCCATCCCCGCGGCTGGGGCGCTCTGCCGAGGGTCCTGCGCTGGCTGGTGCGGGACCAGGAAGCGCTCACCCTCGAGCAGGCCGTGCACCGCATGACCGGCCTCAGCGCCGCGCACGTGGGGCTGACCGATCGAGGCCTGCTACGCGAAGGATTGGCCGCAGATTTCGTGTTGTTCGATCCGGCGACGATTGCTGATCAGGCGACGATCGAAACGCCGGATGCACCGGCGGTCGGCATCGCGGGCGTCTGGGTCAATGGGCAGCTGGTCTATCAGAACGGCGTGGTCGCCGCGGCGCGTCCGGGGCGCTTTCTGCGGCGACCGCAGTAGCGCAATTGCGCGGCTCAGTCGCCGACGTCGCGGCCGACCAGGAGCATCACGCCGGCACCGCCAAGAATGGCCACATCAAAACCCCAGTTGCGTTTCTTCCAGCCGAGGGACGGGATGATTGCCGGTACAAAGCCGTTCCAGCTGGGCTTCAGCCGATCCTCGAACTCGCCGACGTAGCCGTAGATGATGCCGCCGCTGAGCTTCACCGTCAGCGCCTCGTCCCAGCGGCTCAGCTGCCATTTGCGGCCGTAGTACACGTATTGGGAAAACTGGCCGAAGGAGTTGTTGAACAGCGAGATGCCGGCAATCGCGCGGTTGTTGCGGGACCACTCAAGCCCGATCAGCGCGGGAATGCCCCGGTAGTCGTCGCTGTCGTCCCAGTGTGCGCCGTAGCCAAGCTGCAGGTAGGTACTGTCGAAGCGGCGCCAGTCGCCGGGTTGGGGTTCCCGTTCCTCTGCTGCGCCCGGCAGGCTGGCGGCACAGAGCAGCGCGGTGAGCAGACAGCGCGACAGAGCGCGCCGGGCGTCGCTAGACACTGATCGGGCGATCATTGACGTAAGCAGTCCTTGCGTTGATGAGTGGGCTCGTAGAGGTCAGGCTCCGCGGACCAGACGACCGTTGAGCGCTCCGGTCGGCTCGCCGTTCCGGAACGCGACGCTGCCGCTGACGAGGGTCGTTTCGTAGCCGGAAGCCTTCTGGATCAGCCGCCGGCCACCGGCCGGCAGATCGTTGATCACTGTAGGCTCGTGCAGGGTCAGGTGGTCAAAATCGATGATGTTGATGTCGGCCTTGAAGCCCGGCGCCAGCTGGCCCCGATCCGTCAGGCCAACGAGCGCTGCAGTGTCGCGGGTCTGCATGCGGATCAGCTGCTCCAGCGGCAGACGGTTGCCACGGGTGCGATCGCGGCCCCAGTGCTGGATCAGCGTGGTGGGGAAGCTGGCATCGCACAGCGCGCCGCAGTGGGCGCCGCCGTCCGACAGGCCGAAGACCGTATGCGGATGCGTCAGCATCTGCTCGACCAGATCGAGGTTGCCGGTCTGATAGTTGAATAGCGGATGGTACAGCAGCGCCCGCCCATCCTTCTCGAGCAGCATGTCGAGCGCAACCGCTTCCGGGCTGATGCCGCGGCGTTCGGCTGCGGCGGCAATAGAGTCTTCCGGGGCGGGTTCGTAGTTCGCCGGTTCGCCGAGGCGGAACAGCTTCGTGAAGGTGGTGATGATTTCGGTCAGCAGGGGATTGCCGATGTCCACCGGCTGCTCGGTAAGCAGCCGTTCACGGACTGCCGGATCACGCAGCGCCCGGACCTTGTCCTCGAGCGGAAGCTTGTTCAGTGCTCGGAAGGACGGGTGCAGGGTGAACGGATTGAGCGTTGCCGTCAGCCCGAGCAGCACGCCGGTAGCCCGCGGTGGCACCTGGCCGCGCATGGGTACGCCGTCTGCCTGAGCGGCTTCGATGCCATCGAGCAGCTGGCGCCACCAGTCCGGGCGGCGGTCCTGTTGTTCGACCGTGATCGAGATCGGTCGTCCGGAGACCTCTGCCATGCGGCGAAACAGCTGGAATTCCTCGTCAAAGTCGTAAAAGTCGGAAATGCCCTGCAGCACCCCCTTGCCGGTCCGGCCCACGGCTCTGGCGATGCCGAGCAGCTCGTCCTCGTGGGCCTGGATGGTCGGCGTCAGCACGCCGTTGGCGTCCTTGTGCTTTTCCGTGCGCGAGGTGCTGAAGCCTAGTGCGCCGGCCTCTATTGCTTCCGCGGTCAGCCGGGCCATGGTGTCTATCTCTTCCGGCGTAGCCGGCTCGTGGGCCGGCCCGCGATCGCCCATGACGTAAGCGCGCAGCGCACCGTGCGGAA
Source organism: Pseudomonadota bacterium (assembly GCA_038757945.1). Taxonomy (GTDB): domain Bacteria; phylum Pseudomonadota; class Gammaproteobacteria; order Pseudomonadales; family Azotimanducaceae; genus CALHVX01. Next base: position 2,542 of record JBCDGJ010000146.1, read on the forward strand.
TCTGCGCGGCGATATCGATGGCGAGCGGCGTCTGCTCCAGCGCGTCGAGGTACTCGGGGAAGCTTTCCCAGCGCCAGTTGATGCCTTCGTGCAGCGCGGTGCCCGGAATGTCTTCGACACCTTCCATCAGGTTGATCAGCCAGTCCCGCTGCTCGGGACGGCAGGGGGCAAAGCCGACCCCGCAGTTGCCCATGACTACCGTCGTCACGCCGTGGAAGGTGGTGGGCTGCAGGTAGGGGTCCCAGGTCACCTGGCCATCGTAGTGCGTGTGTGCGTCAACGAAGCCCGGCGTAACAATCCGATCGGTGGCGTCGATCTCGGTGCTGCCGGTGAGCGGCCGTGCGCTCACTACGCTGATGCGCTCACCGTCGATACCGATGTTCAGCCGCTGTGGCACCGCACCGGTGCCGTCGTAGACGAGCCCGTTCTTGATAACAACTTCGTGCATGGTTGTACCCCTTCGTCCGGATGCGGCGCAGGCCAGTCGCCTGCGGCCCCGTGCTGTTCGAATCGCGGCTGCGGGAGCCGACGGTGAATCAGTCGAGCTGAACCAGCTGCGGTTCAGCCTTCCCGGCCGCTCGCCCCAGCAGGCGGCGGATTCGGGAGCTGCCCATGGCCGCAAAGAAACGCAGCAGCCGGAGCAGATGGCGCGGATAGCGCAGGGTCGACAAAAAGTACTGTTTACCGACGCGGTGCTGAGTGTAGAAGCCCACCAGAATGTCGCGATAGGCCCGGTTCAGCTGTGCTTCCGTCAGGCCCTCGGTGGTCCAGACGAAGTTCATGCCGTTCATCTTTTCCCAGTGATCGTCGCGGATGCTGGTACCGTAAATTTCCTTGTAGATCGGCGAGCCGGGGTAGGGCGTGAATTTCGTCAGGTTCATGATCGTCAGCGGTATGCGCCGCACGAACGCGCGCGTCTGGGCGATGGTGTCCGGCGTTTCGCCGGGATAGCCGAGCATGAACAGTCCCTTGGAGCGGATCCCGGCTGCGTGGGTCCACTCGATCGCCTTGACGCTCTTCTCCAGGGCCGCGGACTTATCCATCTTCCGGAGTAACTCATCGCTGCCCGACTCGAGCCCGAAGCTCATTTCCCAGCAGCCCGCCCGTTTCATGAGCGCCAGCAGATCGGGCTTGATGACATCGACCCGGGAGGCGCAGCTCCAGGTCATGTCGAGCCCGTTGTCGATGATCAGATTGCAGAGTTCCGTCGTTCGCTTGCGGCTGGCGGTAAAGAGATCGTCGACAAAGAGTATGTGCCGGATGCCGAACTCGGTCTTAAGGTAGCGCATCATTTCGAACAGCCGCTGCGGGCTGTAAGCACGAACGCTCGCGCCAAAGGTCGAGGTATCGCAGAACTTGCAATGAAACGGGCAGCCGCGGGAAGCGGCGATTGACGCCACCGGGCCGCGGGGAAAGTCGTAGACGGCCGGCAGGTAGGCATCCGGAAAGTCCGGCAGCAGGTCCCAGGCCGGGAACGGCAGCCGGTCGAGATCCTTATTGATGGCGAGCTTTGGCGTCATCACGATCGAGGTGGTGATGGCGTTGGGGTCGCGAAAGATCAGTGACGGCACCTCGCTCAGAGGGCGCTCTTCCCGCCACGCCTTGAGCAGCTTGATGAGCACTTCTTCGCCTTCGCCAACCACGGCGACGTCGAACTCGGGAAAGCGTTCGATTGTTTCCCGTCCCATAGAGGAAATGTGCGGCCCGCCGACGATGATGCGGATCCCCGGTGCACGCAGTTTCAGCTTGCGCGCGATCTCTGCCCCGATCCAGGTGCCGACGGTAAAGAGCGTGATCCCGACGAAGGCAGGGCGCTCTGCGAGCGTGCGCTCCACGACCTCGTCCGGATCCAGGTCCAGCAGGTCGCTCTCTATAATGGTCGGTGTGTAGCCGACTTCACGCACCGCGGCGGCCAGATGCAGCAGCCCAAGCGACGGTGAGCGATTAGTAATGTGCTTGACGAATTCGTAGCCTGCGGCAATGCGCTCGTAGGGCGGGGTCACCAGCACGATGCGGGTTGGATCGAGCGTGCCGAAGTCTGCCCGATCCTCGATCAACCGGTCGCCTGCATCGAGAAAGTCCTCCGTGCTCCCGGGCTGCTCGGGGTACGCCACGGCCACCTCGGAAAGAGTTTCCGTCATTGATGCTAATCGCTGCGATTTACGTGGTCGCAGTATGCCATCGGCTGCCTAGAAGCCCAGCCCCTCTTCCGGGCAGTGGGCGCCGCCCGCAGGTGCAACAGGCGGGACAGCAGGTAAAGGTGCGCTCATGAATCGCCAGGCGACGCCCTCTGACGGTGCGAAGGGCAAGCAGTTGCCCGGTTTTGATGCGTCTTTCACCTTCGGCATCAAAATTTTGGCGCGGACGGGAATGGACTCCAGCGGGGAAATCGGTTTAGTCTCCGGCGCGTTAGGGGTAGTGCGCCGTTATGGCCCATCGCTCTGCGATGACCGTAATCCGGTACACCCCTTGCATATCGGGGTCGGCGGTCGGTGCTAATCGACGTCAGCGCTGTGTGCTTGGTTGCGTCATCAGCCTCGGAGAAGGCTGGCAGGCAAGCGCTCAGGTCATGGAGGGATGACCTCAGCAACCCCCGGTGCTATGGGGATAGCAAAGAGATCTATAACAGGAGTCAACCTAATTATGAGTAGAAGCAAACAGCACCGCTGTGCGCGGATGCTGCTCGGCCCTGCAGTCCTTGGATTGCTGTTGCCGTCAGCCGCCGCCAGAGCTGCTGAGGATGATGAAGATTTTCAGGGTATTGAAGAGGTCGTCACGATCGGTACCCGTCGTGCAGCCAGAGCCGCAATTGACACTGCGGTAGCCGTCGACGTCTTCAGCGCCGAAGCACTCGAGTCCGTAAATTCGCCGGACATGGTCGACGTCATCTCGACGCTCGTGCCTTCGTTCAACGTCAGCCGTCAGCCGATCTCTGATGGCGCAACCTTCATTCGCCCGGTTGAACTCCGTGGCCTCGACTCACACCACACGTTGGTTCTGATCAACGGTAAGCGCCGCCACCGTGCGTCATTGCTGCAGCTCGGCGGCTTCGGTGCGCACGGTCCGGACGTCGGCTCGATTCCGACCATTGCGATTAAAAACGTTGAGGTACTCCGGGACGGCGCTGCCGCCCAGTACGGTACCGACGCCATCGCCGGCGTTCTGAACTTCAACCTGCGCGACAATAGCGAAGGTGGCGAATTCCGCGTCCGCCTTGGCGAGTTCGAGGAAGGGGACGGCGAGAATGTGACCCTTGAAGGGGCCTGGGGCTTCCCGCTCGGCGACAACGGATTCATTAACATCTCTGGTCAGTATGGCGATCAGGATGCAACGAACCGCTCGCAGCCCTATGACATCTCGATTGCGGGTTCCGGGCAAATCCCCTCGGTAGCCCGTTTCAATGAGGAAACCGTTGGCGGCACTACCTTCTTCGGTCCTGATGCATACACCAATACTTACAGCCCGACCGGGCAGCTGCTGCAGTCTATCGCTGGTTCTGACGGTATCCCGGACGACCTCGATTCGCGCTACAACGACAATTTCAGCACGATCGGTGGCAGCAGCCCCTTCAGCTCACCGGAGCAGATCTGGGGGCAGCCGCAGCAAGAGCAGTTCATTCTGTTCGTGAACGGTGCGGTGGAGCTCGGCGGCGAAACCGAACTCTATGGCCACGCCAACTACTCCACGAAAGAGGTGATTGGCGGCTTCTTCCATCGTCGCCCGGGCGTCTCGCAGCTTGCTCCGGTGCGGCTTGAAGACGGCACCATCTACAATCCTCGCGATGAGCTGTACCCGTCAGGCTTTACGCCGCAGTTCTCCGGTGAAGTATTCGACTACGCTGGCGTCTTCGGTGTCCGTGGCACCAATGAAGGCGGTTTCGACTGGGACGTTCATGCGTCCTACGGCACGAACGAGATCGAGTACACCATCGCCAACACGATGAACCCGTCGCTTGGGCCGGATACGCCGAAGTCGTTCCGACCGGGTGACCTCGTGAATACCGAGTGGCAGATCAATGCGGACTTCGGCATCGGCTACGATGTTGGCTTCGCGAGCGATCTCTACTTTGCCTTCGGTGCAGAGTACCGGGACGAAACGTACGAGATCGAGCAGGGCGATCCGCAGTCCTTTGCGATCGGCGCCTTCTCGATTGCTGATCCGTTCGGGTTCTGCAACGACGATGGCACGCCGACGGCCGCCGGTATCGCTGTCGCTGCAAATGGTCTCGACTGCGCGGAGCCCGGTGATCCGGTCTACACCGCAAAGCCGGTCGGCTCTAACGGTTTCCCGGGGTACGGTCCAGGTGCAGTTTCTGATCGCGGCCGTGACAGCTTCGCCTTCTACGTCGACCTTGAAACCGATGTCACCGAGAAGTGGCTGGTCAACGGTGCGCTACGGTTTGAGGATTACTCCGACTTTGGCGACGTAACCATTGCCAAGCTGGCTTCGCGCTACTCGATCACGGACAACTTCAACATCCGCGGTTCTATCGGCTCCGGCTTCCGCGCGCCGACCATGGGGCAGATCTCTACGGTCAACGTCTCAACCCGGATCGCTCCGGATGGCAGCCCGATTGCGGAAGGTATCTTCCCGCCGGACTCAGCGCCCTCTGGCATTTTTGGTGCCAGCGCGCTGGACGCAGAGGACTCGTTCTCGTGGACCGCTGGTTTGACCGCGACCCCCATCGACGGCCTCACCATCACGCTTGACTACTTCTTTATCGAGCTGACGGACCGGATCGTTCTGTCCTCTGACTTCGCCGTTGGTCCGGATGAAGTTGCTCAGCTGACCGCGCTCGGCGTTCCCGGTGCCAACACCATTGGCCAGGTGCGGTTCTTCACGAACGATGCCGATTCCGAGACGAGCGGCTTCGACCTGGTTGGTACCTATGAGTGGGAGTGGGGCCTCGGTGCTGCTTCTCTCGCGCTTGCGTACAACTACACGGAAACCGAGATCACCAAGTCCGGTGAGTTCCTGAACGCGGAAACAGTGTTCGATACGGAGAACAACAACCCTGAAGATCGTTTCAACCTGACCTTCCGCAACAGCTGGAACGGTCTGGACGTGATGCTCCGGGGTCGTTACTTCGGTGAGTATGCGAATACCAACAACGCTTCACGTACTCTCACCCAGACCTTCGATTCGACGTTCTACGTTGACCTGGAAGTGGCCTACAACTTCCTCGAGAACTACCGCATCACTTTGGGTGGCCAGAACATCACTGACGAGTTCCCGGAGCGCGGGAATCTTGGCGAGTCCTGCTGTGGACGGATCTACCGTTCTGACAGCATCCCGGACTGGCAGGGTCAGCTGTTCTACCTGCAAGCAACGGCTCGTTTCTGATCCGTCTGCTTGACTAATTGAGCGCGCCATTTGGTGCGCTTGAGCTCAGGGCGACCATCGTGTCGCCCTTTTTTATGCCCTGATGTTTGTTACCCGCCCTTTCTGTTTTGGTGGTCGACCTGTGCTCCCGTATCTTCCTGCGCACACCGGTCGCAGCGGCGCTTAAGGACATTCGGTGTCCATGACGACTAAAAGGCAGGCTGTCGAATAGGTGCGCCGAGGGCTGACCGAGCCTGCTCGACCCTATTCGAGGCGCACGTCTGCCTCAGTTGCGGGACGGGCTGTGCGTCCTAAGCTATGGGCCGCTTGGTAGGTCTTCTCTTTCCGCCCTGTAGTGGGCAAGTGGGGAGCGCCGGACTGCAGTTCGCCGGCAGCGTAGATCAACGCTTAAGTGATGCCAGCAGCAGGCCCGCGGCGTCGTCGACCCGCAGGTCGCGATTGCGCAGCGCGGTCAGCAGGCGCGCAGCCTCGATGGTGGCTTCCGGTTCGAGCCAGCAGGTTTCGATGAGGTTCTTCAGGCGTTGAAACAGCGCTGGCACAGCATCAACGGACAGCGTCTGCCGGACCTGCGTCGCGATCGCTGAGAGTTCCTGCCTGCAGTGGGCCTGGTCACCGCCGGCGACGAGCTTCAGGGACGGTGAGCGGCGCTCGACCGTGCCAAGGGAGCGGGAGCGCGGCTTGAACTGCAGTATTTGCGACATGCGTTGAGTCACTCTGTTCGGCTGTGTACGGCTGTTGTCTCTATCTGATACTCGAAGAGCAGGCGATAATTGCCCGCAGCCCCCCACCATGCAGCGCATGTTCGGTCGTTCGTATGTATATGTAAAACAAATAATTCCAGGGTAATATATCGAAAATTCTGTATAAAACGCGAAGCGCGCGTGAAACCATCGCCTGGTAACTCGGCGCCTGGCAAACAAGCGCCCGGCCAACAGGCGCCTGTGAAAGAGGCGCCCGTGAAGACAGCTGCGAGCAGCCAGCACCGCAGTCGTTGATGGAAGCCCGCGTGCGTCGCTCGATCGTCTGGTTCGGAGTGTGATACCCATGACTGCGCTGCACCCGTTTCCCCATGTCCATCTGGAGCTGCTGAATACCTTTGTCACGGTCGTGCACCGCGGAGGGTTCACAGAAGCTGCCCGGCATCTGAACAAGACCCAGCCGACCATCAGCGCGCAGATCAAAAAGCTCGAAACCGAGCTCGGACATCCTCTGCTCAGCCGCGACACCCGCAACTTCGAGCTGACACCCGCTGGAGAGATCACCCTTGAGCTCGCTCAGCAGATGTTGCGGCTCTCGAGGGAACTGCTGCAGCGTCTGGATGCGCCGGATGTACACGGCACGATCCGTCTCGGGACGCCTGAGGACTTTGCAACTGCGCACCTGTCGAGCGTCCTTGCAGACTTTCGGGAGGACTATCCGCGCGTACGCCTCGAGGTGACCTGCGATCTGACCCGCAACCTGCAGCATCAGCTGGACGACGGCCTGCACGACATCGTGCTGCTGAAGCAGGAGCCTCGGGGTGGCGGCGGGCGCGGCTCTGGAAAGGGGACACGCGTGTGGCTGGAATCGCTGGTGTGGGTGGGCCACCCGAACCATCCCATAGACACCAGCGATGAGATCTCGCTGGTCGTCTCCCCCGAGCCCTGCGTCTATCGGGCCCGGGCGTTGGCCGCACTGCGTAAACAGCGCCGGAAGTTTCATGTTGGCTACCAGAGCACGAGCCTGACCGGATCGCTAGCGGCGGTGCAAGCAGGACTTGGGGTGACCATTCTGCCCCGCGATATGGTGGATGATGGCTTCCGTGTGCTGGGCGAGCGCTACGGCTTCCCGCCGTTGCCGGCTACGGAGATTGCGCTGGTCCGCGCACCGCATGCAACCAGCGCCCCGGTTGCGGCTCTGTTCGACTACATGGTGGATGCGCTGGAGCGCGCGAGCGTCGCGCACTCCTGAGCGCAGCTATCGTCAGCGGTTGACCAGTGCGGCAACGGCCTCGACGACCTCTGCCATGGGTGGTCGCTTCTTGTAGCCCGGTGCGGCGAACTTCGCTACTACCGTGCCCGCCGGGTCGATGAACAGGATTCCCGGATGAGGTATGCCGTACGCATTATCGCCGGGGCCGTACTGTTCGTTCAGCACCCCGTAGGCAAGCGCATGCTCGGCCTCAATATCCTGCAGCAGCGGGTAGCCGAGGCCGCTTTCCGCATGAAAAGCAGCGAGGATGGAGCGGTCATCGTAGGTCATGCCGGCAGCGTTGACGCCCAGCGCTTCAAGCAGGCCGCGGTTTTCTTCCAGTTTCACGAACTGGGCTTTGCAGTAGGGTCACCAGTCCGCGGAACGATTGAAAAACAGCAGCAGCCCGTTCTTGCCGGAGAGGTCGCCGAGGCTGCGTGCGTTCCCGGTATGGTCGCTTGCTGCCAGCAGGGGTAGGGGACTTCCAGCAGCTGGGCCCCATTGGTCTGCGTAGGTCAGCTGCGGCGCTGCTGCCGGCTGTGCAGCCTGCTGTGCCGTGGAGGTTGCGGCTGGCGTGTCCGGACTGGTGGCGACGGCAGTATCCGCGCCGCTGCCGCTGTCCGAACAGGCGCCGAGCGCGCCGGCGAGGCCCAGCGTTGCGAGCATGCCCAGCAACCGCCTGTTGAATCGTGAGCGCAGCTGCTCGGCCCGGTCCGCGAGCGATGCAGCGGGCTCCGGCGTCCTGGATGCGCGGGGACTAACCATGTCGGGTACTCTTCGGCAAGTGCAACGCAAGCCTAACCCATGAGCAGCCCCTCCTTCATTACCCTTGTTGCCGTTTGGCTGCCCAAGCGATCTGCCGGCAGTGCTCGTGGCTGATCCATTGCCCATCCCGGAAGTCGCCGCACCGCGCTACCAGCTTGCGCTGCAGAAGCTCTGGGATCAGCCGGCCGAGCGTATCGCGCTCAAGCTGCGCGGCGATCCCGCTGTCGCCGGGCTGGATGTCCGGCAGCTGGCCGAGCAGGTCGCGCAACGTCGCGCCGCGCTTGCCAAGGTACCCGCCTGGGCGGCGGTAGAGGGGCTGGTCTGGCCCCTGGCACTGGCGGTCGAGCAGGCTTCTTCCGAGGCGACCGCCTGCTACAAGCGGCGGTTGCTGGGCCCGCTGTTAGCCGAGAGCGTACTGATCGATTTTACGGCCGGCATGGGCGTAGATGCCTGGGCGCTCGGTGGCATGCTGCGGCACGCGCGCCTCTACGAGCAGCAAGCGCAGCTGGCCGCGGTCACTCATCACAACCTCCGCAAGCTGCTGCCGGACCGGTCCATCGATGTATGGGCCCAGGCGGCGCCCGTTGGCGCGGTGCTGGATCAGCCGGCAGCGCCGCAGATCTGGTTCTTCGATCCAGCACGGCGCAGCGACAGTGGTGCCCGGCTGCGTGACTTCGCCGACTGCACGCCAGACGTCCTCGCCCATCTGGCAGCCGTGCCGGACGCCGTGCTGCGCATTCTCATCAAGGCAGCGCCGATGCTGGACTTGAGCCTCGCGATCGAGCAGCTCGAAGCCGCAGGTTCGCTGCGGGTCACCGAGGTGCACATCGTTGCGCGGGCCGGGGTGTGCCGGGAGGTCGTTTACCTCCTGCAACGGCCGCAACCGGGCTGGCAGCCTCTGGACCGACAGTTCCACGCGGTCGATTTGCAGGAGGCCCGGTCGTTGCTCTGGACACAGACAGAGCGGGACGGCCAGCTGCCGGTGCCCGTAGGTGCTGTCGACGCGTACCTCTTCGACCCGCATGCAGCACTACGCAAGCTCAGGCTGCTCGGACCGCTGTGCCAGCACTTCGGGCTCCGTCAGGTGGCTACCAACACGCTCCTCCTGACCGGGCCCGTCGCGGTTGACGGGTTTCCCGGCCGCATGTTCCGGGTGCTGGACGGCCCCTTGAAGAAGCCCGCCCGGGCACTTCCGGGCCGGGCCGCGAGCATTGTGACCCGCAACTTTCCGGAGCCGGCACCGACGCTGCGGCGGCGCTGGAAGCTGAAGGAGAGTGAGCGCCAGTTCCTGCTCGCGTTCCGCGACCACTCGCAGCGAGCGGTGATCTGGCACGCGGAGCGCGTTCCGGCCTGAGCGCTCCTCAGTCGTCTGAGTCCCGGTCGAGGAGCTGATACTTCTTGATGTAGCCGCGCAGCTGGTGATAGGTCAGCGACAGTAGCTCCGCTGCGCGCCGTTGATTGTAGTTAGCCGCCGCCAGCGCCTCGCTGAGCCAGGCAATCTCCTGCGTTTTGACGGCCTCTTTGAGGTCCATGGGGAGGCTCACCGGCGCGGGTTCCGGGACGCTCGACGGAGAGGCGCCGGTGGTCGATCCGCTGCTGCCGTTGGCCGTCGCGCTGTCGTTGGCCGTCACGGTTCCGTGTGGGTCCGCCGGTTGCGCCTCTGCCGGGTGCCCTTCTGTCTGCTGTGGGGCTGGCGCTGCCGGGGCGCGCGCGGCCGGCCGATAGGGGGAAGCGAAGGGATCCAGGACGATTTCGCCGATGGGCTCCTCGACGTCCCACCGGTAGACGCTGCGCTCAACGACGTTTTTAAGCTCCCGGACGTTGCCGGGCCAGCGGTGATTGAGCAGCTGCTGCCGCGCCTCGGGGGTGAAC
>JBCDGJ010000147.1:0-12466 GCA_038757945.1 Pseudomonadota bacterium
CACATGGCGTAGTTACCCGCCCCGAAGGAACCACCGATCACAAGCGTCAGCTTTGGCACACGCGCACAGGCCACGGCAGTCACCATCTTTGCACCATCCTTGGCGATGCCCTGTTGCTCGTACTGCTGACCAACCATGAAACCGGTGATGTTTTGCAGGAACAGCAGCGGCGTACCGCGGCGGTCGGCAAGTTGAACGAAGTGGGCCCCTTTAACCGCCGACTCGGGGAACAGAATGCCGTTGTTGGCGATGATGGCGACGGGGTAGCCATCGATCGCGGCAAAACCACAGACCAGCGTCGTTGCGTAGAGCGCCTTAAACTCTTCGAACGCCGAGTCGTCCACCAGCCGGGCGATAATTTCACGGACGTCGAGCGGCGTGCGCGTATCGGTGGGCAGCAGCCCGTACAGGTCTTCGAGGGGATAGCGCGGCGCCACCGCAACGCGCTCCGGCTCCGCCGCCGTGCGGGCCACCACGCCGTGGGCCAGCACCTCGCGGGCGAGCTGCAGCGCGTGATGATCGTCTTCAGCAAGATAGTCGGCTACGCCTGACTGGCGCGCGTGCACGTCACCACCCCCGAGGGTTTCCGCATCGACCACTTCACCGGTGGCCGCTTTGACCAGCGGTGGACCGCCAAGAAAGATCGTGCCCTGGTTCCGCACGATGATCGTCTGATCCGACATCGCCGGCACGTACGCGCCACCGGCGGTGCAGGAACCCATTACCACGGCAATCTGTGGAATCCCCTGCGCCGAGAGCGTCGCCTGATTGAAGAAGATGCGGCCGAAATGCTGAGCATCCGGAAAAACGTCGTCCTGCATCGGCAGGTACGCACCACCGGAGTCGACCAGGTAGACACAGGGCAGCCGGTTCTCAAGCGCCACCTGCTGCGCCCGCAGGTGTTTCTTCACCGTGATCGGGTAATAGCTGCCCCCTTTAACCGTTGCGTCGTTTGCAACGATCATGCAGAGCCTGCCGCTGACCTGGCCGATCGCAGTGATCAGCCCACCGGCGGGAATGACGTCGTCGTAAAGTTCGTGCCCAGCCAGCTGTCCGAGCTCCAGCAGCGCCGTGCCGGGATCAACAAGCTGCTCCACGCGCTGGCGCGGCAGCAGCTTGCCGCGGCCTACGTGCCGGCTGCGGCTGCGTTCGTCACCGCCGAGCGAAATTTGAGCCGCCAGCTCCCGCAGCCCCTGCGCCAGCGATCGATGGTGGACCGTATTGGCCTTGAAGACTTCACCATCGCGCTGTACCCGGGACCCGAGAATACTCGCGCCCGTTCCCTGTGCTGCGGTGCCGGTCATGTCGACGCGTCCCTCTCCCCTCTTGCCTCAGCCTGTGAGCTCTGAGCTTCTGGCCCTTAGCCTGCAGCCTTTCACTTGTGGCAGCTCGCCTGTCGCATCTCGCCCCTCACCCGTTTCTTACCCGTCTCTGCCCGCGATCAGATCGTCGCCGTAATCTCGCCGAGCTTCTTCGTCAGCAACGGATTCTCCCGATAGTCTACCGGAACCACCACCAGGCTCGGGCCGGGTTCCGCAAGCGCCGCCTCGAGCGTTGCCGCAAACGCAGTGCTGTCGTCGCAGTAGTGTCCGTGCCAGCCGAACGCGCTGGCCAGCTGAAGCCAGTCAGGGTTGCCGAAGCTCAGGTCCGTGTGCCGCTGAAACTCGTTGTCCTGCTTCCAGGCAATCAACCCGTAGCCGCCATCAACCCAGACCAGCACAACCAGATCGAGCTCGAGCCGCCGCGCGGTCTCCATTTCCTGCACGTTCATCAGAAAGCCGCCGTCCCCGGCGATGGCCAGAATCCGGCGATCCGGGTGCACCATGCTGGCGGCGATCGCACCCGGCAGCGCAAAGCCCATGGAGCAGAAGCCGTTGGGGATCAGGCAGGTGTTGGGCTCGTGGCAGTGATAGTGGCGGGCAATCCACATCTTGTGGGCGCCGACGTCCGACAGCAGAACATCCTCCGCCGCCAGCACGGTCCTGACGTCGGCCAGCAGCTTCTGCGGCCGCAGCACGCCCTGTTGATCGTCCGCCGCATGCTCCTCGAGCTCGGCGCGCATACGATCACGGACCCTGCGCTGCTCCTCGAGGTCGAAGCGCAGCGGCCGCTCGCTGAGCCGTTCGTTCAGCATCCACAGGAAGTGCGCGAGGTCGCCAACAATTTCCACCTCCGGATGATAGTTCTCGTCGATCTCCGCCGGCAGAAAGTCGGCATGGATGATGGGCTTGTCACCGGTCGGATTCCACAGGCTCGGGTGGTACTCCACCATGTCGAAGCCGAGCGTCAGCACCAGATCCGCATCATCGATCGCAAGATTCATGATGTCCTTGGTACCAAGGCCCACCGTATACAGGCACTGAGGCGAATCGCAGTCGACCGCACCCTTGGCCATGAAGGTGCTGATGACGCCAATACCGGTCGCTTCGCAGAACCGGCGCAGCTGGCTGCTTGCCCGCTTCCGGATACAGCCGTTGCCGGCCAGGATCACTGGCCGGCGAGCACTGGCCAGCAGCTCGAACGCGCGGTCGGTGATCTTGTCGTCCGGTACCGGCCGGCGAAAGCGGCGCGGCGGCAACGGCACCGCCTGGGTTTCCGCCTTGGCGATGTCTTCGGGCAGCTCGATGTGCACGGCCCCCGGCTTCTCGGTACGTGCGAGCCGCACGGCTTTGCGCACCAGCTCGGGAATCGTATCGGCGCTCCGAACCGTTTCCGCCCATTTGGTCACCGGTGTGAACATCTCGACCACGTCCATGATCTGATGCGATTCCTTGTGCAGCCGGTCGGTGGCGCCCTGCCCGGTCAGCACCAGCATCGGAGCCCGATCCATGTTTGCATCGGCAACGCCGGTAATGAGGTTGGTGCTGCCGGGACCAAGCGTTCCCAGGCAGCCCGCCGGCTCACCGGTCAGCCGGCCGTAGACCTCGGCCATGAAAGCGGCGCCCTGCTCATGGCGAGTAAGAATGAAACGGATCTTCTCGGAGCGTTCGAGGGACAGCATGAAGTCGGCGTTCTCTTCCCCGGGGACACCGAAGATGTACTGAATGCCTTCGTCTTCCAGACACCGTACCAGCAGATCTGAAGCTTTCATCGACACACCCGGACACACGATGCGCCGAGTATGGCAGAGGTCGGGCACTGAGCGAGCCAGCGCCGCTCCGCACGGAGCAGCAATGCGCCCCGCGCACGGCAACCCGGATTAACCGAGTTCAGTTCTGGGGCTGGCCGAGGAACGTGACGGGATCGCCGAGACGCAGTATCCCGCTCTCGAGAATCCTTGCCGTGATGCCGCCATGACCGCGCATCGCGTTGTAGCCACCGGGACCCAGCGCTGTTTCCATGCGCGAACAGGGGTGCGCCAGACCGGTACCTTCGAAGAGCGCGCCACCGGCGCGGAACCGGCTGCCCCGCAGGGCGAGCAGGTTCAGACCACGAACGACGATGTTGCGGCGCAGCACCGCGGGATCCACCGGGTCCCGACCAAGCAGTGAGCCCAGCGCGGCAACATGCTCGTGCTGAATGAAGGTGACTTCCCGTTTGCTGCTGCGCCGGCCGGCAAACCGGTCGCCGGTAAGCCCTGCGCCCCTGCGGGCTTCGAGCTGCTCCGGCACCTGCATCGCGACGTCCCGGGCCGGACGAACGCCGAGCCAGACGATGACACCCTGCTGCGGCAGGGTTGCCAGCAGCTCATCGAGCTGCAGCACGCTGCCGGTCAGCCCTGTTCCACCAGCAGGCCCTGCTGGCGGACGTAGGCCAGCGTATCGGCCAGCGCCAGCTCGACCTTGTCGAAGATTTCGTGGACCTGATTTTCGGTAATGATCAGCGGCGGGCAGAACGCCAGCGTATCGCCGATGGCCCGTACGATCAGCCCATGGCTCTGGGCCGCCTGCTGCAGGTTGAGCCCAACCCCGTCGCTGGCCTCGTAAGGCGCTTTGGTCGTTTTGTCCGCCACCAGCTCGAGGGCGCCAACCATGCCCACACCGCGAGCGTCACCAACCAGCGGGTGCTCGCCAAGGGCCTTGAGCCGGGTCTGAAACGGCTCGCTCATCCGCGCCGCATGGGCAAACAGCTCGCGTTCTTCCATGAGCTCGAGATTGCGCAGCGCAAGGGCAGCACAGACCGGATGACCGGTATAAGTGAAGCCGTGGGCAAAGTTGCCGACCTCCGGGGACAGCTCAACAAACGGCTCATAAAGCCAGTCCGGCACCCCGACCGCGGACAGGGGGAGATAGGCTGAGGTGATCGCTTTCGCCAGGCTGACCGTGGTCGGGTGCATGTTTACGGTCTGCATGCCAAACGCGTTGCCGGTGCGCCCGAAACCGCAGATCACCTCGTCGGCAATCAGCTGGATGTCGTGCGCGGCGAGCACCGGCTCGATCGCCTCAAAGTAACCCTCAGGCGGCACGATCACACCGCCGGCACCGCACACCGGCTCGGCGATGAAGGCGGCAATCGTATCGCCACCCTCCCGCTCGATGAGCGCCTCGAGGCTTTTCGCCAGCCGGGCAGAGAACGCCCGTTCCGTTTCACCGGCCTCTGCGCCACGGTAGTAGTAGGGCGCATCGGTATGGAGGATGTACGGGATCGGCAGATCAAAGTGGTTGTGGAACGGCGGCAGCCCGGTCAACGAACCGGAGGCAACGGTCACGCCGTGGTAGCCCTTCCAGCGGCTGATGACCTTTTTCTTCTCCGGCTTGCCGATGGCGTTGTTGTAGTACCACTGCAGCTTGATCTGGGTGTCGTTGGCGTCGCTGCCGGACAGCCCGAAGAAGAAGCGGTCCGCCTGCATCGGCAGCATGGACTTCAGCTTCTCCGCCAGCAGCACGCTCGGTTCGTTGGTCTTGCCGCCGAACAGCTGGGAGTAGCTGAGCTTGCGCATCTGTTCGGTAGCAGCCTGGACCAGTTCTTCCTCGCCGTAGCCGAAAGCCGTGCACCACAGGCCCGCCATGCCTTCGATGTACTGCTTCCCCTGGTTGTCCCAGACGTACGCACCCTGAGCCCGCGCGAGCACGTGCGGGCCGCTCTGATGGTGCAGGGCCAGGTTGGTCGTCGGATGCACCAGGTGCGCGAGGTCCTTCGCTTCGATCGAGTCCGGTGGAAACTCGTTGTGCAGCAGATCAGCCATGGTGTTTCAGTACTCCGAAGTTGAACGCCCCGCGGAACCGCTGGATGAGCGCCGGCGCCCTAGGCGGCAGTCCGGTCACAGTAGGGAAGATCCAGCGCCTGCGCTACCTCGGCATGGCAGATCTCGCCAGCGTGCACGTTCAGCCCCTGGCCCAGCCCCGCATCCGCCTCGAGCGCTGCCTTCCATCCCTGTCCGGCGAGCGTCACCACGTAGGGCAGGGTCACGTTGTTCAGCGCAAAGGTGGACGTCCGAGCCACGGCGCCCGGCATGTTCGTTACGCAGTAGTGCACGACCCCGTTGACGACATAGGTCGGGTCCGCGTGATTGGTCGGCTTGCTCGTTTCGAAGCACCCGCCCTGATCAATGGAGATGTCGACCATGGCAGCGCCGTCGTGCATGCGGGCCACCATCTCGCGCGTCACCAGCTTTGGCGCCGCGGCGCCTGGAATCAGCACCGCACCAATCACCAGGTCAGCGGCCAGCACCTGTTGCCGAATGGTCTCCGAGTTGGCCATGAGCACGGTTGCACGCGCGGCGAACTGATCGTTGAGCCAGCGCAGGCGGGCCACAGACCGGTCGAGGATGGTCACGTCCGCCTGCATGCCGACGGCCATGACGGCCGCGTTGGCACCGGAGATGCCGCCGCCCAGGATCACGACCTTGCCTGGCGCAACGCCCGGTACGCCGCCGAGCAGGGTTCCGCGCCCGCCGCTCGATTTCTGCAGTGCCACGGCACCGACCTGAATCGACATGCGCCCGGCGACTTCGCTCATCGGCATGAGCAGCGGGAGGCGCCCCGACGCGTCGGTCACGGTCTCGTAGGCGATCGCCGTTACCCCGGACTCGAGCAGGGCTTCAGCCTGCGGCTTGTCGGCGGCCAGATGCAGATAAGTGAACAGCGTCTGGCCGGGCTGGAACCGCCGGCACTCGTCGAGCTGGGGTTCTTTCACCTTGACCACCAGCTCGGCGGCAAAGGCTTCCTCGACGTCAACGATCCGACCACCAGCGCGCTCGTAGTCGATATCGAAGAAGCCAATCTCGGCTCCCGCACCACGCTCGATCACCACCTCATGGCCCAGCTGCGAAAGCTCCGCAACCGATGCTGGTGTCAGCCCGACCCGGTATTCGTGAACTTTGACTTCCTTTGGAACACCGATCCGCATGAGAAACCTCCAGGAGCTTGAGGGCGCGCGACCATCCAGCTGCGGCGCGTTACAACACTTGAACAGTGTAGATCTGCTACGGCGCCATTTTTCTGCAAATTTCAGCGTCAAATTGATATAGTTTAATAGTTTCCTGCATCTAATTAACTAAATAGAGAATATTCTTGCGATATTGGGACTGCTGACGCAGGATGTGCGGAACCAGAAGTGCTGCCCTCATGACTGCTTCTCTAGACCGCATCGACCGTCTGCTCCTCGAGCTGCTGCAGGACGACGGCCAGCTGACCAACCAGGCGCTGGCGGAGCGGGTGTCGCTGAGCGAGTCCGCCTGCCTGCGGCGCGTGCGCCGGCTCGAAGACAGCGGCCTCATCCGCGGCTACGTTGCGCTGCTCGATCAGACCCGCGCCGGCTACCCGGACAACGTGTTCGTCCGCATTACCCTGAAGAGCCAGGGGCAGGAGACGCTGAACGCCTTCGAAAGCGCTGCCCGGGCTCTGCCCGAAGTCATGGAGTGTTATCTGATGTCCGGCGACTCGGACTACCTGCTGCGCGTCATCGTCTCCGACGCCCGGGACTACGAGCGGCTGCACAGCCGCGCCCTGACACTGCTGCCGGGGGTTGATCGGGTGCACTCAAGCTTCGCGCTGCGGACCGTCGTGCGCCGCACTCAGGTTCCGACCCATCGCCTGGGCAACAGCGGGTGAGGTTCCGCTGATGTCCTCGCTGATCCCCACGCGCAGCCCGTTTCGGCATCGGCTCGACGGCTTCTGACCGTCGCCAACGATGACAGCACCAATCCGAGTTCAGTCCAAGCAGGAGCAACCCACCATGCCTTACGTCAACATCAAAGTTACGCCGGAAGGCCTGACGACCGAAAAGAAAAAGCGTCTGATGGCCGCGGTGACCGAACTGCTGCAGCAGGAGCTGAACAAAAATCCGGAAACCACCATCGTCATCATCGATACCATTGAGACCGACGACTGGGGTATCGGTGGGCGCTCCGTAACCGAGCGCCGAGCTGCCGGCTCATGAGCGCGCTGATGACAGGCAATCTCGGCAGCAGCCTGATCATGCTCGCTGCGGGCATCGGTATTCCGATCATGGCAACGCTGAATGGGGCTCTCGGCAGCCGCCTCGGCAGTCCGGCAATGGCGGCGCTCATCCTCTTCGTCGTCGCCGGCACCGTCGCGCTGACGACCGTCACCCTGACGCGCAGCTGGCCGGCACCCGTCGCGCTGACCACAACACCGCTGCTGCTCTTCGCCGGGGGGTTGTTCGTCGCCTTCTATGTGCTGTCGATCACCTGGCTGGCACCGCGCATGGGCGTCGGCAACGCCGTCTTCTTCGTGCTGCTCGGGCAGCTCGTTGCCACGGCAGCCATCGATCACTACGCCTGGCTTGGTGCCCTCGAGTTCCGTATGACCCCGCGGCGCGCCATCGGTCTGGTGCTGATGGCCATTGGTGTATTTCTGGCCCGGCGCCCCCTGCAGGGGTGAACCCAACCGCGGCCGTTCCGGCACCATCGTGGGGCTGGAGCCAGGCTCAATCGACGTAGCGTCGCTCGACCCGGGGGCCGAGCCGGGTCAGGACTTCGTAGGGAATGGTCTGCTGTTGTGCCGCAAACGCGTCGAGCGACTGCTGCGGCCCGATCAGCTGCACCCAGTCGCCTTCGCTCAAGGCACGGCCGGTCACGTCGACCTGCACCGCATCCATGGAGACCCGGCCGACGATCGGACAGGGCTGCGCGTCGACAATGACCGTGCCGGAGTTGCTCAAGGACCGCGGCAGGCCATCGGCATAGCCCATGCCAAGCACCGCAAGGGTGCGCCCCTCCGGCGCAATCCAGGTGGCACCGTAACCGGCCGAATCGCCCGCCAGAACCTCCCGCAGCTGCAGTATCCGCGCATCCAGGCAAACCACCGGCCGCATCGGGTTCGGCTGCTCCGCAAACGGATTGCCGCCGTACAGGACGATGCCGGCCCGGGTCAGGCCGAAGGTCGGAATCGCAGATGCCAGACCCGCTGCCGAGTTGCCGAGGCTGACCGGCACCTTCGAAAACGCCTCGACCCAGGGCCGGAAGCGCTCGATCTGCTGCACGTTGAGCCGCGCATCGGGCTCGTCAGCACAGGCAAAGTGCGTGCTGAGCAGCGACAGCTCGAGGCCGGTGCTGTCGACGGCCGCCGGATCCCGCCAATCGAATCCGAGCCGCGCCATGCCGGTGTCGATCTGCAGCCCGCACGGCGCACCCGCGCAGAGCCGGCGCCAGCTCTCGATCTGTGCCGGCGTATTGAGCAGCGGCTGGATGCGTTGCTCGGCAAGCAGCGGTGCGGTCCGGTGATCAGCGCCGGCAAATACGTAGAGGGTGATGGACTCGTAGTGCTGGCGCAGTGCCAGCGCTTCGGCGGCGGTAGCAACGAAGAACGTCGAGCAGCCAGCCTCGATCAGGCAGGCGACCACCGTGTGCGCACCAAGACCGTAGGCATCAGCTTTAACAACCGCGCCGACGGGACCTGCCGTCGACGCTTCCAGGTGGTGGTAGTTGGCGCGCAGCGCCGAGCGGCTGACCCGGAGCTGCGCCGACAATTACTTGAGGCTTGAGATGTAGGCAACGACGTTATTGATCGCTGCATCATCGGCCAGCGTCATCGCCATGCCCTTCATCTGAGCACCCCAGACGTCCGCCGGGTCATAGGCACGCAGGCCAGTTTTGTAATTCTTCAGCTGCTGCACGAGGTACCAGTCGTCCTGGCCGGCAAGGCGCGGTGCGCCCATCGCCTGATTGCCCTCGGCGTTCTGCCCATGGCAGGCCGCACAGACTGCGTAGGACGCGGCGCCGGCAGCAGCGTCACCGGTTATCGTGGGCGCGTTGGCCTGCATCGGCAGCGAAGCCACATAAGCGCTGACGTTCGCCGTTGCGGTGGGGTCACCAACCGCCATGGCCATCGGCCGCATGGTTGCACCCCAGGTGTCGCCCGGTGCGGTACCCCGATGTCCCTTCTGGAATGCCTGCAGCTGACGCTCGACGTACCAGGCGCCCTGCCCGGCGATGTTTGGTGATCCCATGGCCTGGTTGCCGAGGCCTTCCGCGCCATGGCATGCCATGCAGACTGCAAAGTTTGCCTGCCCGGCCGCAGCATCACCGGCAGCCGCGGCGGTTCCAGCGGCAACCGTAGCGAAGAAAAACAGGATGGCGCCGGCCGTCAGCCTGGCCAGCGGCCGAGAGAAATAATGCGTTGACACAAAGGACTCCAGCTTTGGGAGCACGGAGTTTAGCGTCAGCGTGGGTCATCGGCACGAGAAATGCCGAAGAGGTTACGAATTCGATGCACTACGCGCAGCCGGCGGTCACGCTGACGGCGGTCATCGGTAACACCTTCGCGCAGCGCACGCCGCTCGAACAGCCCCTGGGTGCTGCGGCGGCGATCCACCTGGCCGCGACGATCGGCGCCGGAGCGCCGCTGCTCGGCCTGCTTGGGTTGCCGGTCAGCCATCAGGCTCGTTTCAAAGCCTGCGTTGGTGCCCGTTTCAGTGCCCGGATCGGGCCGGTTGTTGATCACTCGAATCGCTCAGCCGGTTGGATAACCGGAATATAACCGAGCCGCGCCTGATGTAAATGAAATGTAAAGGTTGCTTGCCTGCTTCGCCGAGGCGGTTAGGAAGCGTCGGTGTCACCGTTGTTTTCCAACTTTCTGAGGCGCGCCTGCAGCCGTTCATTCTCGGCGTGAGCATCGGACAGCTGCTGGTTCAGGATGAGCACCATCTTGTCGACGCCATCGGCGTCCATGCGCGCCAGGGTGCTCTCGGGGGTCGGTACATCCGTTGTGCGTTCACCACCGGCCGGCTCCGTTGCTGCGTCGTCGGCATCCGCTCCGGCGCCTGCCGCACCCGTTTCAACCCCGGGAAACTCGGGATCGTTCGCCGCCTCGGCGAAGGCTGCGGTTGGCAGGCTTGCAGCGGCCGTGGCCAGCTGCTGCTCGAGGCTGAGCACCATGGCTGCTGCCACGTCGCGGTGCTGACGTTCGCGTTCGAGCTGCACCCGATCGCTGTGCGCGTACTGAACCTCGGACTCGAGCAGGCCAACCCGATCAGCGAGCTGAGCGCGCTGGGCTTCGATCTCGGCATGTGCCTGCTGAGCGCATACCAGCGCCTGTGAAATCTGATCGTTGTGGTCACGGGCCGCGTTGAGCTCATCCTGCTCCGCGGTCAGCTGCCGTTCGATACGTAAACACTCCGCCTGCAGCATCACCACCGCCTGCTCTGCCTCCGACCGTGCTTCGAGGTGCACCTCGAGCTGGGCCTCGAGCTGCGGGTCGACGGTGGATTGGGTTTCGAGCAACGCTTCCCGCTGTTCGGCCAGAGACTGTTCGGCTTCCCGCAGCGCTGTCTCGGTATCCTGGACCGCCGCTGCGTCCACCGCCCGCGCGTTACGCTCGGTCTGGAGCTCGGCCGCCGCCGCAGCGCCCGCGGCTTCGAGCCCGTCGAACTGCGCCAGGAGCGCCGTACGTTCGGCCAGCAACACATCGCGCCGTTGCTTTTGCAGCGCCTGCTCCAACTCGAGCCGCTGCACGGTCTGGCTCGCGCTGGCCTGCTCGGCCGCATGCCGACCGCGCTGTACCTGCAGCTGCGCCTGCAGCTGATCTCTTTCGTCGGTAACCGCTCTGCTCGCGGCGCGCTGCTGCTTCAGGGAAATCCTGAGCGCGTCCCGATCGCGGGCGAACTCGCCGATCTCGGACTGGAGCCGCTCGCACTCGGTCGTCAGCTCGGTCAAGGTGTCGTTGAGCGCAGCACTTTCTGCTGCAGCGGCCTCCCTGGCGGTCTCTGCCGTTTCCCAGGCGGCCTGGGCGGCGTCCCGCGCACTGGCCAGCTCGTCGATCCGGGCCTCGAGTTCCTCGATCCGGGTCCGTTCGGTTGCCAGGGCTCGAGCCGTCTCGGCCTGCAGTTCATCGCTTTGCGCTTTGGCTGTGGCCAGCGCTGCAGCCTGCGCAACGGCCTGCTGCAGCGCTGAGCGTTCGGCGTCCAGGTCTGCCGCGGTGCTGTCCAACAGGTCCGTCAGCGCCAGCGCCGCCAACGCCTGAACGCTGGCCTCGGCGCCCTGCCGATTGAGGTGTGCAGCCGACGTTTCCAGTTCCCGGGACAGCCGTGCCAGCTCGTCACCCTGCCGCGTGATCTCCTCCTGGCGCGATCGCTCGGTGGCCGCAGCCTGCTCACGCTCTGCTTCGAGCGTGCTGTCCAGCGTTGCCCGCGTCTCGCGCAGTGCCCGAATCTCGATGCTCTGCTGCTCGCAGCTGCCGGACAGGGACTCGATCTGCCGGTTGGCGAATTCTGTGGTTTCGTTGAGCTGATCGTTGCGGATCCGCAGGCGGTCGAGATCCTCCCGGGTGATCTCCAGCGCGGCCTGCAGGTTGGCCTGGTCAGACAGCAGCTGGTCCCGCTCCGCAGCGAGTTGCTGGACCGCGTCCTGTTCCCGTTCCAGCGACTCCGCCCGCTCGAGCGCCTGCGTTTCGGCGCTCACAGCCCGGGCGGACTGCTCATCGAGGGCAACGGTCAGCTCCTGCCACTTGGCCCGCCACTGGCGCACATCGGCCTCAGCTTCTTCCAGCGCAAGTCCCTGGGCGTGCAGCTTCGCCTCAGCGCCGTGACAGCGCTCCTTCAGCGCCTGCTGACGCTCCTCCAGCTCTTCGATGAGCTTCTGCCGCGCCTCGAGGCCCGCTGCGACCCCGGCTTCCGAACCGTTGCCGTTCCCCAGAGCGCTCGCCAGCCGTTCCTCGAGAACGCTGACCCGATCGGTGCGCTCCTTGAGGGCTTTGGCGAGCTTAGGAACCCGGGCCCGCCACTTCGCGAGCTCTGCTTCGAGATCAGACGACCCTGCTGGCACCGGTGCTGCCGCAGGTACATCGTGTACCGGGGCCGCTACAGGAGCGGTTTCAAGATCCATGGGAGGCGCGGCGATGTCAGACGCAGACATAGGGCTCAGGCGGTTCCGGTCAAAGTAGTCCTACGCTACAAGAAGCGCTCCGGCGAGACCGTGACCGCCTGAGCCCTATGTCTGCGTCTGACATCGCCGCGCCTCCCATGGATCTCGAAACCGCTCCTGTAGCGGCCCCGGTAAATGATGTACCTGCGGCAGCACCGGTGCCAGCAGGGTCGTCTGATCTCGAAGCAGAGCTCGCGAAGTGGC
>JBCDGJ010000148.1:0-12335 GCA_038757945.1 Pseudomonadota bacterium
CTTGGCGTGCCGGAACCCGACACGCCTTTTCCGAACGTCAACGAACGCGCTCAGTTCAAGCGCAGGATTTCAGTGCTGCGCTACGGCGTCGTGGCCGCGATCGCTCTCGTCGGTCTGGTCGTCGCGGCGAGCGTTGCCGTCCTGCTCTAGCCGCTGCAAACGAGACTGCCCGGCACCGCCAGGGGCCGATCTTATGTAAATGAGATTGATTCCTAATACTGTTAATAATACGATTACCCGCTTTCTAGTTCTCTCCGGGTATTTCGCCATGTTGATCATGCAGCGGGTTGCGTATGGTTTTGTGTTTGTCACGGCGTCGTTCGGCGTGCATGCGCAACCGTCGGATGCCGACAGCGTAGCGGACGAAGACTATGTCGAAGAAATGATCGTTTACGGCGAACTCCGGGACAGAACGGTCCAGGACACCTACGCTAGTGTGGCGATCACCAACGAAAAAGCGCTTGAAGAGCGCAACATGCAGAACCTCGAGGATGTCATCTCTCGTACGCCTGGGGTTATGCAATACGACGACGGCGGCTTTGCCATTCGTGGTGTCAGCCATCTCGGCACAAGTGGGGGTACCACCTTCGGCAGCACACTGTCGGTCTTTCTGGATGGCGTACGGCAAACGCCTGACGCCATCAGGCGCGATCCATTCAACCTGTTCGATGCACAGCAGGTAGAGGTGTTTCGTGGGGGGCAGTCTACGAGCCGCGGCGGGTCAGCCATGGTGGGAACCATTGAAATCCGCACCAATGATCCGTCCTTCGAGCGCGAGTTCAGCCTGCAGACGGGCGCCAAGTACGGTGAGCAGCACAGTTCCTTCGGATACCAGGTGAACGGCATGGTCAATCAGCCGCTCGGCGAGAACTTCGCGGTTCGCGCGGTCATCAATCGCGACGACTTTGACGGCTATGTCATCAACACCACCCGCGATGACTTCAACAACCCGGAGGATCGAACCAACGGCCGCTTCAAGCTGCTGTATGCGACTGATGACGAGTCCATTCGAGCCGTCACGACCTTTAACAGCAGCGAAACCATCGAAGGCAACACTTATGTCCTTCGCCCTGAGTTCTTTCCGGGTGCCCCGCCACTGACTGATCGTGTTCGATCGGTGGACGTCAGGGAACGCCGGGAAAACCATGTTCAGTCAATTGCCCAGAGTTTCGACTGGACGATCAGCGATGCGCTTTCGCTGCGAACTACGGTGACCTATCTCGAGGAAGAAACGTTTCTGCTCAATGACTTCGACGGGACTGCGGCCCCCGGGCAGACTACTGCTACCGACACGGAGCGGGAAAACCTGACCGCTGAGGTGCTGTTGAGTTATGAAGGCCTTCAGCAGAATTTTCTGGTCGGTTTCTGGAGTGAAACACAGTCCTTCGTCTCAACTGCCGCGGTGATAACCGATCCAGCTGCACTTGTTTCTTTTGGCTTGATTCCACCGGCTTTTCTGGCTTTCTTCCCACCGGAGATCATCTTCGACAACTTAACCGACGGTGATCGTCAAAACTACGCAGTGTTCGGGGAGTATGAACGCAACTTGACTGAAGCGCTGTCGCTGCGTGTTGGGTTGCGCGTGGACTCTGAAGATCAGGACATTACCGCGGCTGCAGATGCCAATACGACTTTGCTGCCGCTCATCCTCGGAGAAACTAACGGCATCAACGACTTTGTTGAGTTCCTACCCAGTCTCGCTGCTACCTGGCGGATTAACGAAAAGAACAACTTGAGCCTGGTCTACAAAGAAGACTACAGGGCCGGTGGCGTGGCCCTGAGCATCGAATCCGGAGCCTTCACCTACGACCCGGAGTTTACGCGCACGGTAGAACTGGCCTGGCGCGCCGAGAAATTGCTGGACTCCATCAATCTGATGGTCAACGTTTTCTACACCGAGTGGGAAGATCAGCAGGTTAGCGTTCGCGAAGAAGGGTCAAACTTCAATGTTATCCGAAACGCTGGGCAGTCAACACAGCGTGGCGTTGAAGGCAGCGTCGATTGGCAGCCCACCGATAGCTTGAACATTTACCTGTCCGGCGCCTACAACGACAGCACTTTTGATGACTTTGATGCCGGAGAGATCGGTGACTTCACCGGGAACACGTTCCCCTTCGCCCCCGAGTGGTCCGGTAACCTCGGTCTAACCTGGTACGCGCGGAACAATCTGTCGTTGGATGTCAACGCGAACTATCAGGACACCTCGTTCCCGGGAGCAGACAACGTCTTTGAAAATGAGCGCAATACGGTCTTCAATACGAGTCTGCGTTACGACGACGGCGAGCGCTACGCCAGCCTCTACGTCCGCAATGTGACGGACGAGGACTTTGTGGTCTGGGATGGTCAGACGGTTAGCTTCAGCGCCGCCAGGACTGCTGGCGTACTGTTCGGGGCGCGCTTCTGAGTTCTTGTAATCGACGCTTCGCCCGCGCGCTGCTGGGGGCGAAGCGATGTTGGGCGCCATTCGAAACAACCTGCGCGCGCGAGCGATTGGATCCAATCGCTGGAGGTGGCGCTTTTGCCCCGATAGCTTCTGCTTCAGTGCTGTCGCTGACGGCCCAGGCGTTCAGCACGGGTTGCCCAGACAGCCGTCAGCGGAGGAGGCTCAACCGCGGATGACGCTGCCGGGGCGAGCCCCCGTGTCCTGGTCGTTCTCCCGTGTCTTGACGCCGTTGACGAACGTGTTCAGATACCCCGACGCACCCTGCAGGATCCGCGTGCCGCCGGCTGGCAGATCAGCGTGGACGGCCAGCGTGCCAAGGTTGAGGCGGTCGAGGTCGAACAGGTTCAGGTCCGCGCGCTTGCCCACGGTGATGCTGCCGCGGTCGTTGAGCCCGAACAGCTGGGCGTTGCGCAGCGTCTGCTTGTGCACCATCAGCTCGATCGGCATGCGCGGACCGCGGGTACGATCGCGGACCCAGTGAGTCAGCTGGTAGGTCGGACCGACGGCGTCGAAGATCAGGTTCACGTGGGCGCCGGCATCAGACAGCCCGATGGTCGTGTTCGGATGCTGAATCATGTCTTCCATGACGCTGAAGCTACCGTCGACAAAATTCGCGCCGAGCGTGATGGCAAAATCGTTGCCGTCGCCCTGGACGAGATAGTCGTACATGAACGAGGTGATGTCCTGCCCGGCTGCTGCTGCTCGTGAGGCCATGTTCTGACTGGCTTCGGGCTCGTAGTTGATCGGCATCTCGATCGGGAACATGTGCCCGGCTGCCATGCCCAGCAGCACATAGACGTTGGCCATGGTGCCGGGCTTCTCTGGCCGGATGTCCTGGTCTGCAAGAATCGCGGCCTTGATCTCCGGCTTGCGCATTTCGCGGATGCGTTCCTCCCAAGGCAGGTGTGCAAGCTTCAGGTAGGTCTCGCGGCGCTGGAACATGTGGTACGAACGCAGGCTGGTCACGAAACCGATCGGTCGCGTCGCGATCTGCGGCATGACCCGGATGCCGGCGGCATTCGCCTCTTCCACCAGCTTCAGGCAGCTGCGCCAGGTATCCGGATGATCGCCGTTCTGCACCAGCGTAAAGGTGCAGGCACGCCCGCTGGCGCGGCCGATCTCCGTCAGCAGCTCGACCTCCTGCTCGGTGGTCCAACGCTCGGGACCGGCCAGCTCGCCGACGACGCCGGCCGGCACGGCCTGGAACACGCCTTTGTTCACCTGCTTCATGGCGCCGGCCATGGCCAGCAGCTCGGCTTTTTCAGCGAAGGTGCCGGGGATGGGTTCCCCCTGCACCGAGCGGTGACCGATGGTGCGGCTGGTGGAGAAACCGAGCGCACCGGCGCGCAAGCCGTCGGCAACGATGTCGCTCATGGCCTTCAGGTCGTCGGCCGTGGCGTCCTCATGGCGCAGTGCCCGTTCGCCCATCACGTAGTTGCGGACCGCCGAGTGTGGGATCTGCGTGCCGATGTCCATGGTGAAGGCGCGGGTGCCGAGGTAGTCGATGTATTCCGGGAAGGTCTCCCAGCGCCCCCACTCGATGCCTTCGTAGAGCGCGGTCCCGGGGATGTCTTCGACACCTTCCATCAGATCGATCATGCGCTGCTCGCCACCGGGCGGGCAGGGGGCGAAGCCGACGCCGCAGTTGCCCATGACGATGCTGGTGACACCGTGCGAGAACGAGGGTTCGATGCTGTCGTCCCAGCTCACCTGGCCATCGTAGTGGGTGTGTACGTCGACCCAGCCTGGGGTGAGGTGGGCGCCATCGGCGTTGATCGTTTCTTTTGCGCTGCCGTCGACCGCGCCAACGGCGGCGATTTTGCCGTCCTGAATGGCCACGTCACCGGTAGCGGGTGCCGCGCCGGTACCGTCAACGATGGTCGCGCCTTTGATTAAAGTGTCGTACATAGCCTGCTCCGTTTGTTTTGTGCGCCGCTGCTGCGGGCCGTGCGGTTGCTTGTTGAGCTAAAGATTCTCGAGCCAGAGATTGAAATTCGGTTCGCGCTTTTCCTGAAATGCCTTTACCCCTTCGCGGGCATCGGGATGATGGTCGGCGATGGCGGTCTTGGCGGCAATATCCTCCAGGGCCCCTTCCCAGCTGGCGTCGACGGCAGCGTAGATGGAGCGTTTGGCCAGCCGCATTGCGACCTGCGGTCCTTCCGCCAGCTCCCGTGCCAGTGCCGTCGTTTTATCGAGCAGCACCTCATCGTCGAACACCGCGTGTACCAGGCCGAGGTCCTGTGCCTCCGCGGCAGAGACGATCTTCTTGCGCAGGACGAAATCCAGCGTCTGTGCCAGGCCAAGGTGTTCCAACAGCAGGGCATGCCCCCCTTCGTCCGGCAGCAGGCCGAAGCGCAGCGTTGCGCTGCCGAGCCTGGCGCTTGCTGCTGCGTAGCGGAAGTCGCAGGCCAGGGCCAGCGACAACCCGGTTTGAATCGCGACACCGTTGATGGCGGCTATCGTGATCTTGTCGAGCTTGCGGATGGTTGTGTTGAGCTGCTGTGAGATCGTCCGGAGCCCGTTGAAGGTGCCGAGCTCGTTGTGGTGCCCACCGTGGATCGGGGCCACCAGAGATTCCCCCGGAACCTCTGTGGTGCCGTACCCGCCGAGATCGTCGCCGGCACAGAACGCCCGGCCGGTACCGGTGAAGACGATGATCCGGACCGCGTCGCTCATCTGCGCCTGGGTCAGTGCCTCGATCAGGTCGCGCTTGATGGCGGTGGTCATGCCGTTTAGGCGATCCGGCGTGTTGAAGGTGATCCGGGCGACGCCGGGGTCGTCTAGCGCCACGGTGAAGCCGGTAAAGGACCCTGTCTGCATGCGATCTCTCCCTGAATGATGGCCAGTATTAACTATCTGGAGCCGGCCAAGCCGGCTGTCGTCGAGCCCTTTGGACCGAGAGGTCGCATTATGCGAGACCTTTTCGAAAACACTCGGGCTGATGGTGCATTGGATGCACGCTGAGCGCTCCCCTAACACGGCGCGAAGACGCCAAGGACTACGGAGCTGCTCATGAAAGTACAACGACTCTTCACTTCCCTCTCAGCCAGTATCGACCGTTTCGTGGGCTCGATCGAGAACCATGAAGCGGTTGCTGATGCGCTGCTCAGCAACCTGGCGGATGCCGCTGCCCGGATCCGCCTCGAGCAGGCGAGCAACGAGGCCCGCCGCAAGCGCGTTGCCGCCGCCCTCGAGGCTGCGGGCAACGATCGGCTGCGCTGGCAGGAGCGGGCGGTCCGGGTCCACGCCGAAGATCCCGAGAAAGCCCTCGCCTGCGTTCAGCAGCTCGAGCGTGCTGAAGCTCGGTACTCGAGCCTCGAGCAGCGGCTGACGGCGGCTGATCGCTTTGCGGAAGAGCTCGCCGAATCGCTTGCCCAGGTCGAATCGGAGCTCGAGCAGGCCCGCGGCCAGACGCAGCAGCTCAAGGTGCGCCGGGCCTGTGCCGACGCTCGCGAGGCCGTGGCCTGTGATGGCCTGAATCAGGAGTTCGGTTCGCTGCTCAAGCGCTGGGAGCGATCGGTGCTGACCGACGAGTATCGCTTCGAGGCAAACCGTCCGCCGCAGCAGGAACCGCTGGCGTCGGAGTTCGAGCGAGAGGAGCGCCGCGAAGCGCTCGAAGTGCGCTTGCAGGCCATGGTCCGGGACGGCGCAGCTGCAGGAGGTGAGGCATGAGCCTGCAACGCCGTAATGAAGAAGCGCAGGCGCCGGGGTCACACCCGGCGCCTGCCGCTCGAGAGGCCGCAGGGGCAGCGGCAACAGGCTGGGCTGCACCCGCTTCGATCTCCCCCGACAGCCGGGGTCGCGTGGCCACGGCGCTGCGCTGGCTGGGTGCGCTGGCGGTTCTGGTTTCAGGCTTGCAGTTCCTGCTCGACGGGCTGGATCTGGCGACGGACGGCTGGCGGCATTGGGTGCCACCGCTGGCCATGCTGCTGTTCGCGGGCGGTGCGGTCGGCACGGCGCGCGGTTTTCGCGATGCCAAAGGCGCCCGGCTGTTGCTGGCCCTTGGCCTGATGCTGGTCAGCGCGCAGTTTGCCCAGCTCGGCGGCATGCTGCTGGAGCGGCTGGTGCCCGGTGCGGCATTAACTTCCGCCGGCACGCTGCTGCCCAGCGCCCTGGTGGGCTGGGGTGAGCTGGCAGCGGTGGCGGCGTTGAGCCTCGCGGCAACGGCCTGGATCAGCATCATCGCGCTCAAGACCTTTGCCGGTGCCAAGGCGCGACCGCTGGCCGGGCTGTTTGTCCTGCAGAATCTGCTGCTGCTCATACCCCCGCGCGAAGGTGTGGGTGCCGTTGTGGTCCTTGGCCTCATGGCCGTGACCGGGATCCTGGCTCGTCGTCTGGAGCTCTTTGACGAGCCTCGGTTCAGCACCTGGGAAGGTCGCGGGCTGCTGACGCTGCTGGCGCTGCCGTTTGCAATCGGGCTGGTGCGTTTCGGGTTCTACGTCGACTCGGCCAACGGCGTTGCCTTGCTGCTGGGCACCGGTGCGCTGCTGACGAGCTACCTGGTAAACAGCTGGTGGCCGCAGACACGTCTTGGTACCGGACTGGAAACCTGCGCCCTGTTGACCCTCGGCGGCGCCTGGAGCCTGTTTGCTGCCGCGAACTTCTCCTTCGGCAGGAGCGGTCTCGGTGAGTGGGCGGAGCTCACGCTCTGGTGTCTGCCACTGCTGGGCTACTGGCTGGAGCGTGGTTACCGAGCCCCGCTGCTTGCGCCCTTCGATCGTGTGGGACAGGTGCTGAGCGGGCTGCTGGCCAGCAGCGTGGTGCTGATTGCCCTGGCAGAGGCTGACGCGCTGGTGCCCCTGTTCTCGGCATTCACCGTCGCCGCGGCCCTGTTGGTCTGGGCTATTGCGCGCGGTGCCGGTGGCCTGCGTTCCACGGCGATTCTGCTGCTGACGCTGGTCGGCGTGCGGACCGGCTTCCTGCTGCTGCTCCGCGAACCGGTTGACCTCTGGCTGGCGGGTGGCGTGCTCGGCTTTGCGCTGGTGGTGGGGGCTGGCCTGCTGGAGCGCCGGTCACCGCAGAAGGTAGCGCCGAAAGCCGATGACGAGCCGGAACTGTCGGTGGCTGCCTGAGAGCAACCGGAGCAGGCTGGCGGGCGATGGGATGGCCTGATAGGGCGGCCCTCACGGGGTGGCCCTATCAGGGTGGCCCTCACAGGGTAGCCATCGCTCGCGCTCCCGGGAGGGGCGGCATCAGCCGCCCATGAACATCTTCCAGGTGTTGATGTCGTCGACCCGCAGGTAAACGTTGTGCTTCTCTTTGCATTCGCCAAGGGTTGCGTTCGGCACATGCGCGTAGTTGTGTCCGGGGAGCAGCAGCGTCTCGTCGGGCAGATCGCGCAGCTTCTGCATGCTGCGAAACATGTCTTCGGTATCCGATCCCGGCAGATCCACCCGGCCGCAGCCGTTGATGAACAGCGTATCGCCTGATACCAGCGTGTTCTTGATCTTGAAGCACTGACTGCCCGGGGTATGTCCCGGCGTGTGCAGAAACTCCACCTCGATGTCGCCGATCTTCAACCGGTCACCGCTGTCCACTTTGGCGAGATCGGAATCCGATACGCCGGTGACTTTCTGCACGCCGGCAGCCTCGGCTTTGTGCGTGTAGATTTTTACCGGGTTCTTGGCCAGCAGCTCAGCCAGCCCGGGGATGTCGCGGCTCGCGAAGCTGCCGCCGATGTGGTCCGGGTGATAGTGCGTGACCAGGGCTGCGGTCAGTTTGTAATCCCGTTCCGCGAGATGGTTGATCAGTCCGTCGATGTCCCAGGCGGGGTCGACCACGGCGACCTCCCGTGTCGAGCGGGAGCCGACGAGATAGCAGAAGTTCTGCATCGGACCGACTTCGATCTGCTCGATGATGAGGTCAGAGTTGTCGGCGAAACCGGGTGCGTCGCTCATGGGGTCAGGTCCTCAACTGCTGTCACCCGCACTCTACCAAGTAAACCGATGCCCTGCGGCGGCGTATGGTCCTGCTGAAGCACAGCCGACGGACCGGTTGGCGAGCGCGGCCGATCGCTGCACGGCGGGCGCGGCACCGTCAGTAGTCGGTGCCGGCGATGACGCAGGTAGCCTCTGTTGTGCTGGCCCGGACTCGCTGCTGCCGGCGTAGAGCGGCAGCGGGTATGATCGCGGCTTCCTCTTTGGTCAACGTCAACGTGCCGAGCTGAACGGAACCCTCGCTGCAGAGCGCGACAACCGCGCCGCGGGTTGGCGGCAGGGTCAGCTCCGACACCTGTGCATCGAGGCGCAGAATGCGCGCACCGAAGTCACGGAAGCGCGCCAGCGGCTGTTCTCCGGATACCGTTTCCACAGCGGCGCCCGTCGAGCCGGTGGGGCTGGTGTTCATGGCATCCACCGCAGCGCCGCAATCCCAGCTTGCCTGGGTAACGACCGGCTGGCTTGCGGCCAGTATCAGCCGTTCGTAGGTCGGGGTCTGAAACTCGACGACACGCACGCCGTTGGGGAGACCATGCGGTATTCCGGGCTCGATGCGGACCCGGCTGCCCTCGCGGATCTGAACGGAGCTGATGAACGCCAGCAGCGCCCGTCGCCGTTGCGGATCTTCAGGGCTGGCTTCGAGCGCCAGCGCCGCCGTGGTCAGTGCCTGGCGGAACGCCTGATCGTCCGGATAACGCCCGCGGGCTTCCGCGCTGATGCCGTAGCGCAGCTCGGCGACGCCGTCCGGCCAGGCGCTGCGATCGATGTGGGTGACGAGGTAGGCCTCTGCTTTCTCGCGGTGCACCTCCAGATAGAGCTCGCCTTGCAGCGGCTGCGAATCCGACACCAGGATCTTCAGCAGCACGAGTGGCAGACCGTCCGTGATTGCGTCCGGTGCGAGGGCCGCATAGGCCGCGAGCGGCAGCGAGCCGTGGCTGCCGTGCACCCGGCTTTCGCCGCGTGCTTCGCTGCCCGTGTACCAGATTTCTCTGCCCCAGGGTTTGGGAATCACGACGGGTTCGAGGCGCACCGGCTCCGTCAGATCGAAGCGGAACTCATCACCCCGCGCCAGGATCCGGTCCGTCTGGTGCTCGTAGCGAACAGCCAGCTCCCGTGGTTGCCGGGTACGCGGACACTGCCAGCTGATCGGCGAGCGGGGCAGGTTGGGGGTGCGTTGAATGGTCTGAACTCCGGCCGGACGGTGCTGCATCTGCTGGGGGCGCCGGCAGTGTATGCGAACAGCGGAGCGACGGCACCGGCGCGCTGCTGGCCGCGCCCGGGCGAGAAACGGCCGCAGCAGGCCTAGAGCCGTTAATTGTCACTATTGACAATTTATCCTGAGTGTTTATTGTCAGTGTTGACAATAAATGGAGCCGTCATGCCCAGGCCCAGCATTGCCGAAGAACGCAGGGAAGAGATTTTCGAGGCCTTCGAAGCGTGCGCGCTGCGCAAGGGTCTGGAAGCCACCACGCTCGCCGATGTGGCGGCGGCCGCGGGCCT
The DNA here is from genome assembly GCA_038757945.1 of Pseudomonadota bacterium. Lineage (GTDB taxonomy): Bacteria > Pseudomonadota > Gammaproteobacteria > Pseudomonadales > Azotimanducaceae > CALHVX01. The sequence goes on from JBCDGJ010000148.1 coordinate 9,880, forward strand.
GCCGCGCCCCCTGGTTCGCCATTTCGTCGGCAATCGCGAAGCGATGGAAGTCGGACTGATCGAGCGCATGGTGCAGCGCGCTACCGCCGCCCTGCAGCAGGCGATTGGCTCCGCGGATGCTGAGCGTGACGGGGAGCTGCTGCAGATCGTGCTGACCGGCACCTTTACCGACCAGACCACCAACCGGCTGATGATTCAGCTGTGGCAGCGCAGCTGGCAGGACCCCGAGCTGCACAGCCGGCTCACAGCTGTCTACGGCCAGTGCGTGGAGCAGGTTCATGCGCAGCTGTTTGCAGAGCCCAGCCCGGAAACCTACGACCGAGCCTATGCGCTGACGGCCCTGGCCCTCGGTTACGGGGTATTCAACGAGTTCAAGCTGCGTCCGCGCAACGCCGATGGCCTGGTGCAGGCGGCGCGGGCACTAACGCAACCTATCTGAGGAAGTTATGGAAGCCATCGAAACCGGAGAAGCCGTTAGAAGTCTGAAGATGTTCAGCGGTGAGCGTCAACATCAGAACTTTTCCAACTTCAAGAATCTGCTGCCGGTCAGCGAGATGCGACCCAGTCCCAGGCCGTACGTGTTTCCCGACGGCAAATCAATTCAGCTGCCCGACACCTTTCCGTTTGCCGGCAAGCGCAACCCGGTGCAGGAGTACTTTCAACGGACCGACACTGGCGGTCTGCTGGTACTGCAGGACGGCCGGGTGCGGTTCGAGCAGTACTACCTGAGCGGCGGCCGGGACGTGCAGTGGATCTCCTGGTCCGTTGCCAAGAGCTTTACTTCCGCGCTGGTCGGCATTGCGCTGGATGAGGGTGCGATTCGCAGCATCGACGACCCGATCAGCGACTACATCACCGTTGATCCCGGTTCGGCCTACGATGGGGTGAGCATCAAGAACGTGCTGCAGATGTCCTCCGGTGCGCGCTGGAACGAGGATTACGGCGATCCGCAATCGGACATCAATCGGTTTTCTGCCGCGATGGCAGGCGTCGGCACCATGGATGCCTTCCTCGCCACCATGGAGCGGGCCAACGAGCCTGGCACGGTCTGCCGCTACAACTCGGCAGATACGCAGGCCCTGGGCAGCCTGTTGGTGAACGCTACCGGGCGCTCGATCAGCGATTACATGCAGGAAAAGCTCGTAGACCCGCTTGGATTCGAAGCCCCCGGGTACTGGCTGATCGACTCCAGCGGGCGGGAGATGGCCTTTGGTGGCCTGAACCTGACGGCCAGGGACTTTGCAAAACTCGGCGAGCTGTACCGCCTTAAGGGCAACTGGCACGGAGAGCAGGTTGTGCCGAGGGCCTGGGTTGAATCATCCGTTCGCAGCGATGCCCCGCATCTCGAGCCCGGGCGGGTTGAGGTGAGCGACTTCAAGCTGGACATCGGTTACGGCTATCAATGGTGGATACCCGACGGCGATCGCGGCGAGTTTACCGGCATCGGCATCTATAACCAGTTCGTTTACGTTGACCCGTCGCGCAACCTGACCATCGTGAAACAGTCCGCCAATCCGGTCTACGGCACGCCGGCCGATGATCACTTAAGCGAAATGGAAACGCTCGAGTGTCTGCGCGCTATCGCCAGCCGCTGCGACTGAACCGAAACAGATAGAGGAGGTGCCAGCATGGGTGCTGCAGCAGACGTTGTGCGGGAGGCCTGTCGCGTAATCTGGACCGAAGGCCAGGTGGATCGCGTGCCGGAGTTCTACGCCGCTGACTTTCGGGCCGACTATCCCATGACCGATTGGGGGACGGGCCTGCCTGGCGTTGCGGCGCTGGCGGAGAGCGTCCGGCGGGAGATGCCGGACTACGCAGAGCAGATCGAAGAGCTGGTGGAAGCCGGTGAGGAGGTGGTGGTTCGGTTGACCATCACCGGCACGCACCGGCAGACGGGGACCCGGGTCAGTTTCCGGGACGTCACCATGCTGACGGTGCGCGATGGCAGGATCTGCTTTCAGCGCGGCCTGACGGACTACCTGTCGCTCTATGCCCAGCTGGGCCTGGTTGAGCTGCCAGGCCGCGCCAGCGCCTGAGCTCAGACAGCCGCCGCCGTCGCGACATCAGTCATGCTGGCTGATTCGCTGGCTGATTCCCTGGCTGAAAGAGGGGACTGTTCCTGGCGGGCACTGAGGCCAATGACGGCGAGGCTTGCGAGCCAGACTGCGACGGCGGTGTAGAACAGGGCGCCGCCGTCCGTGTTGCCGGCCTGATCGATGACCCGATCAGTGCCGAGGGGCGTGAACGCGTGAAAGAAGATCGCGCCGCTGATCACCGCCAGGCTGATCACTGCGCCGAGACGGCGGGTTGCGGGCAGCAAGAGCAGAACTGCCGCCACCAGTTCGACCGCGCCAACGCCGTAGGCACCAAATCCCCCGAAGGCGCCCGCTACAGCGTCCGGCAACCCGATGCTGCTCATCCAGGTGGCGATGGTGCTGAAGATGATGACGGTTTCC
>JBCDGJ010000149.1:0-12328 GCA_038757945.1 Pseudomonadota bacterium
CCACATAGGTCTTGAGCGCACCATCGCTGGCATCCCGGGTCATGACAACGTGGTGCCAGTTCCCGTCGTTGATCGCGACATTGGACGTCGCGGAGGTCAGATCGCCCGCAGCGACGCCCACCTGTCCGAGGTTGTCGATCCAGCCCCAGAACACATCATCCAGCCCACCCGCAACCTCGAGGCCCGTCATACCCGGGGCCAGCCAGCGGGTCGCATTGCCGGTCTGCGTCGTGTTGATCCAGTAGCTTAAGGACGAGGTGATCCCCAACAGGTTCTGCAGCCCGGTGACGCGCACCCGGTCATCAACACCATCGAGCTGCGCCGCCCGGCAGATCTGGCCATCACCGGTGGTGCTCGCCCCGCCGACGGCGGTCCCGTCGTTACTGCCGCGCTGATCCACGGCCTCACCGGAGCTGCCAGTCCAGCTGCCCTCGTCGAAATGCCACTCCGCCACGGGCTCCGGGGTGCAGGTCGGCTGGTAGTCGATCCGCAGATCATCCACGTACATGCCGATGGTGGCGGAGTTCCCGCTGCTTAGGAACCGGAGCTGGAAGTCGCCGGTCGCGAAACCCGATACGTCGAAGGACTCCGGGTTGGCCGAAAAATTCGAGGTGCTGATGTTGTAGGTCTGCAGCGTCGTCCAACTTGAGCCGCCATCGTCAGACACTGCCAGCACCACCGACTGCGTGCCGGTGTTGACGCCGGTGAAGTAGTTGAAAGAGAGCGTCGCGCTCTGTGCACCGGAGAGATCCGCCTCCCGATACACCCCCCGGTTGGTCCAGCTGCTGGCGCTACCCGGCTCGCCGATGCGCAGGCAGTTGCCCGCGGAGCACAGGCTGCTGTTGACCCGGGCGATCCCGGCTGACGGGCCATCAGTCTCTCCGATCTCGATCCAGTCGCCGGCCCAGGTGGCGGTGCCGTTGGAACCGGCATAGGAGACGCTATCGAACGTATCAACCAGAGACAGCGCCGGACAACCGCTTGCGGCGCCCGTGGACCAGTTCGCTTCGAATCCAGGGCGGGTCACCGAGCTGTCACTGGTGGAGAGCAGGAACATACTGCCGCTGTTTGCGGTGACGTCGGCGGGCACGCTGGTGCCACTAAACGTCCCCAGCAGGGTGCCCGAGGCAGAGGTCCCGTCATAGACCCGCAGAAAATCGTAGGAGCTCTCATAGTTAAAGCTGGCAAAGCTGAGAGTCACGGGGCCGCCACTGGACGGCTGGATGAGCAGCCCACAGCTCTCGTTGTTCTGGTAATTGCCCGCGGTGCCGCCAGAATCGGTGACAATGCCGGTCTCGGCGCTGACGCTGCTGTCCACGCAGAGACGTTCTTCGGATCCTCCGCCTGTGCTCGCAACGCTCCAGGTCGCGCTAAAGCCGCTGCGGGTCACAGAGAAGTCGGTGTCATGGACGATGTACATACTACCGGAGGTCGCCACGACGTCCGGCGCAGATCCGGTGCCCGTGAAGTTCGCCAGCAGCGTCCCGGAGGTGTTGCTGCCGTCGTAGATCCGCAGGAAGTCGTAGCTGGACTCGTAGTCGAAACTGGAGAAATCCAGCGTGATCGCACCGCCTCCGGTAGCTGTGATCAGGAAGCTGCAGGTTTCATTGTTACCATAGTTGCCGCCAGTACCTCCGGAGTCTGCGAGGCTACCGGTCGCTGCAGTACTGCTACTGTCCACACACATCCGAGCATCCGAGCTGCTCCCCGCTGTGCCGATGCTCCAGGTCGCGATGAAGCCGCTCCGGGTGATGATATTGTCGGTATCGTGGACGATGTACATGCTGCCGGAGGTGGCCACCACGTCCGGCGCTGAACCGGACCCGGTGTAGTTCGCCAGCAGCGTGCCGGAAGTGTTGGAGCCGTCGTAGATCTGCAGGAAGTCGTAGCTGGATTCGTAGTCAAAGCTCGAAAAGTCCAGCGTAATGGCGCCGCCGCCCGTGGCGGTGATCAGAAAGCCGCAGGTTTCGCTGTTGCCATAGTTGCTACCCGTACCACCCGAATCAGCCAGGCTGCCGGTGGTGGCGGTGCTGCTGCTATCCACACACATGGTTTCTGCAACGGACAGGGCCGGCATCAAGACCAGACACAGGCAGACGACCAACGCTCGTCGGAACCCGCGGTATGGATGTGGGAGGGCTTTGTGTCTGGGCATCGGGTCCTGACCGCGCGGGCCTACCGAGCGGCCGCAATGGCTCCCCTTAAGGCTAGAACAGCCCCGGCGGCGCGCCAGCCGGCCGGGGGCCCTGTGCGACTGCGAAAGCCTCTTGCGAGCGCCTGTGCTACGGTCCCTCGATGCCCAGCCCCACCGCCACAACTGCCGACCACACCCCGAGCGCAGTCCCGCTCAGCCTGGCCGGATCGCCCGCAGCCTCGGCCCTCGGCAGCTTCAGCTGGAGCCTCGCTCAAGGCGCCCGGGATCCCTACTACATCCTGGTCGTGATCTACATTTTCTATCCCTACTTCAGCAATGTCGTCGTCGGCGACGCGGTGCGCGGCCAGAGCCTTTTGGGTTACACCAACGCGATCGCGGGATTCCTGCTCGCCTTGAGCGCTCCGCTACTGGGGGCCATCGCCGACAAGAGCGGTCGCCGCAAGCCCTGGGTCGCGGGCACCGGCGTCTCGCTCGCCCTCGGTGCCCTGGCCCTCTGGTGGGTGTATCCCGACGGCACGGGGCTCGGGATCTATCCCACTCTTGCGCTGATTGTGGTGATCAACGTCATCTTCACCACCAGCGAGGTGTTCCACAACGCCATGCTGCCAAGCGTTGCCGCCGCGGATCGTGTCGGGATCATCTCAGGCACGGCCTTCGCGCTTGGGAATGTGGGCGGGCTGCTGTTGATGGTCTTTGTGCTGCTGGCGTTTGCCCTGCCAGGCCAGCTCGACTGGTCTTTCATCCCCGCCCAGCCCTGGTTCGGTATTGACCAGGCGGCCCATGAACACGACCGGATCGTCGGCCCCCTGGCGGCCGGCTGGCTGATTCTGCTGACACTGCCGCTGCTTTGGTTCACGCCCGATGGCCACGGCGAGCGTCGCCCGCTCCTGCCGATGCTGCGGGAAGGACTCGCGGATGTCGGGGACACGCTGCGCAGCCTCAGCCACTACCGGAACATCGCGCTGTATCTCGTGGCTCGCATGTTTTTCATCGACGGCATGGTGGGCGTCATGACCTTCGGTGGCGTGTACGCCAGTGGTACCTTCGGCTGGGACTCCATCTCCCTGCTCATCTTCGGGCTGTGCACAAGCGCGGCAGCGATGGTCGGCGCCTATCTGGGGGGGCGCCTGGATGACCGGCTCGGCTCACGCAAGACCCTCCTGCTGTCCGTCGCAATCAGCACCCTGCTGCTCCTGGTGCTGGTCTCTATCGACAATGGGCACGTGCTGTTCTGGATTTCTGTTGGCAGTGAGCGGCTGTTCGATCTGCCCTACATGTCGCGGCCGGCCGAGTTTTGCTATTTCATCACCAATCAGATCTTCGCCATGTTCTTCGTGACCGGGCTCGCCTCGTCGCGCACGCTGATGGCCAGGATCACCCCGGCGACGATGGCGACGCAGTTCTTTGGCCTGTACGCGCTCTCCGGGACCGTGACCGCGTTTCTCGCCCCACTGCTCGTCGGTAGCGTAACGGCTGCTGCCATCAGCCAGCGGGCGGGCTTCGCTTCTCTGATCCTGTTGATGGGGTTAGGACTGTGCATGCTCATCTTCGTGCGCGAATCGCAGGCGTCCGATCACCGACTCGGTCCGGCGTCTGGGGCTAGCCCTGAGGTTGAGACAGCATGAGCGCGGACCGGACCGCACGGCAGGTCAGCTCACCATGCTGATTGAAGCCCCGATGTTCGAAGGTCACGATGCCCTGGCCTGGCCGGCTGCGCGATGGCCGCTGCTCGAGGACCTCGGTCTCGACGTGCAGCGTGTCGCCGTGAAACATCGGGTGCGGAAAGACCGTTTCCTTGAATCCGAGGTTCCCGACGGTGGTGCCGTGGGTGGTTTCATGCACGCTGATGCCGACCACGACCGCCAGGGTGAGCAGCGAGTTGACGAGCGGCTTTCCGAACTCCGTCTGGGTGGCCGCGTAGTCATGATCCAGATGCAGTGCAGCAGGATTCATGCTCAGGGTCGTGAACAGGACATTGTCTGATTCTGTCAGCGTGCGCCGGATGGCGTGCTGGATCACCAGACCGGGCGTCAATTCCTCGAGCCAGCGGCCGGAATGGGGACGGTCAAAATCTTGGCTCATGGCGGATCCGTGCAGCGTTAAGGTCATCGCAACGCTAAGGCTTTCGCGGCGCTGATGGAAGACGACAGCCCGTCCGCGCAGTGGTTGTCCGTGTTCGAGCACCGTCAGCAATCCCCGGTGGCAGATGCCGCCTTCGTGCTGCTGGCGCTGGGGATCGAACACGAGGTGACGCCGTCGCCAGAGGGCTGGCATCTGTGGGTTCCCCTGACCGAGGCAGACCGCGCCACCACGGAGCTGGCACGCTACTGGCGTGAGAACCGACACGTCGCCAGCCGGGTACGCCCGCGGCGGGCTGTTGAGTCAGGGCTCATCGGCGCCCTTTGCTACCTGATCACTCTGTGCGCAATCCCCTGGCTGCAGGACGGCTCGGCCACGCCTTACCGATCCCTCGGTGCCCTTGCGGTGGATGCGCTGCGGGAGGGCGAGTGGTGGCGCACGGTGACGGCACTGACGCTCCATGCAGATCTCGCGCATCTGGCCAGCAATGCCCTGTTCGGGGTGTTTTTCGGAACCCTGCTGGCGCGGCAGCTCGGCTCGGGCATCGCCTGGCTGGCGGTGCTCGGTGCCGGGACAATGGGTAACCTGATCAATGCGCTGCTCCGCGAGCCTGGCTTTGTGTCCATCGGCGCCTCGACAGCCGTGTTTGGCGCTATCGGCGCTCTCGGCGCTGTGTCCTGGCTGGCCGGCTACTATCGAAATACAGACTGGCGCCGAGCCGTAGCCCCGCTGTTTGCGGGCTTTACGCTGTTCGCCTTCACCGGGACGGCAGGGCTGCAAACCGATGTGCTGGCCCACTTCACCGGTCTGCTGAGCGGATTCGCACTGGGCTGTGCCCTTGCCCTGGCACCGGCGAGCATCATTGCCCGCCCCTGGCAGTTCGCCTGCGCACTGGTGGCAGCGCTGCTGCTACTCGGATGCTGGGGCCTGGCACTCGCGCCTACGCCACCCTAGCGCAGCACCCGCGAATCGGCAGCCCGAGCCTGCGGGCCAGGGAGAGCAGGATGCACCCTGCGTGATCACACCTGGTCCTACGACGTCGTGCGCGCCGCCAATTCAGCGCGAATCACAGCATGGCGGCGACGGTCGATGCGATAGCGGCCGTAGAAGTACACCGCACCCAGAACAGGAAGCACCGCAAACACGCCGTCCACCAGGCCCAACTCGAAGATGACCTGCCGATCCACCTCACCGACTACAGCGCCAGTGGGAAACCCGATCACGTCGATCGCTATGCCTGCGATCAAATGCCCGAGCGCATTACTCAGTTTGGCAAAGAACGTCCGCACAGCATAAAAGCTGCCTTCGTGACGGGCTCCGCTTTCCAGTTCGTCTTCGTCCACCACATCGCCAATGGCCGAATACACGGTGGTCGTCAGCGCGGCCAGACCGCCGTAATAGAAGAAGACCGACGTGCCCACGATCACCACGATCCAGGGGCTGCCATTCGCAGGCAGGAGATCCAGGGAACGGAGCAGCACTGGCATCGACGCCGCGATCATGGCGAGGCCAACGGCCAGCCGCATGGTGCCCCCCTTGTCGAGCCGGGCATTGAGGAAAACCACAAGGGCCATGAACACGAAGTAGGAACTTAAGGACACCAGCGGCAGATAGCCAAGCAGCCGCGGTGGGAGTTCCCAGTAGTACAGGCCCATGTTGGCATTCAGCGTTTCGCGCACACCGATCATGGGCGACAGGCAGAGCAACCCCGAAAACAGCATCAGGTAGTTGCGATTGCCGAAGACTCGCCCGGCATCGCGCAGGAAGAATCGCCAGCGAAAGCGCGGCGCGCCGGGTGGCGGGCCCGGCAGATCGACCACGCGATGCTGCGTGAGCGCGCCGCAGAGCAGGATGATCAGCGCTGCCACCAGGCCGACGGTGCCGGCAAAGGGCAAGGTCGGCATCCCAAGGCTCGGTCCTTCAGGATAGAAGATGTTGTAAAAGCTCCAGGCCAGCATGGCACCGCCACCAAAGCTGAAGAGCGTGTTGAGCCGGAAAATCCGCGTACGCTCCAGGTAGTTCCCGGTAAGCTCGGAGCCGAGCGCCAGGTGTGGCAGGTGGTAGCAGGTGTAGAACAGCTTGAAGAGGCTGGCAAACACGAACAGCCACAGCGCGAGCAGCCACTGGGAATGCGTTGCTTCGTAGCCCAGAAAGGAACCGGTTGCGCCGCTGTGGTCGAGCAGCGCAGCTGGAGGCAGATAGATCAGAAGCAGTGTCAGACCCAGCGGGAATGCTGACAGGTAGATGAACGGGTGTCGGCGCCCGAGTCGACTGCGATGATGATCAGACAGGTAACCGATGAGCGGATCGGAGATCGCATCGAAGATGATCGAAAGGGAGACCGCAAGGCCCGCCAGGGTCCCAGGCAACCCGAATCCGATCGTGTAGATGATGAAGTTGAAACCGCTGAACGCCCAGTTGGCTGAGCCTTCAGCAGCACCGCCGATGGCATAGCCAAGGCGCAGGGACAGGGAAGTCTCAAGCGGCTGAGCGCTCGCGCGGTCCTGCTGTGCCATCGCTCCCCCGGGGAACACCCCTCCCCAAACCCAGGAGCATAGTCGGCCTAGAACACGAACTCCAATGGATCCGAGTTCGCCAGCGCCTCCGGAGACGAGGGCCTGGCCAGGTAGTAGCCCTGCGCAAAGTCGCAGCCCATCTCCCTGAGCAGGCTGAACTGATCTGAACTCTCGACGCCCTCTCCAGTGACCTTGATCTGAAGCGATTTCGCCATATCGATACTCGCGTGGCACAGCGCCCGGCAACGATGATCGTCGCCGATCTTACTCACCAACTCCCGATCGAGCTTGAGCGAATGGAAGGACAGGTCCCGCAGGTAGCGCAACGACGCATAACCGGTGCCAAAATCGTCGAGCGCCAGTTCCAGCCCAAGCTTACGCAATCCGCGCAGATCTTTTGCCAGCTGCTCGTAGTCCTGGCTGAGCGCCGTTTCCGTCACCTCGATGCACAGCTGTGCGGGATCCATGAGATGGGTGTCCAGCAGTCGCACCACCTGCTCCCGATAGTGAATATCAAGGCTGAGCACCGAAGCGTTGACGTGCAGCTTCTGATAGTGAGGGGCTTTCTTTCGCAGCTTCTGGAACGCCTTGATCGCTTCTTCGAGCATCTGCATATCGAGGCGCTGTATAAACCCCTGGCGCTCAGCGAACTCGATCACCTCCTGTGTGGTTTCGCTGAATGGCCAGCGAAACAGCGCCTCAACCGAGTTGAGCTGACCTGATTCGTAGTCGTACAACGGCTGCAGCGCCAGCGAGCATCTGCGGCGAGCCAGCTTACCCTCGAGCCGCAAGCGACAGCTTTCTCGGGCAATCAGCTGCGCCTCCAGTCGGGCATCAAAAAATCGAACCTTGCCATCTTCCGGACGTTTCTTGGCAGCATACATCGCCATATCTGCGTGACTGATCAACGCCTGCGTATCGGGACTCTTGGGATACATGGAGATCCCCACACTGGCATCGAGCTCCATGAGCACATCTTCGATAACCAGCTCGCCCTGCAACAGCTTGCGGATCTTCTTCGCGCTGGCGAACGCATGAATCGGATGCTCAAGGTCTTCAAGCAACAGCACAAACTCGTCGCCCCCCATTCGCCCGAGGCAGTCTTCGCAGCGGAACTGCTCGAGCAACGCCTGCGCGAACCAGGACAACACGGCATCCCCGGCGTGATGGCCATGGCTGTCGTTGACCGTTTTAAACCCGTCCAAATCGAAATAGACCACGGCGACCATGGTGTTCAGGCGCCGCGCTCGACTCAGCGCCCGATCGACCTGGCTGAGAAACGCTGAGCGAGTGTAAAGTCCCGTCAGCGCATCGCGCTGGGTGCGTGCGGACAGGGAGATCAGCTCAGCACGAAGTTCGCTGTGCTCCCGGCGATGGCCCAGACTGCGCGAGTGCGACTCAATCGCTGTTTGTAGGCGCAGGCCAGTTTCATGGGCGGTCACGTCGGTGATGAGTTCATCGGCACCCCGGGCGATTGCTTGCGCGCCCAGTGCCGCATCTGCGGTGGCGACGAGTATCGCGCTCTCCTCGAATCGCTCTTGCACTCTCCGCAGCGCCGTCGCAAGCGGGACCGAGAGGTCATCAAGGTCGAGCAGAATCAACACGGGTGTTTCCGAGGCGAACAGCGACCAGTCATCGTCCCAACTCAGGCGACACCGCGTGTGCAGCCCCAGCCGGTGATCCAGCGGCAGCGTCTCGAGAACGTCCAGATAGAGGCTAGGCGCGCGCGGTCCTGACTGATGTAGACGATGCACCAGTTGGTTACATCGTTGGCGTGAACCGCTTCTGACACAGCGCATCCTCATCGCTTGAGACAGGTTAAGCATAGACAGCATTTACGAGGAGTTGCCTGCGATCTGCGCGTGTCAGGCGCCACGATTCAGACACCGGACAGAGGATTCCCAGTCAGCCTTCCGTCAGTCGATCTACCCCGTGCTTTCGGCTTCTAGCTGCGCCTCGCGCGGGAACCTTAAGGCGACGCAGGTGCCCTGCGAGGTTTCATCAGATCCATCGCCGTCGAGCAGCGTAATCCTGCCGCCCGCCTGTTTCACCATGCGCTGCACCATGGGCAATCCTAGGCCGGAGGTTCGTGATGCAGATGCGGACTTCAGCGTCTGGAACATCTGCAGGACCCGATCGCGATAGGCTGGCGGGATCCCGGGCCCGTTGTCGACCACCTCGATCAGAGTCCAGCGGTCTGCTTCGTGCCGAGCCCGTATCCTGACCTGTAGGGGTTCGCGCCCGTCATGGTGCTTGATCGAGTTATCGATCAGGTTGCGCAGCGTCTGGCGCGTAGTCTGCGGTGGCACCTGCACGACATCCAGAGGGCCTTCCCAGCGGATGTCCTCCTGCGCCTCCCTGGACAGCAGTGCCTGCGCTTCGTTGACCGCCTCTCGCATAGATAGGGGTGCGAACGGCTCTTTCTCATTCCCGGCACGGCTGTACGAGAGCAGATCTTCCAGCAGCACTTCCATCTTGTTGAGACGGGTCTCCATACGAGCCATATGGTGTTCTATGGCATCAGGCAACGGGCCTTCAAAGTCCTCCCGGATGAAGCTCGCAAGGGTCTTCACGCCGCGCAGCGGTGACCGCAGATCGTGTGACGCCGCGTAGGCAAAGCGATTCAGCTCGTCGTTCGCGAAAGAGAGCTTCTCGTTCTGCGCCCGGAGCGTCTCATCGGCTTGCGCCAGGCGCTGCAGGCTTTGCTGGAAAGACAGGAGCGATTGCGCTATCGATCGCAGCTCCGCAAATCGAGGGTCGGGTACCGGAGAGTCGAGATCACCATCCGCCAACGCTGTGGTGCGGTCCGCCAGCGCCGCCATGGGCTCCACGACGCCGCGGAACACGAGCTGACGGGTGAACAAAGCGCTCAGCAGGAGCGCCGCCAGAGACACCGCGAACAGCGCGGTCTCTGACGCGCTGAGCGTGCGCGCCAGACCCCGGCTGGCGGCGGCCGCACGTGCGTTCTGATCATCTACGAGTTCGCTCAGACGACCCGCAAGACCCGCAGCGGTATCACTGAGCACACCGATCTGCGCCTGAACGGTCCGATCTTGCTCGAGTTGGGCCATCCGCATGGCAAAGGGGCCGCGGGGACTGGTGAGATCATCGAGCAGGTTCATGAGACGGCGCGGAAGATTGCCGGACTGGCTCAGCAGGTTCCGCCGAGACAGGCTCCGCACACTCTGGCGAATCCCGCGCCGAATGGTGGCCGAGGTCTCTCCGATCGCTGCTGCTTCGCGCAACGCGGACAGGGCCAGTAGCTGAGCGCGCCAATCGGCGATCGCACGGAGGAATTCCTGAATCCGCAGCTCATCGAGCTCGGCTTCGCCAGGGCCGGATTCCAGCACCTCGACGGCGATCCGAAGCTGCTCCAGCTCCCCGAGCGCGCGCGCTTGCGCGGTCTCAAACCGGTCCCGCGCCTCAAGATTCGCTTTCTGCGCGCCGACGGCCGCTTCGATCGCGGCTGCGACGCTGGCCAGCTGCGCGTTGGTCAGATCGTCATCCAGACCGTTCTCTCCAAGCCGAGAGCGCACCCCATCGATGAGCTGATGCAGATCCTCATCCAGCGTCCGCAGTGACGCGGCTCCCTGTACGGCAGGTAACGTTGGCGCGAGGAGCTGCAGCTGCGAGATCCGATCAGCGCTCTGTTGACTCGCGGAAGAGACCGGCAAGACCACATCGGTCAGCGTGCTCTGCTGAGCCTCGATCATGCGATAGCCATACCAGCCAATCGCAACCGCGACGACGTGCATCAGCGCAATGATCGCGAAAGCGAGCGCGAGTGTGGTGGCGATACGTGGGATGAACAATCTCGTCTATAGTTTCTTTAGAAAGTCTAGATCTAAACTGTGCATTCACCCACTCTCTCCAGCCGCCGACGCTTTCTGAGAACGGCCGTATCCGCAGTGGCGCTGACATCCTTGCCCACGGCGGCAGCCGCGCAGCCTCACGCTGCCCTCGCTCCCGACTCCACCACGGCAGCAATCCTCGAGGCCGCAGCGCGGGCGGGCCGCGGCAGTACGCTGCGGCTACTGCTTCCGTTCGGCTCGGAAGCCAACATGGCGACGCTACTGACTCGTTTCTCGGCTGCGACTGGCGTGAACGTTGAATCCAGATACGTCGCCGTTGACGACATCAATACCTACCTGCTGTTGGGCGCTCGCAGCGACGAGGGCGGTTTCGACGTGGGTCTGCCCGCCTCGTTCGGGGTCACGGATCTGGTGGAGGCAGGCGCGATCACCCCCCTCGACGAGTATGTCGCTCGCCACGAGCCATCGGGCTATCGAGACGGCTACATGCCGCAGGCTTCCGGCGCCTGGGCCGGGCATTTCTACGGGTACCAGACCGACGGTGATGTGTACCTGGGATTCATCAACGAGCAGTTGCTTCGCACCGACGATCGGCACAAGGCTTTCGAGGACCTCCACGGCAGAGCTGCCGATCGATTCGACAGCTGGGCCGCACTGGATGAACTGATGGCGTTCTATCAGCAGCCTCAGCTTGGTCGCTACGGCGGCTGCCTGTTCCGGACGCCCGACTATGCGGTCTGGGAATTCTGGCTGCGCATTCACGAGCGGGGACTACTACCGTTCACGGTCGACATGAGAGCACGCATCGCCGAGGAGCCGGCGATCGCCGCGCTGACCGCGCTGGTCTCGGCCAGTGCGTGGCAGGCCCCGACCGCGCGTACCGCAGGCCTGTTCGAGAACTGGACCCAATACAAGAACAACAACTGCCTCATCAATATTGGCTGGGGCGGGTCCCAAAAGTCTTTCCGACAGGCTGACTCGAAGGTCCGAGCGCATGTGCGCAGCTTCGAGCCGCCAGCGGGCAGAGCCACCAGCGATGCTTCTCGCGGCCTCCCCTATTTCAACTGGGGGTGGAACTACACTGTCTCTGCAAACTCGCGCCAGCCTGAGCTCGCTTACCTGTTCACGCTCTTCGCCACCTGCCCGCAGATGTCGACACTCGCGGTGCGGCCCTTGGATGGCTACTTCGACCCCTTCCGACGCGAGCACTACGCTGACGCGCGCATCCAGGAAAGCTATTCACCAGAGTTTCTGAGGCTGCATGCCCAAGCCGTGGGACACTGCCTGCCTGACTGCCACATCGGCGGTCAGGCAGATTACTTCGCTGCTCTGGCAAGATTTATCGCCCTGGCGGTCGATGGCAAGCTGACACCCCGCGAAGCCCTACGTGCCGCTGCCAAACGTTGGGACGCGCTGACCCGGGATCGAGGCATCCGGCAGCAGTCGCAGGCATGGGCCGAAGTCCGAGCGCGCTACCCCAGCCACTATCTGAGCACTGACGAGCAGGGCGCGTCATGACGCAATTCAACGAAGTTGAGATCCTGATGATCGACGACGATGAGCTGGATGTGGAGCTCTTCCAGCGCACTTTGAAGAAGCGCCGGATCGCCAACCGACTCATCTGGGCTAAGGATGGCGTAGAAGGGCTCGATATCCTGCGCGGGGAATCGCCGACGAAGATCAATCGCCCCGTCATGATCCTGCTGGACATCAATATGCCCAGAATGAACGGCCACGAGTTTCTGGAAGCGCTGCGGGAAGATCCG
>JBCDGJ010000150.1:0-12319 GCA_038757945.1 Pseudomonadota bacterium
CCCTCCATGACCGTACTGACCGCGACGTCGTTGACGGTGCCGCCGTGAGCGCTGCGAATTCGCTTGATGTCCTCGAGGCTGACGGTGAAGTAGGCCAGCTGTCGCTTCGGGCCAACCAACGATCGGTTCCAGGGCGCCTGCATGACCGGTTGCGCCAGCGCCTCGACCACCCTGGCCAACCGGGACGGCTCCGCCGCTGGCAGCTGACGCATCCGGCGGAGGTTCTCGGCGCCCTGTTCGATGAATGCAGAACCGGCATCGATCCAGCGGTCCAGGAGGCTCGGTGCGGGTTCCGGCGACCAGGCGGGTGCCGCCTCCTGCGGTTCCGGGTCCGGGCTAGGGTCGGTGAGGACCGTGGACAACGCGACGGCGGTTGCTCCGTCGACGAAGGCGTGGTGTGTGAGCGACGCAATCAACGTTCTGCCCTCCACGCCTTCGAGCACGAAAGTGCGCCACAGCGGCCGGTTTCTGTCCAGCACACCCTGGGCCAGCTCCAGGGCCTTGGCTTCTGCCTGGGCGAGCGTCGTGTTCGGGGCAAGGCGGTGGCCGATCAGATGGTTTCGCAGATCGAAGGAGGGATCGTCGACCCAGCGCGGATGGGCGAGGTTGAACGGCGCAAACGCGAGCTTCTGCCGTAAGCGCGGAATTTTGCCAACCCGGGGCTCGTAGTAGGCAAAGATCTCATCGTAGCTGACCGCGCCGTCCAGCAGGGTCAGGGACACCCCGTGCATGGGGCCGTTCGCGGTTTCGCCGTAGACGAAGGACGCATCGTGGGTCGACAGGCGCACTGTGGTTTCTCCCTCTCTCTTCTCTTTATCGGTGTTTTTCTGTGGGTCTCGACTCTTTTCTTTCAGCGCTATGGCTGCGTAGCTCCCGATCCGGTCCTGAGCGTCAGGCCAGGGAACTCGGCTGGCAGCTTGTTCGAGTTAGTCGAAGTGTCGATCTGGAAATTTCGAATTCGCAAACCTGGTGTTTCACAGGCCTGTATCTCTTATGTCCGTATTGTTGGATATAGTATCAATGGATACAATATCCAGCGAAAGGGGTTCTGGCACAAGGGTGTCGAACAAAGCGAATACAAAAGCGAATACAAAAGTAAACACAACCGCCCGAGCGGAAACTGAGGAGGGAACAGGGATGGCCAACGGGGCAGGGGATGGCGCAAACGGTAAGCGAAGCAACACCGCAAACGATCTCGGCGCGCAGTGGCAGGACATGATCGGCCAGTGGGAGCGGGGCTTCGACGCCCTGGCTACCCAGCTCATGGGTACCGAAGGCTTCGCCCGTGCCATGAACCAGGGTCAGCAGGCTGGCCTCGCGTTTCAGAAGACCCTGGGCGAAGCCGTCAACCGGCAGCTCGCGGCGCTTGATCTGCCCACCGGCGAGTCGATCCGCGCGCTGCACGAGACGCTGCTGCGGATCGAACGGCGGCTGGATCACCTCGAAGCACGGCTGCCGGTGGCTACCGCTGGCGCGGCGGATCCTGCGGTGCCGCAGCCGTCACGTACCAAGCAGCCTCCCGTTGAATACACCGCCCAGCCCGCCGCCGCCGGGGCGCCGACCGGCGCGCCGGGCGCCGGTCAGGAGGCCGCGTGAGTACCACGGCGACGTCGGCAGCGGCCGAACTCGACACGGATGGGGTTCTGGCTCAGGCACAGGCTTTCTTCAGCGATCTCGCCGGCCGCGGTGCGCGGCGGCTGGAGCTGGCGACTGCGGCTCCGGAACCGGTCGGGCTGACGCCCAAGGATGTCGTGCTGGAGCGCGGCACCCTGCGGCTCTATCACTACCGGCCGCTGGTCGACGAGGTGTATCGGGTCCCCGTGCTGCTGGTCATGGCCACGACCAACAAGTCGTTCGTCTTCGACCTGGCGCCAGGGCAGTCGATGATCGAGTTCCTGCTGCAACGCGGCTTCGACGTCTATACGCTCGACTGGGCACCGCCAACGCAGGCAGAACGGCACCTGTCCCTCGAGGACTACACGCAGGATTTCATCCCGAGCTGCGCGCAGGCGATCCAGACCCGCAGCGGCGAGCCGGAGCTGTCGATCATCGGCTACTGCATGGGCGGTGTGCTGTCGCTCATCTACGCGGCAACCCATCGCAAAGGTCCGCTCAAGAACCTGGCCTGCATCACGACGCCGGTGGACTGGCATCAGCTTGGCCTGATGAACGTCTGGAACGATCCTGAGTACTTCGATGTCGATCAGCTCGTGGATACACTCGGTATCCTGCCGGTCGAAGCGGTCACCCGCATGTTCGAGATGCAGCGTCCGGCGCAGAAAACCGCCGGTGAGATGCGCCTCTGGTCACAGCTTGCCGATCCCGACTTCGTGCGCTCGTTCCGGGCCTTTGAGCGGTGGGGTGAGGAGACGCTGCCGCTGGCGGGTGAGTACGTGCGCGAAACCACCAAAGCGCTGTGCTGGGACAACCAGCTCTACACCGGCGAGCTGCAGGTTAGCGGTCGCTCTGCGGATCTGGCGCAGATTGAGGTCCCCGTGCTCAGCATCGTTGCCCAGCATGACCATCTCGCGCCCCGCAAAGCCACCGAGCCCCTGCTGCGTCTGGTCGGCAGCGAAGACAAGCAGGAAGTGCTGCTGAAGGGTGGGCATGTCAGCCTGATTGCCGGGCTCAACGCCCGCCGTCGCATGTGGCCGCAGCTCGAACGCTGGCTGGCGGTGCGCTCAACCTGAAGCTCTGTGATGCCCGTCTGCTGGCTTCTGGCAGGCGGGACGGTCGCGCAGCTCGCACTATCGCCGATTGCCTCAAAGCGTGGGCTTAGTCGTGTAGGCTCGGTGATTCAAAGCTGTTTCCGCGCCGTGTTACCGCGGCTGGGGCATTGCCGCGGTGATAGCCAATCCCACTTCCAATCTAGCCCGCTCCTTTCCCTCTCAGGCGCCCGGGCCGCCCCCTTGAGTGTCTCAGAGACACGCCCGGAGCTGGCCGCATTTGCTGTTGACGGGCTAATCGTTTTCCGTAGAGAATGCGAATGCTTCTCAGAAACATAACAATTAAATGATCTGAGGCGCTCATGGGGAGTGCACTGCTAGCCGTCCCGCACTCGGGAAGGATACCCGTACGCCAGGTGGCCGCGATGGCCGATAGGAGCGTCGTCCGGCTTACGGGATCTCGAAAACAGGGGACGAAGTAACCAGCACGCTGGGCCAGGTCGTCGGGCGTTTGTCCGGGCCTTCTAAACGGGCTATCGCCCGAATTGCAACGAGGATTTCATATGTTAAACAAAGCGAAGGCCGCGGCCGCAGTGTCCCTTTGTGTCGTGTTTCTGGCAGGCTGCGAAGGCGATGATGGGTCGGATGGCGCGACTGGCCCTGCGGGCCCCGCAGGTGCAGCCGGCGCCCAAGGACCCGCGGGCCAACCTAATCTTGTGACCGTTGCAGACGTCGTCACCACGAACGCCAACATCGCCTTCGCCGCTTACGGGGACTCATTGATTACGGCGATTTCTCTACGCAATGCGCTAGAGGATTTCGTGGCTGATCCCAACGCCGACAGCTTCGCTGTGGCCAAGCAGGCGTGGCTTGATTCTAACGAGCCTTACGGTCAGACAGAGGTTTATCGCTTTCGAGTTGGTCCCATTGACGCGCTGCGCGACGACGGCAGCATCGGAGAAGAGGGCGATGGCCCTGAAGGCGCCATCAATGCCTGGCCGCTTGCCGAAGCGCTGATTGACTACGTTGCCAACGACATCGACGGCGATGCGGAGCCGGAAGTCGCGTCGAGCACGGCTGCCATCGATGACAACATCATTGCTGACGTGACTGGCTTCCCGACCATCGATGCGTCGGTAGTCCGCGCGAACAACGAACTTGGCGGCGACGAGCGCAACGTTGCGAGTGGCTACCACGTCATCGAATTCCTGCTCTGGGGACAGGATCTGAATGCAGATCTGAGCGCAACGCTGCCACGGGACTCGTCTGCGGGGCAGCGGCCCTTTACCGATTACATCGTCGGCGGGGCGTGTACGAGTGGTCCGAATCCCGCGACGCAGGACATTTGTGAACGTCGCGGCGACTACCTGTTGGCTGTCGCAGACGTGCTGATCGATGACCTGAGCCGGGTAACCGATGCCTGGTCACCAAACATGGCTGGAAATCACTATGCCGCGTTCGTGACCGGCGGTGACACCTCTCTTGCGATCATTCTCGAAGGAATGGGACGCCTTGGTTTTGGAGAGCTGGCGGGCGAACGTATGAACATTGCGCTGTTGACGAACAGCCAGGAGGACGAGCACTCCTGTTTCTCCGATAACACCCATCGGGACATCGTGACCAATGCGAAAGGGATCGAAAACGCGTATCGCGGTGAATATGTTCGCCTGGACGGAACGACCCTCGAGGGCGCCGGGATCGACGACCTTCTGATTTCCGAGGGTCTCACCGATCTCGAAAACCAGATGCGTGCTGCTGTCGAAAGAACCGCGATCACGATCGATGCCATCGATCAGGCCGCAAAGACCGGTACGCCGTTCGACAACCTCATTCAGATTGGGATCAACGAGCCTACGGTGGCGTCTGCGATTGTCGCGTTGTCGGAGCAGACCGACGTGCTGGAGCAGGTAATCGTCGGTTTGGGCGTATCTACCGGTGATCTGCGACAGGACACGGATCAGGACATCTGATCCGTAGCTGGCGGGGCGGGGTCGGCGAACTACAGATGCAGCGAACAGCGTTTTTGTTCTGGCTCGTTGGTGCGTTGCTCTATGGTTGTGGCGGAGGCGGAGGCGGAGGCGGAGCCGGAACTCCAACGCCATCGCCGTCCCCCGATCCGGGGGGACAACCCGACCCAGCCCCTGATCCGGTTGCATTAGTTCCCCCAGTCGATCCCTCGGAGCGATTCTCGGGAGGCGCGGCCGGGACCGCGTCTACCAACGAACGGGCCTTTGGCCAGGCCCCTCCAGCGGTTGCCTCGGACTTCGAGCTGGACGCAAACTTCAAGAGCGGAAACTCGCTTTTTCGCGGCGTTCAGGATGGGGTGGGTCCGCTGCTCAATGCTCGAACCTGCCAGGGCTGCCATACGCGCGATGGCCGCGGTGCGTTACCGCAACTGCCCGATGTTCCTCTCGATACCATGTCGATCCGGCTCTCCACCGGCATAGATGACGGCGCGGTGATTCCGGACGATATGTACGGTGCGGTGCTGCATACCTTCGGTCTCGACTCATTTGGCGGGGACGGCATCGAGGCTGGGCTCTCGGCGTTTGGCGAGGGATCTGGGTCCGCAATCGGCGAAGGATTCGCTACGATCGAATACGAGACCGTGGTCGACAGTTTTGCGGATGGCGTGACTTACGAGCTTCGCCGCCCGATATACAAGGTGCGGGAACTCAGCTACGGCGACTTCGACAGTGGAATACTCTTTTCGCCTCGCCTGGCGCCATCGGTTTTCGGTTCCGGCCTGTTAGAGGTTATTCCCGAAGCGGAGATTCGCGAGCTGGCAGATCCGGAAGATGCTGACGGTGACGGCATCAGCGGTCGCGCTGCGACCGTGTTCGATCAGACCGTTGGGACGCAGAGACTTGGTCGTTTCGGCTTGAAAGCCTCGGTGGCTTCCCTGTTGCAACAGACTGCACTCGCCTACCGCAACGATTCCGGCGCGACCAGCCGCTACGTGACCGATGAGGCCTGCGGCAGCCAGCAGATCAGCTGCCAGCAGGCCGCGCTAGCCGAGCCGAACGAAGCCGTCGGCGGAGTTGACATAGCCGATATTGAGCTCGCGCTCGTTGAGCTCTATGTGCGACTGCTGGCGGTTCCGGACCGCAGAGGTTTCGACGAGGAAGCTCAAGCGTTTGCTCCCGAGATTCTTGCCGGTCGGATCCATTTCTTCGAGGCTGGATGCGGTGGCTGCCACCGGTACAGTTTTACCACCGGCGAGGCTGAGGGCAGCGTGCTGGGGGATGTTTCCCTGTCCACGCTGATGCAGCCGGCGAGTCCCATCAGTGTGTTGTCTGAACAGCAGATCTTTCCGTACACGGACCTGCTGCTGCACGACATGGGGGGGGCTTGTCCACCAATTTCCCAGGAGTTCGAAGACGGCACTCCCTGTGGCTCGGGTCAGAATTGCACCTGGGTACAGCGGTGTACCGGGTTGGCGGACGGCAGGCCGGAAGGCGATGCTACAGGGACCGAGTGGCGTACTCCGCCTCTGTGGGGTATCGGGCTGGTGACAACCGTTAACCCAAATGCGACTTTCCTCCATGATGGAAGGGCGCGCACCATTGAGGAAGCGGTGCTTTGGCATGGTGGGGAAGCGAGCGCTGCTCGTGCTGCCTACAAGTCGCTTGACCTGCAAGGTCGCGACGAGCTGCTTGCTTTTCTGGAATCGCTCTGATGGTTCACTGGCGATCCTTTGCCCTCACGGGTACTGCTGCGGTCGCGCTGTTGGTCTTTGCGGCGCTGAGTACCGTGACGCTTCCGACGGGCGTGACCCGTGCCACCCCCCGGATGCCGGACGTCGCTCCATCAATTGAAGCCGAGGAGCGTCCCCGTTTGCCGGTACCCGGTGGCAGCTGGACCCGTAACCGGCAACCCTATCGATCGTTGATTGCTCCGGCACAACACCTCGACGCTGAAGGCAGACTGTCTTTCTTCTCGGGCTTTGCGCTGTTCAGATCACCCTGGGTGGTCGCACCGTCATCCACGACCGCGAGGGATGGGCTGGGTCCGCTGTTCAACGCTCACTCTTGCGAAGCCTGTCATCGTGAGGGGGGACGCGGCGCCTCGCTTGCTGATGACTCCGGTTCACCCGCCACGGTTCTTCGAATTGGTCGTGTGTTGACAGGAGACGACTGGGTGCCCCATCCGGTGATTGGCAGTCAGGTGCAGCCACGGTCTACGTACAGAAAATCTGGCGAGGGCATCGTCAGCGTCAGCGCGGTGGCTCCGGCGCGTGACCCGAGGCTGCGCCAGCTTCACTTTCGGGTTGAATCAGTCGATCCGCAGCTGTCCTATGAAGGCTATACGGTATCGGCTCGAGTTGCTCCGCCGCTTATTGGCATGGGTCTGCTCGAATCGATCCCCGACGAGACCCTCCGGAGCAGAGCCGATCCTGAAGATATGGACGGTGACGGGGTTTCCGGTCGAACTCACGAGCGGGGCGGACGGGTTGGCCGATTCGGCTGGAAAGCGCTGCACCCTACTTCTGCTGAGCAGGTTGGTTCTGCGTTCCGCAATGATATGGGTCTGACCAGTGCCCGGTATCCTGACCTCGTCTGTACGGCAGCGCAGCAACGTTGCCGTGCCCAGCGCCACGGCGACGAGGGTGCGCCGGGGATCGAAGTTCAGGATGTGCTCTTTGACTTGGTTGTGCATTTTGTTCAGCACATCCCACCTCCGAAGGCGGGCGTGGCGACCGATGAGGTCCTGCTCGGGCAAAAACACTTTCATGACAGCGGGTGCGCAAGCTGTCATCAGCCCAGTTATGAGACTGCTGCGGGTACGATCTGGCCGTACACGGATCTGTTGTTACATGACATGGGATCTGGTCTTGCCGATGGGCTGAGGCAAGGAGCAGCGACGGGCAGGGAGTGGAGAACGCCACCTCTGTGGGCGATCGGTACCATGAAAGTGGCGAATGGCGTAACGACTCTGCTCCACGATGGTCGAGCCCGATCCATTGAGGAAGCCGTACTCTGGCATGGCGGAGAGGCAGACTCCGCCCGGCTGAGATACGAAGCGTTAACAGAAACTGGCAAAAGAGCGCTCGCTCGATTCGTGCGCGCCCTTTAGCAGCGCGTCTGCGTGGATTGGTGAGCCGGTTTGAGGTGGTAAAACTATGGTCAAGGTAGCTAGGGCAACAGTATTCGCAGTCACATTGGCTCTCCTCGGCTGTGGTGGCGGCGGTGGGGGGGGCGGTGG
This sequence comes from Pseudomonadota bacterium, assembly GCA_038757945.1. Lineage (GTDB taxonomy): Bacteria > Pseudomonadota > Gammaproteobacteria > Pseudomonadales > Azotimanducaceae > CALHVX01. The sequence continues at coordinate 7,872 of JBCDGJ010000150.1, forward strand.
TTCGCAACCTCCGGCATCTACACCGCCGCCCGCTGGCAGTGGCGGGAACGATAGTGGCGGCGAAGACGACGCAGATCCGCTTGGCGCGGTCGGCACGGTGGAGGAAGAGCGTGCTCGTCTGTTTGCGGCCCTCGGTGAAGACGTAATCGCGGCCAACTACAGCGGTTTTGAAGTTGAGATGCTGGAAGTCAAGGCGGCTTTCGACACTTTCTGCGTCGATCCTGCCGCGAACGATGTCGTGCTGCTACGGAGCGCCTGGCGTGACGCAATGGGCGCTTGGCAAAAGGCATCGATTATCCGGTTTGGTCCGGTCGCGAGAAACAATCGCGAGTTTCGGATCAATCTCTTCCCCGACGGTAACGATGCCGTCACCGTCAATACGAATCAGGTCCTCGACGGGACGACAGAGCTTACCGAAGCAAACATCGCAAACAGCGCGGTAGGCGCGCAAGGATTGCCAGCCCTCGAGTATCTGCTGTTTGAGCTGGGTTTCGCTGATTCGGCCACTGCGACTCGTCGTTGCGAATTTGGAATTGCAGTGTCAGACAATCTAACGACACTGGCGGGTGAGCTCCGCAGCGCCTGGGAAACAGGAGGGGCGACCCTCACCGATTTCTTGATCGGTACCGGGGCGACAGGAAGAGACAATCTGGTTGCTTTACTCGAGTCGATCGCAGTGACGTCTGAAATTGTCGGTGACCGCAAACTTCTGGATGCCATAACGGCTGGCGATACTGAGCTACTCGAATCGGAACGCAGTGAGACCTCGCTCGATAACATCAATGCTAATGCCGAAGCACTGCAGGAATTCATCAATGACGAAGCTGAGGATACCTATCGGTTGCGCGACTATATCGTGCGCGCCCACATGGCGACCTCTGAAGCAGATCTCTTTGAGGCAGAGCTTGAATCGGTGCGGCTTAGCATAGACTCGTTTGGCGAGAACAGCCTTGCAGCAGTGATTGGCGGTATGGCAACCGGTGATGCCGATGCACTGCGCATTGCCTTCCAACAGCTCGCTGATCTGACGGTTGATATTGCCGTTGCCAGCGGCGTAAACCTCGGCTTCAACAATCAAGACGGTGACTGATCGCGTCAGCCGCCGCGCAGTACTTGGCGCCGGCCTTGCCGGCGCTGTTTGCGGCTGCCTGCCAACTGTTGAGGAAAGACCTAACTACCTCTTGCTTAGTGCCGCCGACGATGCTGAAGGTCGTCATTTCCTGGTAGTTTCGGATTCGACTGGAATCCCTTTGCGCTCTGTGCCGGTTCCCTTTCGAGGTCACGAGGTGCTCGTGTCACCAAGTGGTCGTCACGCCGTAATGATCGGTCGGCGTCCCGCTGCGGAGGGTGTCAGGATCTCCCTTGGAAATGACGAGTCGCCGAGGCTGTTCCGTGCTCGGTCGGGACGACACTTCTATGGGCATGCCGTCTACAGCCGAGACGAGAATTACCTGTTTACCACGGAAAACGACTTTAACGGCGGCCGTGGAACAATCGCAGTCCGCGATGCCATTACGCTCCAACAGGTTGATGAGTTCCCTTCCGGTGGCGTCGGGCCGCACCAGCTTGCCTGGCTGAATGACGGCCGGACGCTGGTTGTTGCTAACGGTGGGATCAGAACGCATCCCGCCCGTCCGAGGAAAAAACTTGATCTGGCTAACATGGCCTCCAATCTGGCGTTTATTGACCAGGCTTCAGGTAAAATTCTGAAGACAGTGCGGAGTCCGGAACAGCACTCGAGCATTCGCCATCTTGCGGTCAGTAAGCTGGATGAGGTCGTGGTTGGCATCCAGTATGAGGGTGCTGTTACGGACACTGTACCTCTGTCACTCGTGCTGGACGCTGCAGCCCTTGAGTGGCGCTTGCCTCTTCTGACGCCAGAGAATTGGCAGGGCTTGCATCACTACGTTGCCAGCGTAGCCATTGACGACACGACCAGAACGGCGGCGATCTCCTCTCCCCGTGGGAATCAGGTGTACTTCTTCAGTATCGACGATGGAAGGCTAACCCATTCCCAGACAGTGCGTGATGTTGCAGGCATCGCCGTCCATAACCGCTCCTTCGTCACGACGAGCGGGCTTGGTGCAGTGCGATACTCTGACGTGCAGAGTCCGTCGGTCGTCATCCGGGAACATGTCGAACCGTTGCGTTGGGATAATCACGTAACCGTACATCGGCTCTCATAACATTTGCACGGATGACAGTGGCGTTGAAAAGCGTCAGCAATAGGCGCCGCGTCCGAAACTCAAGACTCCACGATCATTGCCCGCGCGTGGGCACAGCCTTTCTTACTGGTCTGAGTAACCCGATCAGTCTCAGCGCGGCATAACCGTCGGCTCAGGCAGCGGTGGCAAGGCGTTCGCAGCCATCGCGCCGGTGTTTGCCTCTACTTAGGCGCCACTGATCCAATTGTCTAGTTTAGTCTAGGCGTTGCAGGCAACCATGGTCGATGGGGTTGCGGCTGGTTCGCGGGCGCTCTTGGACGTCCCGAACGCGATCCACAAGGGGGAATGATGAGTTTGATGCGCGATCTGGAAAGCGGAGTTGCGGCGCTACCGCTGGGATTTCGCCTGCTTGGCACGCGCGGTGTTCCGGCGCTGCTGGCCATCCCGTTCGGGGTCACGCTGATCGTTTATGGCGCTGTGCTGGCGCTGACGCTGCCGCCGCTGTTGGACCTGCTGAGCGGCCTCACGACCGGCTGGCCGCAGTGGGTGCTCGACTGGTTCGGCTGGCTCATCGTCGTGCTCAAGTGGTTGCTCGGCACGCTGCTGGTGCTGCTCGTTGGCTGGCTCGGCGTCATGCTGGCGGGCATCCTGGCGGGCCCCTTCTACGGCCAGATTTCCGCCAAGGTCGAAGCGCGGCTGACGGGCCAGCGGGCCAACCTCGAGCGGGGCCTGGGCGCCGAGTTCGCCGCCGCTGTTGGCCGTGAGCTGCAGAAGCTCCTCTGGTCGGTCCCGCGGCTCCTCGCACTGCTGCTGCTCGGCCTGATTCCGGGGCTGAACATTCTGAGCGCACCGCTCTCCCTGCTGATCGGTGCCTGGATCATGGCCGTGCAGTTCGCGGACTTCTCCCCAGAGAACCGTGGCCTGTCGTTTCGCGAAGCACGTTACGTCCTGGGCGACCGCCAGGCGCTTGTGCTCGGTTTTGGCCTGCCCACTGCCTTTGGTATCGGAATCCCGTTTCTCAACCTGCTGGTTGCGCCGGCTGCGGTTGCCGGTGGAACGGCAGTCTGGCTGCGCTGCAGCGGCGAATGGGACGGTCGCCGCGGGCTGGAGTGACCGGTGCGGTGGTTGTGCCGCTGCCGGGGACGGCGCATCCAGGCGTCATGCAACATGCAATGCAAGTCTTTAGACTGCAGCCCACCTCCAAAGCTGGTCACCCGACATGATGCAAGCCCAGATCACTCTCCCGCTTCGCCGCAGCCTGATGCGCATCCTGTGCGCGCTGGTGTTCTTCTCAACCGGCACCGTGCAGGCGGAGCTCGATGAGCGCACGGCCGCTGCACTCGACGCCGCCATTGAAAGCAGCGAGCGGCCCGACGCCGACAAGGCCCGGGATCGCAATCGCAAGCCCAAGGCGACGCTCGAGTTCTTCGGTTTCCGGGATGACATGGCTGTTGCAGAGATCTTTCCTGGCCCGGGCGGCTGGTACACGAAAATTCTTGCGCCGGCGCTCAAGGAGCACGGGCAGCTGCACGTGATCAGCGGACTGTATAAGCAGTACGGCTACGGCGACGCGCTGTCCCGGGTCGACGCGCTTGACGGGAAGGACCAGATCAATACCGTGGACATCAGCACGGCACTGATCGTCAACGACGATTTTTCAGTGAGCATGAACGACACGCCGCTTGCGGCGAACGATCTTGACCTCGTGCTGACCTTCCGCAACCTGCACAACATGACGCCGGAAGGCCGAATGGCGCTCTATCGGTCAGTGTACGCGGCGCTGAAAGAGGGTGGCCGCTTTGGTGCCATCGATCACACGCGACGCCACATGATGCCGAATGATCCAGAGATGGAGCGGCGTCTCGATCCGGTGATCGTAATCAAAGAGGCCACGGCGGCGGGCTTCACCTTCGTCGACTTCAGCACCCTGCACTACCGTCCGGACGACGAGCTGCGCTACGAGGTAGGCCGTCGCAGCGTGACCGGCAACACCGATCGCTGGACGTTGATGTTCCAGAAGTAGCGGCTGCCGATACCGCATCGCAATGGCTGGGCGGCAGGGGTTGCTGCTGCCCAGCTCCCCCTGCGGCCCCTCAAGTAACTCGCAGCTAGCGGAACTCGATGCCTGCGAAGTTGCCGCTGCTGCGCCACTCTTCGAGATACTGAAAGTAGGCCAGCGCGCCAGCCGGATAACCTCCGGCGGCCACCGGAACGCCGTCGTCGCCCCAACCCTTGCCTTCGTTGTTGTAGTAGCCCGGCGTACATTGCGTTGAGCCGATCAGC
>JBCDGJ010000151.1:0-12220 GCA_038757945.1 Pseudomonadota bacterium
ACGGAGCTTGCGCAGTGCCCTCACGGGGTACCCACCGGGGAACCCGGCAGAACCATAGCCAGCGCCTGCGATCTGTCGGCGGCCCAACCTGGAGACCACGCTCATGTCCGAATCCAACACCGAGTACCGCCAGCAGCGGTTTGCCGCGCCCCCGGGCGCGACCGAACTGATCCTGATCCGGCATGGCGAATCACGCGCGGCAAGCCCTGACGCCCCGTTCCCGCTGGTTGATGGTCAGGGCGACCCGGAGCTGCATGCGAACGGCCACGCCCAGGCACTACGGGTCGCCGACCGGCTTAAGCCGGAGCCGATCAGCGCGATCTACGTCACTAACCTGCAGCGCACGGCACAAACCGCTGCACCGCTCAGCGAGCAGCTGGGGCTCGAGCCCCGGGTCGAGCCGGACCTGCGGGAAGTGCACCTGGGCGACTGGGAAGGCGGTCTGTTCCGGATCAAAGCCGCACAGCAGGATCCGGTCTATCTCAGGATGCATGAACAGGAACGGTGGGATGTCATCCCCGGCGCGGAGTCGCACGACGCCCTCACCAATCGAATCCAGCCCGCGTTGCTGCGGATAGCCCACCGCCATCCCGATGAGTGCGTTGCGGCAGTCGTCCACGGTGGCGTTATCGCCCACATCCTGGCGCTGGCGGCAGCGGCGCGTCCCTTTGCCTTCATGGGCGCGGAGAACGGCTCCATCAGCCGGCTGATTCTTCACGAGCAGCGCATGCTCGTGCGCGGATTCAACGACGTCGCCCACCTCTCCGATCTGGCATCGGGCTCACAGGGCCTGAGCTGAGTGGCACGGCAGAAGAAAACGCCGGCCCGCGGCAAGCCGGCCGGCGGGCAGCGCTCGTCGGCTGCACCAGCCGGCAGCGAGCGCCCAGCGCTTGATGCCATTGGCAGCGGCACCGACCTCAAGCGCTGGTACTGGCTGAAAGCGGAGCTCGAGACCTTTGCCAGAGCCAACGGACTGCCCGCCGCTGGCCAGAAACCGGAGCTGACCGAACGCATTGCGCACTGGTTGGACACCGGTGAGGTTCGCCGACCGACGCGTCGCCGGGCAGAATCCAGCTTCGACTGGGCGAAGGACGTGCTGACGCCCACCACGCCGATCACCGATAGCTATCGCAACACGCGCAACGTACGTGAGTTCATGGAACAGCATGCCGGAGCGCGCTTTCGCTTCAGCAACGAATTCATGGCCTGGATGCGTAACAATACGGGCCGCCCGCTCAGCGCTGCGGTCGACTTCTGGCGGGACCTGGACCACCGCAAACGCAATGACGGCTACCGCGAGCAGTCCTTGCCGCAGAACCAGTACGCGCAGTTCAGCCGAGCGGTCAGCCAGGCGCGCCCGGGAATCAGTGCCAGGGAGCTACGCCGTCTGTGGCAGATCAAGCGCAGCGGACCGGCGCCGCATACCTATCGGCCGGGGGACGAATACCTCTGATCGAGCCCGGCCGCACAGCGTGACCTGCGCGGCCCCGGACCACAGCCGCCCTCAGTAAGAGCGCGGCATCCCCAGCACGTGTTCGCCAATGAAGCTCAGAATCAGGTTGGTCGAGATTGGCGCAATCTGGTACAGGCGGGTTTCACGGAACTTGCGTTCGATGTGGTATTCCTTCGCAAACGCAAATCCACCATGGGTCTGCATGCAGACATCACCGGCCTTCCAGGAGGCCTCTGAAGCCAGCATCTTCGCCATATTGGCTTCCGCCCCGCAGGGCTCACCGGCGTCAAACAGCCGTGCAGCCTTCTCGACCATCAGCCACGCGGCTTCGGTCTCCGCGTAGCTGCGGGCTATGGGAAACTGGACGCCCTGGTTCTGACCGATCGGACGATCAAAGACGATACGCTCGTTGGCATAGGCGGTCGCCTTATCCACGAAGTAGCGGCCGTCCCCGACACATTCGGCCGCGATCAGAATCCGCTCGGCGTTCATGCCGTCGAGGATGACCTTGAAGCCTTTGCCTTCGACGCCGAGCAGGCTGTCTGCGGGCAGATACAGGTCGTCAAAGAACAGCTCGCAGCTGTGATGATTGATCATCGACTCGATGGGCTTGATCGTCAGCCCGTTACCCTCCGCCGCCTTCACATCGACGATGAACGCGGACAGGCCATCGGTTTTCTTCTGCACCTGATCAAGGGGCGTGGTCCGCGCGAGCAGCACCATGATGTCCGAATGCTCGATGCGGCTGATCCAGACTTTCTGGCCATTAACGCGATAGCCATCACCGTCTTTGCGCGCCTGCGTCTTGAGGCTGGTGGTATTGGTACCCGTCGTCGGCTCCGTGACGCCGAAGCTCTGCAGCCGCAGCTCGCCGGCAGCGATCTTTGGCAGGTAGTGCGCCTTCTGCGCCTCGCTGCCGTGGCGCAGCACCGAGCCCATGACGTACATCTGCGCGTGGCAGGCCCCCGCATGGGCGCCGGCCCGGCAGATTTCCTCCATGACCACCGAACCTTCGAGGACGCCGAGGCCCGCCCCCCCGTACTCCTCGGGAATGAGCACGGTCAGAAAGCCCGACGTGGTCAGCTCCTGAACGAACTCCGTCGGGTAACCGCGGGTCCGGTCGAGCTCGAGCCAGTAGTCCTCGCCGTAGTTGGCACAGAGCTGACGTACGGACTGGCGGATTTCTTCCAGGTCAGCGGCCGTCGACTTGGGTCCGGCCACTTCCATCGGGTTTGCACTCATCGGTCTGCCTCCTGATTTCGCGCCGCATTATGCCGAATATGATCCCTGCACGCAGGGATTCAGGCGGTAACGAAAGTGGCGAACTCGGCCAGCGGCAAGCGCTCCGAGACGAGTTCGTTGACCGGCGCTGCCGGGTCCCGGTAACCGATTGCCATTCCGCAGAAGAGAATCCAGTCCGGATCCGGGTCGAAGAAGCTGCCCACAGCCGTTGGTCGCGTCGACCAGGCTTCCTGCGCGCAGGTGTCGAGCCCGGCTTCCCGGGCCAGCAGCATCACGGTCTGCAGGTACATGCCGAGGTCCGACCACTGAGGCGGTCCCATCTGCCGGTCCACATAGCAGAATAGCGCTGCCGGGGCGTCGAAAAACTGGTAGTTGCGCGCCAGATGCTTCAGCCGTGACGGCTTGTCTTCGCGTGGAATACCGAGCAGCCCGTACATGTCCTCGCCAACCTTGAAGCGCGCCGTGCGATAGGGTTCCTTCAGATCTTTCGGGTACACCGCGTAGGCCGGCTGCTCCATCGGCGGCTGGGTCTGAAGATGCGCGCGGAACCGCTCCATACCGGCGCCGTTCAGCACGAACAGTCGCCAGGGTTGCAGGTTGCCGCCAGAGGGCGCCCGCGCCGCCCGCTCGAGCACGGTGCGCAGCGTGGCGTCGGCAATCGGTTGATCGGTAAAGGCTCGGATGGACCGGCGGCTATCCACCGCATCACTGACATTCACAGGCTGCACTCCTCGTCTAGAATGGGCATGGTTCGCTTCGTAACCGTCAATCTTCGCATACAGGAGACCCCCATTGGATTTCTTCGCCTCCCTCTTTGACCAGCTGTCCCCGGAACAGCTGCGCGGCTACTACGACACCGGCGCCGAGCTGCTGATCACCTGGACCCCAAAGGTCGTCGGCGCGCTGCTGGTGCTGATCGTTGGCTGGTGGGTCGTCGCACGAATCACCAGTGTGATCACGCGGCTGATCAGCCACACCACCGATGACGAAACCCTGCAGCGCTTCGTGCGCAGCCTGGTCTCCATGCTGCTGAAGGCAATGCTGCTCATTGCCGTGGCGGACATGGTCGGTATCGCGACCACATCCTTCGTCGCCCTCATCGGTGCTGCCGGTCTGGCGGTTGGCCTGGCGCTGCAGGGCAGCCTTGCAAACTTCGCGGGTGGCGTACTGATACTGCTGTTCCGTCCGTTCAAGGTCGGTGACTTCATCGAGGCCCAGGGCGTGATGGGCACGGTGCAAGGAATCCAGATCTTCTCGACCATCCTCAACACGCCGGACAATAAGCGGATCATCATTCCGAACGGTGCGCTTTCCAACGACAACATCACCAACTTCTCGGCGGAGGACACCCGTCGCGTTGATATGACCTTCGGTATCGGCTATGAGGACGATCTACGCGCCGCCAAAGCGCTGTTGGAAACGATCGTCGGCGAAGACTCGCGCATTCTGGGGGACCCGGCACCGTTCGTTGCCGTGGCAGAGCTGGCGGACAACTCGGTGAACTTCGTGGTTCGGGTCTGGGTGCGCAGCGGGGACTACTGGCCCGTGCACTTCCACCTGCTGGAGACCGTCAAGCTGCGCTTCGACGAAGCCGGCATCTCTATTCCGTTCCCGCAGCAGGATGTACACGTTAAGGGGCTGCCATCGCAGGCAGCCTGAAGCGCCGGGAAGCGCGGCTCGCCACCGGCGTTGGGCCGCTGCTGCAGAGGATTGCCGCTGGCGTCAGCTGCGAAAGCTCGGATCAGCCCGATCCAGCTTGCGCAGCAACGGCGCCCAGGCCAATCCCTTGATGTCCCCCTGGAACAGCAGCTTGCTCTGCTCCGCTGCTTTTTCCGCGGAGCCCTGCGGCGCCATGTTCAGGTCAGTGCCGCCGGCCATCGCGCGAATCTGCATGGTGCAGGCACGCTCGAGGTAGTACATCGCCAGAAAACAGCTTTCCGCGTTGTGACCAACGGTGAGCGTGCCGTGGTTGCGGAGCAGCATGAACTGCTTATCGCCGAGGTCGCTGATGATGCGCTCGCGCTCGTCGTGATCCAGCGCAATGCCTTCGTAGTCATGATAGGCAATCTCGCCCAGCTGCATGGCGTGCTGGGTGATCGGCAGCAGGCCACAGGCCTGGGCGCTCACCGCCGAGCCGTCGTCGGAGTGCAGGTGCATCACGAACATCGCGTCTTCGCGGGCCATGTGTACAGCCGAGTGAATCGTGAAGCCGGCGGGATTGATGTTGTACGGGCTGTCCATGACTTTGTTGCCATCGGCATCCACCTTCACCAGGCTCGATGCGGTCACTTCCTCGAACATCATCCCGTAGGGGTTGAGCAGGAAGTGATGTTCCGGCCCGGGCACCCGGGCGGAGAGATGGGTAAACACCAGATCGTCCCATCCGTACTGAGCAACGAGGCGATACATCGCCGCAAGATCAACACGCACCTGCCATTCAGCATCGCTGACCTGATCGCGAACGTTGTGAAACGCGGCTTCGGGGTTTGCGGCCATGATTGTCTCCTCTCTCCTCTGGACTTGCGTCCGCTATGACTGTCGTCGTCGGTCTTGCTGTTGTGATCTTTCGATTCTGTGCCGTCGTTCCGGGGCGATTCGCAGCTGAACGGGGTGTCATGAGCTTCGTCGGCGGAACCTGGCGCCCGGCCGGCTCCAGAGGAGTCCCGGGTACCCAGGAATCAGACCCTAGCGCTCAGCCTCGCGCCGGGCAAGAGAAGCGGAACCGCCAGCAAGAACCTGGGGCCGCCAGCCCTGCTGCGACGGCCTGGCCGCTTCAGATTCGACAGCTGAGACAATTCGAGCGATCCTAGCGTCCTCGCTTATTGGCAGCCCCAGGAGGGACAGTGGATTTCGCACTTGCCGAAGAGCACCAGATGCTCAAAGACATGGTTGCGCGCTTCGTCCGTGAAGAACTCTTGCCGCTCGAAGCGGCCGTGATGGAACGGAACGCGGCCGGCGGCGGCGCCTATCTCACGCCGGAGGAACAGGCACCGCTGGACAAGAAGACCGGAGAGCTTGGCCTCTGGGGCCTGGATGCGCCAGAGGAAGTCGGCGGTTCCGACCTGCCGTTTGTGGCGCTCCTCGGCGTCAACATCGAGATGGGCAGAACGGTGACGCCGTACACTCTGCCCCCGGACTCGCCTAACCTGCGCATGCTGATGGCCGCCGCCAACGAAGACCAGCGCAAGCGCTACCTGGCGCCGTATGTCAGCGAGGGCCTGGTTTCAGCAATCGGCATCTCCGAGCCCGGCGCGGGATCCGACCCCGCCGGCATGAAAACCCAGGCCAGACGCGATGGCGACGACTGGGTCCTGAACGGCCGCAAGATCTGGATCAGCCGGGCAGCCGATTCCGACTTCACGCTGACCATGGCGCTTACGGACAAAGAAAAAGGCGCTCGCGGCGGCATGAGCGCCTTTATCATCGATAAGGGCACACCGGGCTTCAACATCCTGCGCAAGATCCCGATGATCGATGGCACCTTCACCTACGAGATTGCCCTCGAGGACTGTCGGGTGCCGGCCGCCAACCTGCTCGGCGAAGAAGGTAAAGGGTTTACACCGATGCAGGTGCGACTCTCGACCCGACGCCTGGAAATGGTCGCCTGGGCCATCGGCATGGCCGAGCGGGCGCTCGAAATGCTCATAGAATACGCACCACAGCGCACGACCTTTGGCGATACGCTGGCGAACCGGCAGACCATTCAGAACTGGGTTTCCGACGCAGCAGCCAAGATCCGCGCATCCAAGCTCATGGCGTATGAAACCGCCTGGAAGCAGGACCAGGACATGAATGCCCGGACCGACTTCTCGATGGCCAAGTTCTTCGCGATCGAAAGCGCCTATGAGATTGTCGACCACGTGATGCAGGCTTTCGGAGCCATGGGCATGACCAAGGAACTGCCGCTGTTCATGATGTCCTCCAAGCTGCGCACGATGCGCATCTACGACGGCCCATCGGAAATCCACCGCTGGGTTGTTGCCCGCGATCTGCTCGGCTTGAAGCGCTGAGCATGAGCAGCACGCCGGCGCCAGATCCGGAAACACCACCGCAACGCCGGCCGGCACCGGCGTGGCAGCGGGTGCTGCCATGGGTCATCACCATTGCCTGCTTCGCGTATCTGTACACTCGCATTGCAGCGCGGACCCCAGACGATATGAGCGTGATCGGCTATCTGGCCGCCGCATTCCGGGACGTCAACTGGCTCGCCTGGCTGGCCCTGATGGTGCCCTACTCCCTGTTCTACCTGCTGATCGACACCATGGTCCTGTGGCGTGTGGTCAACTGGTTCAACGCCAATGTGACCTATCGCAGCCTGCTGCCGGTACGCGCCAGCAGCTACATCATTTCCATTCTCAACGAGCAGGTCGGCAAGGGCGCCATGGCGCTCTACCTGAACCGACGGGAAGGCGTTCCTGCCTGGCAGGTGGGTTCCAGCATGCTCTTCATCATGTTCTGCGAGTTTTTCTACCTGCTCTTCTGGGCAACCGTTGGCGTATTCATCGCCTGGCAGATCCTGCCGGAACTGTTTCACTGGATCCCCTGGATTGCCCTGGGCGCCGCCGTGTTTCTGGGGCTTTGGGTCAGTTTCTTCCGCAGCTCTGCCACCGTTGGCCGGGTCCGCAGCAACCCGCTGCTGAAATCGTTCCGCGAAGCACCGCTGACCCACTACCTCAAGATCATGACGCTGCGGTCGCCGGCACTGCTCGCCGCGGTCTGGGTCTACCAGCAGGCGGCCGGGCTGTTCGGCGTCGCTATTCCGCTCCAGGACATGATGGGCTTTCTACCGGTCATCTTCTTCAGCACCCTGATACCCGGGCCGTTCCGCGCCGTGGCCGTTACCCTGTGGCCGACGCTGTTTCCGGACCACACAGCAGCAATGACCGTGTTCGGCTTTGTGCAGCACAACTTTTTCCTGCTCTTCAACGCAGCCATCGGCCTGCTGTTTCTGCGTCAGGCGAACCGGGAGCTATTCGACGGCGACGCTCAGCCGGAACGCTGACGCCGGCAGCGCTCCGAGCAGAACCGGACCTCGGCCCAGTCTCGCGCCCACTTCTTGCGCCAGGCAAAGGGCAGCCCGCAGCGCGCGCAGGTTTTGGTCGGGAGATCGCCCTTCTTTCGGTGTTTCACGTGCTCTGGAATCCTGTGGGCGGCGCCACTTTCATGATCCCCTGACTTTACCCCGGCTATCTTCAAGACGGCTTCAATCGGCTTTCAATCGTTGGCCCGATCACCGCTCTGAGGAACCCGCCGCGCTGTGAACATGAGCACTGACATCGCTGTACTGCACGAGCTCGGACCGTTCGCTGAGCTGGCGCTCGGGACTTCCGAGCGAAGAGACCTGCGCTCCGATCACGCCGGCGAAACCGGCGCCGTCGCCATCTACCGAGGCCTGCTGGCCGTTACCCGGGATCCGGTGCTGATCGACTTTGCGGAACACCATCTGGACACGGAGCTTACGCATCTGGCCTTCTTCGAGCGCTGGCTGCCACAGGCCGAGCACAGCCGCCTACTGCCACTCTGGCGGCTGTCCGGCTGGTTGCTGGGCGCCCTGCCTGCCGTGTTCGGCCGGCGCTGGGTCTTTGCGACGATCGCAGCGGTGGAGACCTTTGTGGTCGAGCACTACCAGGACCAGCTCGACCGTTTCCCTCGTGATTCAGCGCAACAGCGCCTGTTGCTGGCACAGCTTGCTGAGTTCCAGGCTGATGAAGCGGAACATCAGCACGACGCGGAGCAGCGCTACGCGGAAGCGCCGCTGCCACTGCGGCTCTGGCAACGCCTCGTTGACGCCGGGTCCCGGTCAGCCGTTCACGCCGCCCGCTGGCTTTAGCGTTGTGTTTCGGGCGTACCTCGCATGTCGAATGGCGGGGGGGATTCGCCCACAGGAGGGTGGTCTACGCGATTACGGGAGCCAACAGCTCAGGACTCTGGATTAGAACGAGCGGCATCATTTACTTCGTCTGTCCCCAGTTCCAGCGATTCATCTGCTCGTCGGAACACTGCTAATAGACGCTGCCAGTAGAGACGAATTGTGACGCCTGCCATCGCGACCGTGGCGATTATACCCTGAATAAACAAACTACCCGTTCCGGGATCGAGATACGCATACACATTCGACGCGGACGCCAACATGAGAATCCCCAAGCCTAGACTTGCACAAGATCGCATCTGCTTCGCCCTAACAGGTAACATGCGAAGATAATCCGTAGACTCGGCGCTTCAGTCAATTGGCTAATTTCTACTCTGAGAACGATGCCCCATAACAGCCCTTTAACTTCGTCCTTCCGGGATCCCGCCGGTTTCGTCTTCAAGCGTGACGGCGAACTCTTCCGACAGATCAATTCCGAGTATATAACCCACTACGATCATCTCACAGATAGCGGCCTCTACACCAAATTGGTCGACAGGGGATGGTTGGTTGCCCACGAAGAACAGCTTAGTCCGGAAGTAGGCTATCGCGTCATCAAACCAGAGGTGATTAAACAGATCTCATACCCCTACGAATGGTCTTTCAGCCAACTAAGAGAAGCGGCGCTACTAATCCTCAGAATCCAGGAACTCGCGCTGGAGCATGATATGACGCTGAAAGACGCATCAGCGTTTAACGTTCAATTTCGCGGCTGCTGTCCCGTGTTGATCGATACGCTCTCCTTCGAACGCCTCGACGAAAGCAAACCATGGATTGCATATAAGCAGTTCTGCGAGCACTTTCTTGGACCGTTGGCCCTCATGTGCCAAGTAGATCCACGGCAACGCAAGCTCTTTCTCGGGTTTATCGATGGCATTCCGTTGCAACTGACTAGCCGCACACTTCCGCTAAGAACATGGCTCAATTACTCAACGCTGGTACACATCCACCTGCACTCGCGGAGCCAGCTGCGGCACGCGGACGCTGCAGCCGTTGCTCCGAGGCGGCAGCCGACCATGTCTAGAAAACTACATAGTGCCTTAACTGTAAGTCTTCGCAGAGCCGTCGAAAAAAGCAAGATGCCAAACCTCGAAACTGAGTGGGGCAATTACTATGAGGAAACGAACTACTCCGAATCGGCACTGGCTGCCAAAGAGGAACTTGTGACCGAATGGCTTCAAACGTACTGGCGACCAGGCCAGACGATCCATGACCTTGGAGCGAACACTGGTAGATTCAGCAAGCTTAGCGCTGACACCACGGACGCCTATGTGGTGTCCTACGATGTAGACGAAGTTGCTGTGGAAAAGAACTTTCTGAACTTATGCAAAGAGACTGCCTACCAACGCCGGATCCTGCCGATGGTACTAGACCTTACCAATCCGTCTCCTTCCCTCGGCTGGGCTCATGCGGAACGGGATAGCCTGACGCTTCGATGTGAGCATGGTTTCATACTGGCACTTGCACTAATTCACCATCTAGCGATCGGCAACAATACACCCTTGGGCAACATCGCTAGCTTTCTGGCGGAAATTTCTCAGACTCTCCTCATTGAGTTCGTGCCGAAGACAGACTCCCAGGTGCAACGACTTTTGGCTACGCGCAATGACACATTTGTTGACTACACTAGGCAAGAATTCGAAAAGTCGTTCAGCAAGTACTTTCAGCTTCAGAGAAGTGAAGCAATTCGAGACAGCGAGCGCAGGCTCTACCTTTGGACCAGGCTTGAAGAAGTAAACAAGCGCTTGCCATCGTGAGCTCCTCCGGCGATGACACCAGAGTCGACCGATAGCCCGCCGATCACATCTTTCCAATTTCCTTGGATGGTTGGCTTTACGAGGGCTTCCTCTGAGATCGGCTGTGCAAAGAGGTACGAAAACACCATTGGGAAAAGATCTTGCAGAATTCTGATGGTCTCAGGATGAGACTGAATGTGCGATTGCGGCCAGCGAATGGCCAGGAAAGTTCCAAACCTGTCTTGAATGTCCAGAGGGTTTACCTCTTCGATCGAGAAGTCTCCCACAGCCAAAGATGTGCAGTTCTTTGTTAGATACGGACCGTGGTCCCCGTTCACGATGATTATTGCATCGGGGTGCGACCTGATGATCGCATCTAGGTCGGCACGCATTTCCTCGTTTGCTTGCTCCAGACGCGCGCCGAAAAGTTCAGTCTCATTGCGCCTACAGGCTCCCGAATTCTGACTATGTCCAGGCCCTGTGTGCGTGTAAACAAACTTGGGGGCAGCCGCCGGTTCTGAAAGTACCCGCCGCTTCCGGTGAACGAACTCAGCATGTGAAACATCTACGAAGCTCGCATCGTGACGAAACTCTCCCTCCGCGATTGAGCGAGCAAGCGCAAACGCCGGACGGCTGGGTGGAGGAAAATTCTCGTCATAGCCCATCCCTACGCCGTTGAAAAAGTAATCACTCTTGAACAAGCCAAAGGTGGTGTAGCCCTTTCTTCTCAGGACCTCCACCACTGGGTTAAAGCCGGCAACGCCTTTCAGAGCTGACGCAGTACCCAGCACTCTAGACATAGTGTCTCGTGAAGTTGCCGCAACGGAATAGACCCCGGGATACAGTTGAAATCCAGCCGCCGCCAAGTACTGTTCCTGATCTGAGTTATCGATCCCGTACTGTAGAAGCGTCTCGTTCTCAACATAGCTGTCATAAGTCATTAGAAAAACTGAAGGATTGCGCCGAATCTCCCGCTCTTCGAATTCGGTAACCCAAGGGTATCTGGAAGTTCTCTCTGTGCGCTGATGCTCAAACTCGGATCCAGCCTTCCGCTCGAAGTTCTCGCCCAGCCAAAGCGTTTGACCGAGAGTCCCAACAAAGAAGCACAGAGAAAGTAGATACAGCCCCCTCCGGTCAAGCCTATAGAGCAGGCTGCAAACGCCGAGCACAACGATGAACATAAGCATCTGCGGCACCGCTGCGCCCGTTTGGTGCCAGTGGTTCGCACGCGCCATTGACGCCATGTTCAGGAGTGTGTAACTGAGCGCGACCAGCAGCAACACGGCAGCTGAATAAGCTATCCAACGACGTAACATCCAAGGGATGACAAGAACAACGAGCAGAAGAAGGCCAACACTGCCGAGAAGCACAATCACCGTATCCAACAAATATAGTGTCTGCTGGTTCAACGCAAGATATTGCGCGATCGGCGCCAACGGCAGACTCAGCAGGAGGACGTCGCCGATAGGAAAGCGGTTGATTGCGGTTCGTCCAGCGTCACCGTGTTGTAATCTACCCCGCAAAAACATCAAGCCCACCACTATCACTACCGACGTAAGTGGGAGCAAAACAGTCACGAATTGCTGATTGATCCCGGCAGGCAAGCTAATTCTCAACACCCACAAGTAGCTGCAGGCCAAGAGCAGGCTAAAGACCAACCGCGCAGTCCAAGGCGATTTCATTCCTTGCAGGGCTGAATTGCGATTCACTCAGAGGAGTCCATTTCTAGAGAATTCTTATTAAGCCTATCCATGCTGCTCGCTGGGCTCGTGAAGTACGTCTCAGATTCGAAACCGGCCGCCTTCTTGAGCGCACAATTGTTCTTAGCAAAGTCATCGGTCCGATATCACCAGACAGTCGATTACCTGGACCTTAAACCGA
>JBCDGJ010000152.1:0-12218 GCA_038757945.1 Pseudomonadota bacterium
TCGCAATAGCCGTATCCGTGA
The DNA here is from genome assembly GCA_038757945.1 of Pseudomonadota bacterium. Taxonomy (GTDB): domain Bacteria; phylum Pseudomonadota; class Gammaproteobacteria; order Pseudomonadales; family Azotimanducaceae; genus CALHVX01. The sequence continues at coordinate 22 of JBCDGJ010000152.1, forward strand.
TCAACAGGGTGATGCCGATCAGCTGTGCAAGCCCTGCAATGCCGATGAGCCGCAGGACGCTCAGCCGCAGGACGCAGAGGAATCGTTGACCGGAAGACATTGGCCCATGATCACGCAGCCGATGCCGCGTTGATCAGGGCGCTCGGCTACTCATGGTGTCAGCCAGGGTCTCCGCCGCGGCGCAGCTCAGAGCGTCGCCAGCCAGTCGTCATCGGATCCTTCGTTGATGCCGTCAAACAGCGGCGTGCTCAGGTACCGCTCGGCGGTATCCGGGAGCATGACGAGCAGCGTGCTGCCTTCCGGTGCGCCTTCAGCCACCTTCAAGGCCGCCGCCATGGTCGCTCCACCGGAGGTCCCGGAAAAGATGCCTTCCTGCTGAGCCAGGGCGCGCGCCGCTGCCACCGATTCCTCGAGGGACACCGGCATGGTGCTGTCGAAGATTTCCCGATTGATCACCGTGGGGATGAAGTCCGGCGTCCAGCCCTGAATCTTGTGTGGTGACCATTCTTTGCCCGCGAGCAGCTCGGCTTCTTCCGGCTCGGCTGCGACGATCTTCAGGTCCGGCCGGGCGGTTTTCAGCATCTCGCCAGTACCGGTGAGGGTTCCGCCGGTGCCCCAGCCGGTGACCCAGTAATCCAGGGGCTGGCCCGCAAAGTCCGAGAGAATCTCCGGCCCGGTCGTGTTGCGATGAAACTCCGGGTTCGCCGGGTTTTCGAACTGCCGCGTGAGAAACCAGCCGTGTTCCGCCGCGAGTTCCTCGGCACGGCGGACCATGCCGCTGCCGCGCTCCGCGGCGGGGGTGAGAATAACCTTCGCGCCGAGGGCCCGCATGATCTTGCGCCGCTCGATGGAGAACGTTTCGGCCATGGTCGCGACGAACGGATGCCCGAGCACGGCGCACACCATCGCCAGCGCGATGCCGGTATTGCCGGACGTTGCCTCGACCACGGTCTGCCCCGGCTTCAGCGCTCCGCTCTGACGGGCGTCGTTGATGACAGCGAAGGCCAGCCGATCTTTGACCGATGACAACGGATTGAAGAACTCGACCTTGACGAACATGGTCGTGTGTCCCGGGGCCATGCGATTGAGGCGAATCACCGGCGTGCGGCCAATGGTCTGCAGTATGTTGTCGTAGATCATGGCGTGCTCTCCCCATTATGGTGTTGTCGGCTGCTCGCAAGTCTAGGGAACCTCTGAGGAAGTATCGACCGTTCGGGACCAGGCTGGCTCGGATCCCGCCGGCTTTGCAGCGGCGCGGCGCCGGTCCCGGATCGGTCGCATGGGGGCCTGCGCCGGCGTCATCTGTAACGCTCCTGGAACAGAACCGCGCGGGAGCCGCCAAGGGCGGACAGGTCCGCTAAACTGGGCGCGTCGTTCGCCGGGGTGCCAGCATGAAGTGGGAAGGTCGCAGACAGAGCAGCAACGTTGAAGACCGGCGTGGCCGTGGCCGTGGCCTGAGCCGTGGCGCCAAGGTCGGCGGCGGGCTCGGTGGCATGGGCATCGTGGCTGCAGTGGTCATGGTGCTGCTCGGCGCGGATCCGATGCAGGTCATCAGCCAGCTGCTCGGCGGTGGCATCGGCGGCACTGCTGGCACCCCGACCACGCAGACCCGCAACGCGCCGCTGGATGCGGAGGCTGAGCGGATCGGGCGGTTTACCAGCGTCGTGCTCGCCGACACGGAGACCACGTGGAACAGGCTGTTTCAGCGGTACGGCAGCCGCTACCAGGAGCCGACCCTCGTCCTCTTCGAAAATCAGGTGCGCTCAGCCTGTGGTTCTGCCTCGGCCGCAACCGGTCCCTTCTATTGCCCTGCTGATGCCAAGCTGTATCTCGATACCAGCTTCTTCGATCAGCTGGCGCGGATGGGCGCACCGGGAGATTTCGCGCAGGCCTATGTGATCGGGCACGAAGTCGCGCACCAAGTGCAGAACCTGACCGGCGTGCTGACCAAGGTGCGTGCCCTGCAGGGACGGGTCAGCCAGGCTCAGAGCAACGCGCTGCAGGTACTCGTCGAGCTGCAGGCGGACTGTTATGCGGGCGTCTGGGCGCACCATGCGGAGCGCAGCCGCGACCTGCTCGAATCCGGCGATGCCGAAGAGGGATTGCGGGCGGCGGCGTCAATTGGTGACGACACGCTGCAGCGCAATGCCGGCCGGGCCGTGCGGCCGGAGTCCTTTACCCACGGCTCTTCCGCGCAGCGGGTGCAGTGGTTTCGAGCGGGTATCCGCGGCGGTGACGTCGCGACCTGTGACACCTTTGCTGAGGCGGGCGTGCAGCTCTGAGTCGTGCTGGGATTTGCCATCGATCTGATCCAGTGGCTGCAGTGCGATCAGCAGCGCTCGCAGGCCGAACGCCATCAGCGTGATCGGCGCATTGCGCTGGCGTTGCCGCAGGGGGCCGAGGCGGGTGCCGAGGTGCGCTCGACGGCTGCGCGGCTGACGGCGCTGCGGGACTGGTGGGCCGCGCTGCAGAGCGAACCCGACGCCGCTGCGGTGAGCGGCCGTGAGCCGGGGTCGCCGGCTGCAGCCGCTGCAGCGCCGCTGACCGGGCGCCGAGTGGAACGCACGCGGACTCTGGTATCGGTTGCGCTGGTGCTGCTGGGGTTGATCCTCGGCAGCGGTGTCGCAGCGGCCGCACTGCGCTATGACGGTAGTGCGCCGGTGAATCTGGTTGGTGCTATCGGTCTGCTGGTGCTGCTGCCCGCCGTACTATTCGTTGCGACGCTGATTCTGCTGCCCGGGCGGTTGCCGTTTGCTGGCTGGCTGCAGGACATTGTGGCCGCGCTGAACCCGGGCCAGTGGGCGTCGCAATGGCTGAACAGTCGGTTTCACGGGCTCGGCCTGGGCTGGCGTGGTGCGGCACCGCGCTATCTGGGGGACTCGGAGCCCCAGCTCGATCTTCCCGGCGTCAGCCGGCTGGCGCGCTGGCAGCTGCTGGTGTACTCGCAGCAGCTTGCGCTCGGCTATGCGCTGGGTGCGCTGGGCATGCTGATTGGCCTGGTGACCTTCAGCGACATGGCCTTTGGGTGGAGCACCACGCTGGACGTCAGTGCCGAGCGGGTGGCCGGCTGGGTCGATGCGCTGGCCTGGCCCTGGGCAGTGGTCTGGCCTGCCGCTGCACCGGGCCTCGAGCTGGTGGAGGCCTCGCGCTTTTACCGCGCGGCGGGGGTCGAGGCTGCCCGCGTCGCGCAGCTGGGCAACTGGTGGCCCTTTCTGCTGATGGCCATGCTCTGTTATGCACTGTTGCCGCGGCTCCTGTTGCTGCTCTTCGCGCGGCGGCGGCTCCGACTGTCGGAGCAGCGGCTGCTGCTCGAGCATCCCGCGGTACAGAAGCTGCTGCAGCGGATGACGACGCCGATCGCCGAACATCTGAAACCACCGCCGGAAGCGGACGCGCCACAGCCGGTCAGCGCCGCGGGGACCGGGTCCGAGGGCGCGGCGATTGCGCTGGCAGCTACGACCTCACGGATTGTCTGCAGCTGGAACTCGGCACTGCCGCCGGAACGGCTACCGGCCTGGCTGCCGGGGACCGATGCCGCCGGAGTGCTGTTGCTCAACTCCTCCGCCTCGCTTGCAGAGGAGCAGGCGCTGCTCGCCGCGCAACCGCGGGTCGAGCGAGTGATCATCTTCACCAAAGCCTGGGAGCCGCCGCTGCTCGAGCTGCAGGATCTGCTGGTGCGGCTGACGACGCTTCTGCAACCGGGCGGGCAGGTACTGGTCGTCCCGGTTGGTATCGACGGTGCCGCGCCGAAGACGGCTGATCTCGCCATCTGGCGACAGACGCTGGAGCTGGTCGACGATGTACGGCTGACGGTCTGGAGCCCGCCATGAGCCTGCCGCGCTTCGCCGTGATCGGCCATCCGAACAAGGGCAAGAGCAGCATCGTTGCTACCCTCGCGGAAGACGACAGCATCCACGTCTCGCCCATCCCGGGCACCACACGCAAAGCGCGCAGCTTCCGCTTCGAAGTAGATGGCGAGGTGCTCTACGAGCTTATCGACACGCCCGGTTTTCAACGCGCCCGGGAGCTTCTGGCGTGGCTCGAGGCGCGCGAGGGAGCGGCGTCGGAACGCCCGGAGCTGGTCGCGCGGTTCGTTGCCGAGCATGCCGACGACGAGCGGTTTGCTGACGAGTGCGAGCTGTTGCGTCCGCTGGTCCAGGGCGCAGGCATTCTCTACGTCGTCGATGGCGCGAAACCCTACGGGCGCGAGTACGAGCTGGAGATGGAAGTGCTGCGCTGGACCGGCCGCCCGCGCATGGCGCTGATCAACCTGATCGGCGAAGGCGACTATGTTGCCGAGTGGCGCGATGCTCTGGGTCAGTATTTTTCCATTGTGCGCGAGTTCAATGCGGTGTTTGCAGACTTCGACAAACGGCTTGAGCTGCTCGAGGGCTTTGCCGCGCTCGACGATGGCTGGCGAGCGCCGCTGCGCCGGGCGACGCAGATCCTGGCGCAGGAGCGCGATCAGCGGCTCGAGGACTCTGCGACGGAAATTGCGGATCTGCTCTGTGACGTGCTGACCATGACCGAGCAGCGCCGTCTTCCCGGCGACGGCGAGTCGGCCGATCGCAGCCTGCGGGTGACGCTCGAGGCGGAGCTGACCGAATCGCTCAAAGGGCGAATCCGCCGGCGGGAGCAGCGTTCGCGGCGAGCGGTTGCCGAGCTCTACCGGCACTTCGATCTCAGCGAGGCCGCGAGTGGCGAAGAGGCGCGTGTGCTCGATGCGGAGCTGTTCACCGAGGAGAGCTGGCAGATCTTCGGCCTCTCCCGGCAGCAGCTGGTGGTAACCGGCGCGGTCTCCGGCGCGGTTGCCGGTTCCGGTTTCGACCTGCTGCTCGGCGGCAGCTCGCTTATGCTCGGTGCCGGTGTGGGCGCTGCGCTGGGGGGCGTCGGTGCCTGGTTTGGCGGTGACGAGCTGGCGAAGGTGCGGGTGCTCGGCCAGCGCCTGGGCGGCAAGACGCTGCAGGTCGGTCCGGTGTCGGAACCCAATTTTCCCTGGGTTGTTCTGGGCCGCGCCTGGGTGCACCAGCACCTCATTGCCGAACGCAACCATGCCCGGCGTGAGGCGCTGGCGGTAGATCTGCACGGGGCCGGTAACAGCACCGACCGCCTGCCCGCCGACCTGCGGCGCCGTCTGGCCCGCAGCTTTGCGCGCCTGCGCCGCGACGGCAGCGATGCCGATCGGCGTGCAGAGCTCACGGCGCTACTGGTTACACTGCTTGTACAGGACCCGATGGCGAGTCCCGGCTAGTTGGAGAGGAGCACAGAACGCATGTCGCAATCGCCCAAGGGGCTGCCGGTCCGATCGCGCGATTTTCTCGATCGTGGCCGCTACGCCGCTTCGCCGCTGCAGATTCCGCTGAACGGCTGGCGGGACATCCTGTTGCGGGTCAAGCACGAAGCCCGGCGCGACAACCTGTCGCTGGTGGCTGCGGGCATGGCGTTCTGGGCGCTGCTGTCCGTGGCGCCCGCACTTGCGTTGCTGGTGTCGATCTACGGGCTGCTGATCACGCCGGAGGCACTGGCGGATCAGTTCGAGCAGGTCACGGGCTATCTGCCGCCGGCAGCGGAAACGCTGCTGTTCGGGCAGCTGAAAGACCTTGCAGAGATCGATTATGGGGCCTTGGGCTTCGGGATCTTTCTGTCCGCCGCACTATCGCTGTACGGTGCGTCGAAAGCCACGACCGCGCTGTTTGCGGCGCTGAATGCGGTGTACGACGAGATCGAGCAGCGGTCCTACTGGCACCGGACGCTGCAGTCGCTGCTGTTCACCTTCGGGGCGTTGATTCTGTTTGTCGTCATGCTGCTGAGCCTCGCGATCATCCCGTCGGTGCTGGCGTATCTGAACCTGTCGATGCTCGAGCTCGGAATGCTGCGTGTCGGCAGCCTGTTCGTGGTGGCTGTGAGCATGGTGCTGGCCCTTGCGGTGGCCTACCGTTACGGCCCCAGCCGCCGCCAGGCGCGCTGGCGCTGGGTCTCGACCGGCGCCCTGTTTGCTTTCGTCATGTGGGGTATCGCCAGCGTGGTGCTGTCCTGGTACGCGCAGCGCTTCGGCACCTATCAGGAGACCTACGGTGCGCTGGGTGCTGTGGTTGTGCTGCTGATGTGGTTCTACCTGTCGGCCTATGCGGTGTTGCTCGGCGGCGAACTGAATGCCGAGCTCGAGCACCAGACCGAGCTCGATACGACCGTTGGCGAAGACCGCCCGCGCGGTGAGCGGGGTGCTGTCATGGCAGACAACGTGGGTCCGATCCCGAGCTGGAGCCGGCTCTATCCCGATCAGCCCGAGCCGGGGGTGGTGACCGTGCCGCGGTCGCTTGCCGATGATCTCGCCGAGACCTCGGCATGAGTGCGGACGATCAGCGGCGGTGGGAGCAACGGTACCGCAGCGGCAGCCATGGGACACGGCGCCACCCGAGTGCCTGGCTGGCGCGCTGGCTGCCAAGGCTCGAACTGCCGGCACAGCCCAGAGCGTTGGACGTTGCCTGCGGCACCGGCCGCAATGCGCTGTATCTCGCGTCGAGGGGCGCAGAGGTTACGGGTGTCGACATCGCGCGGAGCGCGCTGGAGCAGGCCGCCGAGCTAGCCCTGGCAGCAGACGCACCAGTCACCTGGGTGCAGGCTGACCTGGAGCGCGGCTGGGCCAGGGCAGGTTTGCCGGCAGCCGAGCGCTTCGATCTCATCGTGGTCGTCCGCTATCTCAACCTGCCGCTCATGACCGAGCTGGTCCGGCATCTGGCCCCGGGCGGTTGGCTCTTGGCCGAAGTTCACGCGCCGAGTGAGCTGCCGGTGGCCGGTCCCCGCAACCCAGAGTTCCGGGTTGCTGCCGAGCCGCTGCAGGCGGCACTCAACGCGCTGACGCTGCACAGCCTGGAGAGCGGCTGGATCCGGGATCCGGATCAGCGGTTGGTGGCACTGAACCGCCTGGTGGCCCGACGCCCGGCCGGTTGACCTGACGCGTCGCTGCTGGCTTTACCGATCCGTGCTGCCGAGCGGCGGAGCGTCCGCCGTGACCTGCTGATCGGCGGGTACAGCGGGCCTGGTCGCGGTGCATGCCGCGGGCAGCAGAAGCCGGGCCGTAGTACCCGCACCAGGTGTGCTGTTCAGCGCCAGCGTGCCGTTCAGGGACCGCGCCACGGCAAAGGTGCTCGCCAGCCCGAGGCCTGAACCTTCGGCGGGTGGTTTGGTGGTGAAGAACGGCTCCAAGGCCCGAGCCAGGATTTCAGCACTCATGCCGACGCCCCGGTCGCGCACGAGGATCTGCAGATAGGGGCCGGTGGTCAGTGCCAGTGCGCGGGCTTCAACCTCGTCGATATGGATGCGTTCCAGCACGATTTCGATCAGACCGTCCTCCGGGCTGGCGTCTGCTGCGTTGCCGACCAGATTCAGCAACATCTGTTCAAGCTGCACCGGTTCGATGGCCGCGGGGTTGGATGCGGAGCCGGGGTCGACCCGCACCGTCCGGTGCTGGCCGGCCCGGGACTGCAGCCCGGCGCTGCTGTCCAACAGCAGCTGCCGGAGGTCCTGGACCGCCGGCGCGGGCCGGTCAGCCTGCTCGGCAATGCTGCTGTATGCGAGCAGCCTGCGGGTCAGCTGTGTTGCAGAGCGCACGGCTTTCTCTATGCCGTGCCGGTTCGGGCTGTCCGGGAGCGTCTCGCTGAAACCGGAGATCACCATCAGCAGGTTGCTGTAGTCGTGAGCCAGGGTCGACGCGAGCGAGCCGACGCTTCGGTAACGCTCGAGCTCGAGCGCATGCTCGTGCTCCAGTTCCAGCGCCGCCCGGGCTGCTTCAGCCCTGCCGTTGGCGCGTTCCCGGCTGCCCTCGATGATCCAGATGGCGATCGACAGGGCGATGGCGAGGATGGCCGTCACCCAGCACAGGCCGTAGAGCGTCGTTTCCTCAGCCCCGTAGCGGAGGCCGATTGCGATGGTCGCTCCGGCGATGATCAGGCCCCAGGGCACGCCATGCCAGCGCCCGGCGACCGCGGAGGCGATGACGGGCAGGCTGACCAGCGTTGGCAGTGCGAAGGCGTTGTCGTCGCTGGTGGTATAGATGATCTGTATGAAGATGAGCAGCACCAGCGCGTGGGCGCAGAATCGAACAGAGCCGGTTGACCAGAGCAGCGGTGCGATGAGCAGCGTCGGAATAACGCCCAGCAACACGTTCTGGGCCTCGGGAATGAGTGCCATGAACCAGAGCAGTGCGGCCGTGGGTACGGCAACGGCCAGCACCATTCCAAGGGCGATCAACAGCAGCCGGCCGCGTCGCAGGTCGTCAGCGCCGCCGCTCCTGACAGCGGGTGGCAGAAAACGATCCAAAGCGTGCCTCCCCGTTAGAGATTTCCAGCTGCCCGGCGCTAAGCTTGCAGGGAATTGGCGGCGGCGCAGGCTTGGACCATAACGCGCTGTCCGGCAAATGTAACGCCACGGCCGAAGCGCACGGGCAGATAAGGGAAGTGCAGTACCGTTGACTGATAAGCGTGATCTGCAGCGTGCGCTCGAGCCGCTGCGGCAGCGGCTGCGCGAGTCGCTGCTGAAAATGTGGCGGGTGCGCGGCGGCGGCTTCTACGGTCTCGGCTTCGTGGTCTTTTTTGTGGGGGCGCAGGGTGTGTCGCTGCTTCAGGACCTGATTGAGGCCACCGGCCCGGTCGATTTCGTGACGAGCCAGGTGCTCGAGGGCTTCATCCGCCTGATCGGCGATACCCCCTGGAACTTCATCCGTGCGCTGCTGTGGCCGCTGCAGCTGCTGAGCTGGCTCGGCTCCTGGGGTCTGTTGCCCCTGCTGGCTGGCTTCATTGCTTTCGATCGCTGGGTGAAGCCCTGGCTCAATGACCGCTATGGTCTGGCGCCGGAGCCGGCCCCGGATGAGCCGCCGGGCTAGCCGCGCGGGTCGGTTCTCCCGGGCGGGCCAGCCGCTGCTAGTAGCCGCGCGCCGCTGTCGCCGAGCTGGCCGAGCGGCGTGACTAACCGCCTTCGCTGGCACTCCCGGTACTTGCCTAACTGGAATGTATTGATTTTGAGATATTCCGTTTTCTTCTGCTGAGGCTGCTGGTAACGTGCGGCGCCTCTACGTCAGGGTCGAGGAACAGAACAGTGACCGGATATCTCCAGCAGATCGAAGAAGTCAAAGCTCAGCTTCAGCAGAAGCGCGAATGGGCCGCCATCAGCCCCGAAAACGTTGTGCGGATGCGTATGCAGAACCGCTTCTCGACCGGGCTCGAAATCGCCCAGTACACGGCCGACATCATGCGTCGCGATATGGCCGCTTATGATCAAGACTCGAGCAACTACACCCAATCCCTCGGCTGCTGGCACGGGTTCGTCGCGCAGCAGATGATGATGGCGATCAAGAAGCACCAGCGCAGCACCCAGCGTCGCTACGTGTACCTGTCGGGCTGGATGGTTGCTGCGCTGCGCTCAGAGTTCGGGCCGCTGCCGGATCAGAGCATGCACGAGAAGACGTCGGTGGCGGCGCTGATCGATGAGATCTACACCTTCCTGAAGCAGGCTGATGCCCGCGAGCTGCGCCACATCTTCGTTGAGCTCGACGAAGCGCGTGCCAAGGGTGAGAACATTGCGCCGATCGTCGACCAGGTCGACAACTTCGAAACGCACGTGGTCCCGATCATTGCCGACATCGATGCCGGCTTCGGAAACGAAGAGGCAACCTACCTGCTCGCCAAGAAGATGATCGAAGCCGGTGCCTGTGCAATTCAGATCGAAAACCAGGTTTCCGATGCCAAGCAGTGTGGTCACCAGGCCGGTAAGGTCACCGTGCCGCACGAAGACTTCGTGTCCAAGCTTAATGCGGTTCGTTACGCATTCCTCGAGCTCGGGATCGATAACGGGATCATCGTCGCGCGTACCGACTCGCTCGGCGCCGGCCTGACACAGAAGATTCCGGTTTCCAAAGAGCCCGGTGATCTCGGCAGCAAATACAACGCGTTCCTCGAGACCAATGAGGTACGGGACGTTTCCGACCTCAAGGAAGGCGACGTCACCTTCCACAAGGATGGCAAGCTGCATCATCCGGTGCGGCTCGACAATGGCCTCTATGCGTTCCGGGAAAACACCGGCTTCGATCGCGTTGTGCTCGACTGCGTCACCAGCCTTGAGCACGGTGCCGATCTGCTGTGGATCGAAACCGAGAAGCCGAACGTCGAGCAGATCGCCGGTATGGTGAACGAGATCCGCAAGCAGCGGCCGGATGCCAAGCTCGTTTACAACAACTCACCGTCCTTCAACTGGACGCTGAAGTTCCGCGAGCAGGTTTACGCCGACTGGAAAGCCGCCGGTAAAGACGTGTCGGAGTACCCGGATCCGGCACACTTCGAGAAGGGCCTCATGGATGCGAAGCTGGACGATTCGGAGCTCGCGGTAGAAGCCGATCGGCAGATCCGCAGCTTCCAGGCCGATGCGGCGCGGGAGGCCGGGATCTTCCATCATCTTATTACGCTGCCGACCTATCATACGGCCGCGCTGAGCACCGACCGGCTCTCTGAAGGCTATTTCGGAGACCTCGGTATGCTGGCCTACGTGCGCGACGTGCAGCGGCAGGAAATCCGTCGGGATCTCGCCGCGGTCAAGCACCAGGATCTTGCCGGCTCGAACATCGGCGACGATCACAAGGAGTACTTCCTGGGTGAGAAAGCGCTGCTTGCCGGTGGTGCTGCCAACACCATGAACCAGTTCTAGGACGGTTCAGCCTGCGTCGGTCTTCCGGCTGGCGCAGGTTCCTTGTAGACGGGCTGCCCGCTGGCTGTTCAGCTGCCGCGCAGCCGGTCTTTCAGGACCGCAAGCTCGGCTTCGAGCGTTGCGATCCGTTGCTGCAGCTCCTCCGCTGACAGGTTCTCTACCGACGACTCCGCAGTGTTCGGCTCTGCGGCAGCACGCGGCCCGGGCTCCGTGGTCGCGCCGGCGGGCAGCTCACCGCCGAAGCAGTGCTGGTACTCGAAATCCCGGCGGCCGCTGCGCTTTGGCAGGCGCACGACCAGAGCGCCGCGCTCGTAGCTCATCATCTCCTGCAGGCATTCCTCTACCGCGCCGTTGTCGGTAAAGGCATGCAGCCTCGGGCTGCGCGCGCGCAGCTCGCCGGGGGTCTGTGCGCCACGCAGAAACAGCAGCGTCAGCGCCGCGTAGGCCGGTGGTTCGAGCTGAAGATCGCTGAAGGGCGTGTTGCAGAAGCGATGCTGGTACTTTTCGACCCGGCTCTTGAAGTTCTCCTCGATCACGACCAGATGCCGTTCCGCGAGCCGGCGCGCAGTTGCCTGAACCTGGCCGGGCGTGAGCTGCATGACCGGTTCGCGGCTCGACTTCTGGTTGCAGGCGTTAACCAGCGCGTTCAGCGTCAGCGGGTACTGTTCCGGGGTCGTCACCGCTTTTTCCAGCAGGCAGCCGAGCACCCGCAGCTCCTCGTTCGCAAGCTGCTCAGTCACGGGCGGTCCGCAGACGAATGGGCAGCGACTGGTCGCGACCGCCGACGAGCGTGCCGATCAGCTGCTCACGCCAGGCATATTTCTCTGCCATGAGGCGATTGACTTCCTCACGAGCCGCGGGATCGGGATCCGGCCGGTAGCTGCGTCGAATGTTGTTCCGGGTAACGGCCACGGTCTCGGCTGCGGTTATCCGTTCGGCCCAGCCCGATCCGGCAGAGCCTGCCCGCAACCAGGGGTCACCGTCGTAGTCGACGACCCAGAGCCGTGTTTCCATCGGGTTGCCGTCAGCGTCACGGGTTTCCAGCACAACGACCTCGCCGGACTCGGAAGCATAGTATTCGGCGGCGAAGACAAGGAGGGCGAGGGCCAGAAGAACCAGCACCAGCCATTTGACGATCTTCATAAGCTCATCCCCGGAACCTGTGCCCCGAGCCTAGCGAAACCGCACCGGCATGGGAATGACGTGGCGAGCAGAGAACGGTCCGCTACCGGCGGATTACTCCCAACTGCGGCGCCCGATTCCTTAAGCTTGTGCGCTACGTAGGACCACGAGTGATGTATTGCCGATGATTCAGTTGCTGATTCGCTGTGCCGAGCGCGGGCTGCTGCCGGACTGGCTGCTGCGGCCCGGCATCGCCTGGATCAGCAGGGAGCGGCTGCGGGAAGCCGACCGGCTGTCGCCGGAGGCGCTCGAAGCGCAGGCGCAGGCCTTGCTCGATGAGCTGCGGAGCAGCGCGGTTGCGCGCGCAACCGACACCGCCA